>JAGWHE010000061.1 GCA_028866945.1 Nitrososphaerota archaeon
AACAGCTGCCCGGGGTATTCGCGCCGTGTTCCTGGTGCTGATGGGGCGGGAGGGCATGCCAACAAGCTCAGTCAGCACCAGAGGAGGCCCCGGGGGGTGCCGGTTGGCCCGGCCCGGTTCCAACCTAGTAAAATCTAAATACGCGCCAAAAATCGCCTCTCATGGGGCCCTGTTACGTGTATTGTTCGTGCCACTTAGTCTGTATTATCAATGGGGGTAAGACGCCATAGTCACCACCAAGAAAACCGTCAGAAGGAAGAAGGTCGAGGACGAAGTTCCAGCGTTCAAGGTAAGCACCCATTTCCTGATTCCAAAGCACGAGCTCCTCACGAGGGAGGAAGCGGCACAGGTCGTCGCAAGGTTCAACTCTTCTCCGTCGCAGTTCCCCTACATCCAGTCGACAGACTCGATCGCGAAGGAGGTCGGTGCGAAGCCAGGCGACTTCGTCAGGATCACCCGGACGAGCGAGACCGCAGGTTCCAGCATATACTACAGGTACGTGGTGGAGGGCTAGAAGATGAGCAAGCAGTACGCGGCTTCGAACTCCTGGATCATCCTCAGCGATCTGCTGCAGAGAGAGGGGGTCGCGCGCCAGCACCTGAACAGCTACAACGAGTTCGTCACCAAGGGGCTGCAGAACATCATCGACGAGATCGGCGAGGTGGAGATCGAGACGGTGAGCACTCCCTACAAGATAAAGTTCGGCAGGCTTACTCTGGGTTCTCCCCGGGTCGTGGAGATCGACGGCTCGGTAAGCAGCATACTCCCGATGGAGTCTAGGCTGAGGAACCTCACCTACTCTGCTCCGATACTCCTCGAGATGACCATCGAGGAAGAGGGCCTCCCGCGGGACACCACCCGCCAGCACATTGGGGACCTGCCGGTCATGGTAAAGTCCGAGCTCTGCCAGCTCTCGAACCGCACGCGCGAGCAGCTCATCGAGTCGGGCGAGGACCCGAACGACCCCGGAGGGTACTTCATCATCCACGGCGCAGAGAGGGTTATCGTCGGGCTTGAGGACCTCTCCCCGAACAAGATACTCGTCGACGTCGAGAAGCTCGCGGGAGCCAACACCTACAAGTCGAGGGTGTACTCTTCGGTCGTCGGCTACAGGTCGAAGCTCGAGCTGACGCTGAAGCAGGATGGCGCCATCAACGTCAAGGTGCCGAGCTGCCCCGTCGACCTCCCCTACGTCATCGTCATGCGCGCCCTCGGGATAAAGTCGGACAAGGACATCGCCGACGCGGTGTCCCCCAAGGCCGAGATCCAGGACCTCCTCGAAGTCTCCTTCGACAAGGCGAGCGAGGCGCCGACCGAGAAGGACGCCCTGGTGTTCATCGGGAACAGGGTCGCCCACGGGATGCTCGAAGAGTTCAGGGTGAAGCGCGCCCTGTCGATGCTGGACTGGGGGCTCCTGCCGCACCTCGGCAAGACCGATGACAGGCGCTTCGACAAGTCGATGTTCATGGGCGAGGCGGCCTGCAAGCTTCTGGAGCTCAGGCTGGGGTGGATCGAGGCCGACGACAAGGACCATTATGGGAACAAGGTCATCAAGTTCGCAGGCCAGATGCTCGCGGACCTCTTCAGGACCGCGTTCCGCAACCTGGTGCGGGACATGAAGTACCAGCTGGAAAGGACGGGCCAGAAGCGCGGCGGCAACGTGGTCGGGGCGGCGATAAGGACCGGCATCATAACTGACAAGCTCAACAACGCGATTGCCACAGGGAACTGGGGAAGGGGGAAGGTCGGAGTCACGCAGCTCCTCGACCGCACCAACTACCTCAGCACCCTCAGCCACCTGAGGCGCGTCCAGTCTCCGCTCAGCAGGAGCCAGCCGAACTTCGAAGCCAGAGACCTCCACGCGACCCACTTCGGCAGGATATGCCCCTCGGAGACACCTGAAGGGGTGAACTGCGGCCTCGTCAAGAACCTGGCACTCTCCGCGATCATCTCCGTCAGCGTCCCCACCCAGGAGGTGGAGGAGAAGCTCTGGGAGCTCGGCGCGAAGCAGATACGCGACACGGAGCAGAAGGTCCAGGTTGACGGGTGCAGGATATTCATGGACGGGAGGTTCCTCGGCTATGTGGACGACGGGGAGCGCCTCGCCAAGGCGTTCAGGAAGCTCAGGAGAGACGGGCAGATCAACCCGAGCGCCAGTGTCCTTTACGTTTCACCGATCAACGACAAAGCGTACCCGCGCATCTACATCAGCCTGAGCTCGGGCCGCGTCCTGAGGCCGCTCGTCGTGGTGGAGAGCGGGCGCCCGCTGCTCAACCCGGAGCTCATCGAGAAGGTGACCAGGGGCGAGTCCTCGTGGAGGGACCTGGTCGAGGAGGGAGTGATCGAGCTCATCGACGCCAACGAGGAGGAGAACTCACTCGTGGCCATGGGCCCGGAGGACGTCACCACCAAGAACACCCACATGGAGCTCTTCCCGGCCGCCATGTTCGGCATCGCCGCTTCGATCATCCCGTACCCCGAGCACAACCAGTCTCCGAGGAACACCTACGAGTCGGCAATGGCGAAGCAGAGCCTCGGCTTCAGCTCGCCCACCTACCCCATCTCGCCGCACGTCAGGCAGCACCTGCTCGTCAGCCCCCAGGCCCCGGTGGTCAGGACGAGGACCCTGGACCTGCTCAGGATAGACGAGAGGCCGCTCGGCACGAACTGCGTCGTCGCCGTCCTGTCGTTCGAGGGGTACAACATCGAGGACGCCATCATCATGAACAAGTCCAGCGTCGAACGCGGGATGGCCAGGTCGTTCTTCTACAGGCTCTACGAGGGGGAAGCCAAGCAGTACCTCGGCGGGATGCGCGACACCTTCGAGGTGCCGGCGGCCGAGTCCAACATCCGCGGCTACCGCGGCGAGAAGTTCTACCGCCTCCTCGAAGGCGACGGCGTTGTCGCCCACGAATCCCAGGTCACCGGCGGCGACGTCGTGATAGGCCGGACGAGCCCGCCCCGGTTCATGGAGGAGTACAAGGAGTTCGAGATCAAAGGGCCCTACAGGCGCGACACCTCGGTGGCGGTCAGGCCCTCCGAGGCGGGGGTGGTCGACTCCATCTTCATGACCGAGAACGTCGAAGGAGGGAAGATGTTCAAGGTCAGGGTCAGGGACATGAGGACCCCGGAGATTGGGGACAAGTTCGCGTCCAGGCACGGCCAGAAGGGGGTCATCGGCCTCGTCGTCCCCCAGGAGGACATGCCCTACACCGCCGAGGGGATCGTCCCCGACGTCATAATCAACCCGCACGCCTTCCCGTCGAGGATGACCGTGGGCCAGTTCATCGAGTCCATCGCCGGCAAGGCAGCGGCCTTCCGCGGGTCCCCGGTCGACGGCTCCGCCTTCGCGGGGGAGAGCATCGAGGAGATGGAGAAGGTGCTCAGGGCGAAGGGGTTCGAGGCGACTGGTAGAGAGGTGATGTACGACGGCAAGACCGGGAAGAAGTTCGCCGCCGACGTCTTCGTCGGAGTGGTCTACTACCAGAAGCTCCACCACATGGTCGCCGACAAGATCCATGCGAGGGCGAGGGGCCAGGTCCAGATGCTCACGAAGCAGCCCACTGAAGGCAGGGCCAGGGGCGGAGGCCTGAGGTTCGGCGAGATGGAGAGGGACTGCCTGATCGCCTACGGGGCGTCCATGGTACTGAAGGACAGGCTGCTCGACGAGGCGGACAAGACCGAGATCTACGTCTGCGAGAAGTGCGGGCTCATCGCCTACTACGACGCTAAGCAGAGGAAGTACACTTGCAAGATAGAC
>JAGWHE010000022.1 GCA_028866945.1 Nitrososphaerota archaeon
AAGTCGCATGAGTCGCGATTACGTCCAGCTCGCAGGCGAGGAAACTAGCCAAGGCGACGGACATAGCTCCGAAATCGCCGTCCCCTCCGACGAACATTTCTTTGCCGGAATCTGAAAACACTCGCGCGCGTGTACCTCCGACCCACTCCGCCCTAAGAGTCCTGCGGACGTTGCATTTCTCGGGGTGAGCTCTCTTGTCGGCGATATATTCAACCAGTTCCTTGAGCTTCACATCATTTAGGTCGGGCTGCACGTCTATTCAGTTGGCCATAGCATACTTAGACCTTGAGTATCCAAGCACCCATATGGGTGCCCGAATCCCGGCCGGGCCAGTCTTGCACTCACACACCGTGCGGGGTCAAAAGCTCCGAATGCCCGATGCAAGCGAGGGATTTCAGCTATCTGTCCGGCTCGGCCGCTTGGGGGCAACGTGCCGGGCAACGACCCACCGATGCATCGCAATCTTCCTCGACTTCTTGAATCCTGCCTTCTCAAACAGTCCCAGCGTTCCGCTGCAAAGGAACGAACTCGAAACCTTCTGCCCAGTGTAATCCTCGGGGTATGCTTCGACTGTGCCGCCCCCAAGCCGCGAAATCTCGCGTAACGACTCGCGCAAGGCGAACCCTGCGATCCCTTCACCACGTCGTTCTCGGTCTGAGAAGAAGCAGGTTATGCGCCAATCCGGTGGCTGCTCCAACCCTTCCTCGTAGGCCTTCTTGCTCCTGATGTTTGGAAGCTCCGCCGTCGGGCCGAACTGGCACCAGCCGACGGCTTTCGGCCCGTCGAATACGAGCGCGGCGTGCGCCCGGCCTTCCCAGACGCGTGCCTTCTTCATCGCCTTGTATGCAGAGTATCCATGTCTCTTCTCGCCTGGCTCGAGATGAAACGCGATACACCAGCATCCGCCGAAGATCCCATTGTGCTTCTCCACGAGGTGGGCGAAGGCTGGCCACGTGTCCTGGGCTAGTGGCTTCGAGGTCAGGGGCATCTGGCTGAGATGAGCGTCCTTGGGGCGCGATGAAAAAGACTTTCGATTCACGGTCACTCCGAAGCCATCGGGACTGCTTGGGCTCCTTGTGATGTGGTGGCGAGCTGCTAGTTGAGCCGAGCCCTGCTGACACTCATCTGAGCATGCTATGCGTGCCCCAGTCTAGGGTGGCGCAGGACTTGAATGAGCGTGCGGCTCCTTTGCCTGCAACAGGCTGCTGCAGAGTCGCCATGCAAGCGCCGCTAGCTCAGTTGGGGACCTGCTCCAGGTGCTTGCGGGTCGCAGAAGGGCCGGCGAGGGCTATCACCCCCGCAAGAAGACCCGTCGCCCCAATCACCCCGAACCCGACGGCGAACGAGTAGGCGGACACAATGACCGGCAGCGCCAGCGCCCCCACGGCTCCACCGATATGCCCCAGCCCGTCGCTGAGCGCGAATCCGGAGGTCCTCGCCCGCGTAGGATAGCTCTCCACGGTGAATGTGTACGCCAGCTGCAGGTACATCCCAAGCGCCATCGAAGCGAGGAAGGACCCGGCTTCGATCACATAGTCGTTCGCGAGGGAGCCGAAGGCGAGCATCCCCACCAGCCATATCACAGTCGAGCCGAGGATCGAGATCTTCCTTTCGACCCTGTCCGCCAGGGCGAACATGACGATTGCGCCTACCGGGTAGCCAACCGCGCCGACGGCCAGGAACATGATCGAGTTGGCCACGGTAATCCCCTGGTCGGCCAGGAGCGTCGCGGCGTCGCCGAGGAAGCCATAGTTGCCGATGTACCACAGAAACCACATCGACGCCAGCACCAAAAGGCGCACCGAGTATGGTCTGTGGAATAGGTAGGAGGTGGGGAACCTCCCCTTCTCGCTGCTTATCTCATGGACCTCGGGCTCCGGAAGGTCCACCCCCTTTGACCGGGCGAACCGTTCCATCCTGGTGACCACTTCCTCTGCCTTGTCGTACTTTCCGTGGAGGACGAGCCACCGGGGGGACTCGGGAAGCTGGGAGCGGGCGGCGAGAGCGATGACCGCGATGACGCCCCCGATGACGAACAGGATCCGCCAGCCTATGACATAGTTCGGGACGAGAGCGAGGGCGATGAAGGGGGTCACCGCCTGGCCGATGATTCCTATGAAGAACGTCAGCACCGACATCCTCCCCCTGATGTTCGGCGGGGACAGCTCCCCGATGTATGTCGACACGAGGTTGAGGTCCGCCCCCACTCCCATCCCCGTTACGAACCTCCACACCGAAAGCGTGACCAGGTTGGTGGCCGCGGCATCGCCGAAGGACCCTATCGCAGTGAACGCTATGGTCGCCAGCATTGTATTGAATCTCCCATACCTGTCCGCCAGGGTGCCGATCATGTAGGAGCCTACGATGTACCCGATGAGCCCCACGGCCAGGGCGACGAAGAGCGTCTCCGACCCTGTCAGGCTGAACTGGGTGGCGATCGCTGGCATCGCGAAGCCTATGTCGGTTATGTCGAAGAAGGTGAAGAAGTACCCTGTCCCGATAATGAGGACCAATGAAGCAGGGAACGCCCAGACCGGTATTCTGTCCATCCGTGCGATTATCATGCGCCCGCGGTCGGTGACCGGGTCAGCCTCCTTCTCAGCGCCCGCCCCGCCTTCCTCAACGCCGTCTGGCGACCCTTTCATGCCGGTTTGCGTCCGCGGCCCTTCCTGGCCATATTAACCGAGCAGTCGATTTCCAAATCAGGGAAGGGTGGCCGAGGTTCAACCGGCCCCTGCCGAGTCAGTTTCAAATACCGGCCCCATCGGCGTCGTCCGAACCTTCTCGAGGCTCTTGTGACTACTTTGGACTACAAATGGAAAGCACTGTCGGTTACGTCGACCGGTGCCCTGATGGCGGCCGTGGACAGCACCGTGGTCCTCCTCGCCCTCTTCCCCATGGCCGAAGACCTGCACTCCGACTTCGTGACCATGATCTGGGTGATCATCGCGTACCTTGTAGTGAACACGGCCCTGGTCCTGAGCCTAGGGAGGCTTGCCGACATGTACGGGAGGAAGCTCCTCTACAACATCGGCTTCATCATCTTCACCATCGGGTCGGCCCTCTGCGGCTTCGCGCCCACGGGCCTCTCCCTCGTCGCCTTCAGGGTGATCCAGGGGACGGGTGCGGCCCTTCTCACCTCCAACTCTTTCGCCATCCTCTCCGAAGCCTTCCCCCGCAACGAAACGGGGCGGGCATTCGGCATCCAGTCGATAGTGTGGGGCCTGGGCAACATACTCGGCATAGTCCTCGGCGGAGTCATCATCACGTACGCATCCTGGCGCTGGATCTTCCTGATCAACATCCCCGTGGGAATCTTCGGCACGGCCTGGGCCTACAAGGTCCTAAGGGCCGTCAAGCCACCCGGTCAACGGGGGTCCTTCGACATACCCGCGGCCGTGACGTTCACCCTCGGCCTTCTGTCGCTCCTGCTGGGTATCACCTGGGGGCTCCTCTATTCCTGGTGGAACCCGACGACCCTGGGGGCACTCCTGATCTCCCCGCTCTTCTTCGGGGTCTTCGCCGCCTGGGAGTGGAAGTACAGCGAGGATCCCATCTTAGACTTCGGCTTCTTCAGGAACACTACCTTCACCTTCTCCATCATAGCGTCCCTGTTCCAGTTCCTCGCCGTATTCAGCGTCAACTTCCTCCTGATCTTCTACCTAGAGGGGATAGCGGGGCTGTCTGCCCTCACTTCGGCATACCTGATCATCCCATTCGCCCTGGCCACGGCGGCGCTCGGGCCGGTGGGCGGCATGGCGTCGGACCGGTTCGGGTTCAGGAAGACGTCCATGCTCGGCGTTGCTGTCACTGCGCTTTCCCTCTTCCTCTTCAGCCAGCTGACCACCGGGACCACTCTGTTCGAGATCGGGGTCATAGAGGCGCTCTCCGGGGTCGGGCTAGCCTTCTTCTGGCCGTCTAACACCTCGGCCATAATGTCGGCGACGCCACCGGCAAAGTACGGGGTGGGCTCAGGCACCATGAATACCTTCAGGAACACCGGTATGATACTCAGCTTCGCCCTTTCTTTGACCGCGGCGACCTCGGTGATACCCCCTGGCGTGGTCTATCAGCTCTTCATCGGGAACCTTACCAGCAAGCTGCCTCCTGCGCTCGCCAACGCCTATCTCTCCGGCCAGAGTTTCGCTTTCGAGATTTCCGTGGCGTTACTGATCATAGCCTTTGTATTCGTCGCACTCAGCCGCAAGAAGGAGGCTACCGCCGTGGAGATCTCCACCGACGAAGCAAAGCCTGGACTCTAAGATCGGCGCCCGACGTCGGTCCGCATGGGTGCGCTAACCGACTCCGAGTCAACCCTATAGGTTGCAACTCCGCGCACTTCGGCATGTCTGGGGGGACGCACGTCTACGTCGTCCACAAGCACAAAGCTACAGCGCTCCACTACGACTTCAGGCTCGAGATCGGAGGGGCGATGCCATCCTGGTCCATTCCCAAGGGTCCCACTCTCGACCCCACCGTGAGACGCCTCGCGATGCCTACCGGCCCGCACGACCTGGAGTACAGGCACTTCGAAGGCACCATCCCCAGCGGCTATGGCGCCGGGACGGTGATGATATGGGACCAGGGGACGTATGCCGTGGAGGCGGAGGTCTCGAAGGGCGCCCGCCGCAAATTGGAGGGGCGGGCCGAGGCCGAGGAGGCGGCAGAGGCAGCGCTCAGAGACGGGAACTTGAAGTTCACCCTCTACGGCGCCAAACTGCTGGGCTCCTTCGCGCTGGTGAGGACGAAGGGCCTCGGGGGAACGAGGGAGGCTTGGCTCCTGATCAAGCACAGAGACGACTTCTGCCAGGCGGGGTACGACGCCAACGACCACGATCTCTCAGCGGAGACCGACCGCACACTCGTCCAGATTGCCCAAGCCGGACAGGGCGCCAACCCTCCATGACCAGAGATGCTTGGGTGCAGGATTTTTTAGTAACCATAACCCCTTCTCTCACGTGAAAAGTTGGCGCGATACGTCCTCATATCCGACACCACCCTGTCCCGAAACTACAGAGGGGTCCCGCTTCTCGACTTCCTCGCCAGCGCGCCGACCGATGCGATTCCACAGTCGGTCTACTCATTCCTGAGAGGCCCTCCCCCTCCAGCCTCCGGTGGACGGGCGGTCCTGGCGCCCTACGCCATACGCAAACTGGAGGCAGCCCTGCTGAAGGGCCTGCCGAGGGACGAAGTCGTCGTCGCCCAGGAGAGTCACGTCGCAGACTTCGTCGACGAAGACACCGAGGTCATAGGGGTCTCGACCATGGATCCCCTTGGGCTCGGCCCTCTCACGATGTCATACGCTGTCTTCTTCGAAACCCAGGCCCCCGCCTACGTCCAGAGGGACTTCGAGGACCTCATCGCTAGCGTCAACAGGGCCCGTTCGGGGAAGAAGGCGAAGCTGATGGTCGGCGGCCCTGGGGTCTGGGAGTTCACGGTCCACCCCGACGAGCTGGAAAAGAACGGCATCGACTACGCATTCCAGGGAGAGGCGGACGACATAGCCGTCGACCTTTTCCGATATGTGGCCGAGGGCTCGCGCGAAAGGGCAGAGTTCTTCAGGGGATATCAGACTTTCACCCGCGACTTCCGCAAGGAGTGGGCGCCCAGCCCCAGATTCATCAGTCGCTACCAGTTCTCGAGACAGTTTCCTTCCTTGGACGATATCCCTGAGATACAGGGTCCGTCTGTGAAGGGGATGGTGGAGGTGATGCGGGGGTGCGGCGTGGGGTGCGACTTCTGCGAGGTGACGCTCAGGCCCCTCCGGTACTACCCCCCGGAGAAGGTGGAGCGGGAACTCGAAGTGAACGTGCGGGCAGGCATGGGGAACGCATGGCTACACAGCGACGAAATCTTTGCGTACGAACATGGGAGGAACTTCGTCCCTAATGAAGAGAAGCTGCTCGAACTTGTCACGGCCGTCATGTCGACCCCGGGCATCGAGCACACCAATCCCACCCACGGACGTATCTCCATCCCCGCAGCCTATCCGGACTTGATGATGAAGATGGCCAGAGAGATGAGGGCTGGGCCGACAAATTGGATCGGTCTCCAAGTCGGGGTCGAGACGGGGAGCGACAGGCTCGCGCAGATACACATGCCCAACAAGACCCTGCCGCTCAGAGTCGGCCCCGACGGTACCTGGCAGGAAATCGTCTGGCGTGGGACATATGTGATGAACTCCTACTACTGGCGTCCTGCTTTCACTGTCCAGGTGGGCCAGGCAGACGAGACTGCGGAGGACAACTGGGCTACGGTAGCGCTGATCAACCAGATGAGCAACTCCACCCTCCGAAGCGGCAGGCCCTTCGAGTTCACGATCACCCCGATGCAGCACGTCCCACTCGGCCTCCTGAAGAACCGCAACTTCTCCTCGTTGAAGCTCGACGTCTCTCAGCTCGCCGTCTACTACGCGGCCTACAGGCACCTTGCGAAGGTGGCCGCAAGGAACGCCACCAGGGCTTCAAGCGAGGCCGGGTTCAGGTCCCGGTACCTCACAGGAGGGATGGTTGGGCTCGGGGGGTGGGCCATGTTCAGGACGGTCAGGAACATCTGCAGGAAGGGTGGCCTCGACATCGAGGCTGCCGAGAGATACGGCATGTCGTCGTCCGACCGCCACCAGACCCCCTCATTGTTGGCTGCAAGATAAGGCGGGGCTCCGGCTCTCGGGCCGGTGCGTTTCCGCCCCTCCTCAATTCGACAATCAGGAAATTGGCGCGGATTCCGTCAATGGTTTTAAGGGGTCCAAAATCGCCCGCCGTTTCCCGCATGACCAAGGCGGCGCTCCACAACTATGTGACCCAATCGCGGGCCAGGGTCAAGGGGAACAAGAACACCCCTCTTCCGGAGTTTCAAAACCTGCTTTCAATGGCGAAACCGAGGCTCTCAAGGCCAGACGCGAAGTCGTTGAAGGCCGACATCAATGGAGTGGTCATCGAGCTGACCACGAACAGCCCCCACCAGGCGGAGTTCTGGTCCGAGAACTGGTGGAGAGCCGGGGACGACTCCCCGGTCCAGGCGTCTATCTACTCGGCGACAGGAGTCGACGGGGTCGACCCGTCCGCCTACTACTGCCCGGAGCTCCATTCCGCCCTCTTCCTCAACACGGAGTATTATGGCCAGTGCAAGTCCTGGGCCCTCGGCATGGCCGCCGCCATCCTCGAGAAGGGAGCGAACACGCTTTCGATTCATGGTGCGACAGCCCTCTACAAGGGGAAGGGGGTGGTGATCGTCGCGCCGACGGGGACGGGAAAGACCACGCAGTCCTTCCGGATATTCATGAACGACGACGGGAAGATCTGCGGCGACGACTGGGCCTACGTCAGGTTCCCGGCGTCCAAGGGACCTGACCCAGGGCAGCGCCTGGTGGCCCGACAGCCAGAGAGGGCTCTCTACATGAGGTCCGAGTCCCAGAAGGACCAGGGGTGGCTGAGGGACGTTTTCGACAGGTCCCTCAACGAGAACGCGACGGCAAAGAAGGAGGAGTGCGAGCACACCGACGGCGTGGCCGGGTGCGGCCTGACCCATGGCAGGTGTGTCTTCAACGAGGGCATGGGGTGGTGCTACTACGCCTTCGGCAACTCCAGGGTGCTCGTGAAAAGGGAGGAGATACTCGGCCCGGAGAAGGTGGTGGACGAAGTACCGGTCAACCTCGTCGTGCTTCTCCGCCGGGACGACCACAGTCCCGCAGAGGTGAAACTCTCCCCGGAAGAGGCCATCGAAATACTCCGCAAGGGCGAATACATGGTGCTTCCGGGCGCAGGGCCGAAAGAGAAGTGGGGGACGACCTCCCATGAGCCGTGGTACAACCCGTACCTCCTAGAGCTCGACAACGAAGTCCAGGTTAAGTTCTTCAGGATGATGTTCGAAGACTGGAAGGTCCCCTGCATAATCCTCAACACGGGCGTAGAGGGGATTCAGAGGAGCCACGAGCGGATCGTGGCTGCCCTGGACGGGCACGTAAGTACGCCGTGAACCCTGAAAGATCGGCTCCCGGGAATATCTAAGTATCCACCGTGGGCGGGACAGCCTCGTTGTTTATACTAGAGTTCCTCCTCATACTCTTCCTAGTTTCAATCTTCGCAGGCGTCTTCGGCTCAATCGTAGGGCTCGGCGGCGGCATTGTGATAGTCCCGGTCCTCACCCTGTTCCTTGGAGTGGACATCCACTTCGCCATCGGCGCCAGCATCGTCGCGATCATCGGCACTTCAAGCGGCGCCGCCTCCACATACGTCAAGGACAAGGTGACGAACCTCAGGGTCGGCATGTTCCTCGAGCTTGCCAGCACCTCAGGCGCCATAATGGGCGCAGCATTGGCAGCGTACGCCAACTCCGCCATCCTCGAGCTGATATTCGGGGGCATACTTCTCATCACCCTCGTCCCAACATTGATGAAGGTCGGCGAGGACATCCCGAAATCTCCCGAGCTGAAGGGGCTCTCCAAGCGACTCGCCCTGAAGGGGAGCTATCCCGAAAAGGACGGCTCCGTGATCGAGTACAACACGACGAGGCCTGTGGCGGGGCTCGCAGGCACCTGGGCCGCCGGCATCCTCTCGGGGCTCCTGGGCATCGGGGGCGGCGCGTTCAAGGTGCTCTCCATGGACCTGGCGATGAAGCTCCCGATGAAGGTCTCGACCACCACCTCCAACTTCATGATCGGGGTGACCGCTGCGGCCAGCGCAGGGATATACTTCGAGAGGGGTGACGTCAACCCGATAATCGTCGCCCCGGTGGCTATCGGCATACTCATCGGCGCGGCCATCGGCGCTCGCCTCCTGCTTAGGTCGCGCAACCCGACGGTCAGGGTCATCTTCGTCATCGTCCTCGCCATCACCGCGGTCGAGATGGTGCTCAGCTCCCTGGGGATAGCGGTATGAATCTGAAGGACCCAGACTCGATGAACAAAGTCATAGGGATGGTCCTGAGATACGGCGTCCTGATATCCGCCTCGGTCATCGTCTTGGGAGTCGTCATCCTGGCGCTGTCGGGAAACTACTCGGATGTTGCAAGCCTCCTGACCTACAATCCTAACATCCCGCACGGCAACTTCGACGTGAGCTTTGCCGGCATCATCAAGGGGCTTGCGGCGTTCAACCCCCTCTCCATAATAGAGGTGGGTGTGATCCTCCTGATTGCGACGCCCGTCTCCAGAGTGCTGATCTCCGTCCTGCTCTTCGACGCCGAGGGGGACAGGCAGTATGTCCTGATCACAGGAGTTGTGCTTACCCTCCTCCTGTTCAGCATGCTCGTCACCCCATACATCCCGGGCTTCCACGCCTAGCACTCTCCCGGCCAATCTTAATTACGGCAAGCGGGTCGACTGTGTTACGTGGTCATCAGGGCGGTGTTCTTCGACCTAGGGGGGACCCTGCTCGTCATGCGAAGAAGCCGGATCTTCCGGACGGTGATCAACGAGGCGGGGCGGGACGCGCCCCTCCACGTGATAGACGGCGCATACATGAGGTTGGAGGGCTGGTGGCTCTCCACCTACGCGGCCGCACCGATGACGCCGGGGGAGACGGACGAGGCCTACCGCCACCTCTACCAGAAGGTCTTCAGCTCCCTCTTCCCTGACGCAGACCAGGCGGAGGCAATGAGGGTCTCGAGGCGCGTCCGTGAGCGTTGGCCAGTGCTTGAGAAGAACGTCCCACTCGAACTATACCACGACGTCGAGCCGACGCTCGGGGAGCTCAAGCGCGGCGGGTATGCCCTCGGTCTGATCTCCAACGCTCCTGCTGACACTGAGAAGGTGGTCGTGCCCCTGGGCCTGGACCGTTATCTGCCCACCATCGTGTTCTCCGGGATCGTGGGCTACACGAAACCTCACCCGGAGATCTTCAACATCGCGATGAAACGAGCGGGAGCTAGACCGGAGGAAAGCGTGCACGTGGGGGACCTGTACGAGGCCGACGTGGTCGGGGCGAGGAACGCGGGGATGAAGGGGCTCCTGATTGACAGGGCCGGAACCCACGGCGATACCGACTGCCCGACCATTTCGAGCCTCGCGCAGATCTACACCCACCTCTAGCTGGCCGCCTCCACGGTCCAAACCTCTCGTTACGGACGGTAGCTGGCGCATAGCATCCCGAAATAGGTCGGCACCTGGTATGACAGCAGCTCGCCTCTCATGGGCACCACTGAAAGCGCCCCCGCCAGCATGGCGATCTGCCAGAGGCTGTCGGGCTTGGCTCCCTCGACGAAGTCGGGTTCGAGGCTCATCAGGTCCTCCAACGATCCATCGCGAACGGCTTCAGTGACGAGCCGATCATACTCCGCCGCCCTCCGGTCGAAACCGTACGGGCCGCTCTTCTTGTGGGCATGGGCCTGGTCTGCGCTGGCGACGAACGCGATCCGCTTCCTCTCGGCAGAGGCTGCCGCGCCAACCGCCCTCCCGAAGTCGAAGTTCTGCCGGATGGGGATCCCCCTGGACGGGGTCACGATGACGACCTTGCTCCTCAGGTTAGCCCCCTTCAGAAGAAACCACAGCGGGATCAGCGTCCCCCAGTCCATCGCGAGGTTAGAGAGCGGGCCCTCCAGCGCCCCATAGTTCGCTTCTACCACCGGGAGGCCCTCCGACTCCGCCGCCTCGACCACTTTCGCTGCGAAGTCCAAGTCGCAGACGGCCCGAAGCCTGATCGACCTCTGCCCTCCGGCCACGCTCCCTGACGAGAACTGGGAGGCCACGACGCCGATGTGCTTCCGCAGCCTTAGGTTATGCGGGGTCGATATGACGATTGTGTCTGGCTTCGCTGCATTCATTTCAGTGCCAAGTTTCTTCATCGCCAGGCGCGTCGGCGCGAACAACTGGCGTCTTCTCCCGGCAAGCGCGGGGACCACCTCGCCGCCATGAGGTGCGATGCACGCATAGACCAGCGGCACGGTCCGGATCTAGCCGCCGAGGATATTCAAGCGTTCTTCTCCAGGTAATGCATGATGCCCATCACCGACGTCCTGATTGACACCTGAGCGTAGATTGGAAGTTCTGTCACCCCGGCGTCGCGCTGGACCTCATGTTCCATCTTCTCTGCGATCTCGTCCAGAGTGGCCTTCTTCCGCCACTCTTCTTTCACTTCTTCCACCCACGCCTTCACGAGTTCGACCGTCCTGTCAAAGACCCACTCTGTGTCCGACCTGGTCCCGAAGTGAGGAACGAGGAGCTCGGAAGGGTTGGTCTGCCGGATGTTGCCGACGCTCGCTGCCAGCTCGTCGGGTTTGAAGCTGGGAGGGGGAGTGGTCGGGATGAGCGCGTTGAAGCCAGGGTAGACGATGCCGACCGCGTCCGCGGTGAGCAGGGCGCCGCTCTTCTCGAGCAGGACCGAGATCTGGTGCGGGGCGTGGCCCGGAACGTGCATCAGCAAGGCTGTCATCCCGTCCCCGAGGTCGACGTGATACTCTTTCCCCACCGAGGTGATTCTTTCCGCCGGGACGGGCTCTGGCGCCCCATAGAGGTCCACGATGGCCTTGCCAAAGACCATGATGGACGACTCGACGAGCCTCGTGGGGTCGACGAGGTGCGGCGTGCTTCTTTCATGGGCTATCACTTCGGCGTTGGGCATCTCCCTTAGGAGCCGGCCAGCAGCCCCAGCGTGGTCGAGGTGCACGTGGGTGGGTATCAGGTACCGGACGTCGGTCGGCATCACCCCTGCCTCCGCCAGACCCTCCAGTACGTTCTGGTACGACGAAGCGTATCCGCAGTCCACGAGAGCAGGCTTCGGCCCCTTGATGAGGTAAGCCCCTACAGTCCCTCGCTGGCCCAGCGCGTAGGTGTCGAGAAGGTACACTCGGTCAGAGACCTTTCTGGCGTACAAGAGGAGGCTCCTAGCCCGGTCCCTTCGGCTTCCCGTATTCGAAGGCCAACAGCGCCAGGGACGCCGCTCCGAGCTTCAGCACGTCCTCGTCAGCCTTGAACTTGGAGCTGTGGTTGGGGTACACGCACCCCTTGGCTGGGTTGTTGGTCCCAAGGAAGTAGAAGGTCCCCGGGGCCTTCTGAAGGAACCGGGAGAAGTCCTCTCCCCCCATGACTGGGTCGATCTCCTTGACCCTTAGGTGGGGAATCGCTTTGAGCACCCTCGCCACATCTTTGGTCACCCGGGGGTCGTTCACCGTGACCGGGTAGGCGTCTTCCTCGAACTCCACCTCAGCCTTCGCTCCAAATGACTTGCACACCCCCTTCGCCACCTCTTCGACCTTGGATTTTGCGCGCTTGCGCGTGCCCTCATCGAGGGTCCTTATGGTGCCCTCGAGGCGTGCCTCGTCAGGGATGATGTTCTCCTTCGTCCCAGAATGAACGGAGCCCACGGTTATCACGAATGGGCGTATGGGGTCGATCATCCTAGCCGAGATGCCCTGGAGGGCCAGTATCACGTGGGCAGCGACGTACACCGGGTCAACCGTCTGGTGCGGCTGCGAGCCGTGTCCGCCTCTCCCGACGATCTTCACCTTGAAGGTGTCAGGGGCGGCCATGAAAGAGCCTCCCCTCACTCCGACCTCACCCGACTTCTGGTTGTTTGAAATGTGGAGGCCGAACACGTAGTCCACCCTCGGGTCCTTCATCACGCCGGCTTCTATCATCGGCATCGCCCCTCCCCTGCCGCCATGCTCTTCAGCCGGCTGGAAGAGGAACTTCACCGTCCCGGAGAGCTCCCGTCTGTTCTCCGCGAGTATCCTCGCCGCCCCCAGGAGCATGGCCATGTGGGTGTCGTGCCCGCAGGCGTGCATGACTCCGTCAGCCTTGGATCTGAAATCGACGTCGGCCAACTCCTGGACTGGGAGGCCGTCCATGTCGGCCCTGAGGGCGACGACGCGCCCCTTCTTCGCCCCCTTCAGCGTCCCCAGGACCCCCGTCCCTCCGACGCCTCTCTTGGTCTCTATCCCCATCGCCTCGAGCTTCTCCGCGACCAGCTTCGAAGTCGCCTGCTCATGGTAGGCCAGTTCCGGGTGAAGGTGAAATGCCCTCCGCGTCTTTACAATCTCAGGCTCTATGCGCTCAGCTTCGGAGAGGAAATCCATGGCCCTGGCCACGGCTCTGCTCCTAAAAAGGTCTCAACTGCTAGAACATCAGGGACCCCTGTATGTTCAGGGGAGGGAGGTCCTCGGGGTCGATCTTCAGGTCGACTATCAGCGGCACGTCCGACTTCTTCGTAATGAACCTCACCGCGCCCTCTATCTCCTGGTCCGAGCCGACCGAGATGCCCTGAGCCCCGAAGGCCTCGGCCATCCGGACGAAGTCCGGGTTCGAATGAGTGGTGCCGAACACCCTCCCCATCTTCTGGATCTTCTGCCTCATGAGCAGAACCCTGTACGAGTTGTCGTTGACTATGACGAGCTTGACCCCAATCCTCTCTCTTACTGCCGTCTCCACGTCCTGTAGCGTCATCAAGAACTCCCCGTCTCCAAGTACCGCGACCACCTCCCTTTCAGGGAAGGTCATCTTGGCGCCCAGCGCCGCAGGGAAGACGAACCCCATCGACCCCATGTTGGTCGCCGCGAGGAAGGAGCGGTTCGTCCTCACTTTCATGAAGGCATACGCGTATAGGACGTGCAACCCCTGCCCGGCAGCCAGGACCGAGTCCGCAGGAAGGGAACCGTCGAGTGCCCTGAGGAACGTGCCTGCGTTCACGAAGCCAGACCTGGTCCGAGACGCCGAATCCAGCATCGACCCCCACGCCCTCCTCCACTCCTCGATCTGCGCCTCCCACTCGCCTCCGAGCGACCTCTGCGGCAGGACGGGGGCCAGCCTCGAGGCGAAGTCAGGCGCGTCGCACTCCACGTGCATGGCGCAAGGGGCAGGCTTCCTGTCCCAGAGCGGGTCTAGGTCTGCAACGTACACTTCTCCCCTGGGGGTTAGGTTGAACCCATAGGTGGAGACGTCAGAAAGGCCGCACCCCAAGCAGAGGACGACATCCGCCTTTGCGAGCGCGCCGTCCGCCACGGTATTCCCCCCTCCGAATCCTATCCTCCCCAGCGCGAGCGGGTCGTCGTCTGGGACCGCCCCACGCCCGTTCCCGGTCACTACCACCGGGGCCCCGTACCTCTTCAGCAGGGAGGCGAGCGCGGCCGCACCCGATGGGCTGTTGATCCCTCCACCCGCGACGACCAGCGGCATCGTCGCCTTCGCAAGCGCGTCGGCCACCCGTTGCACTTCATCCTGATCGGCAGTTTTGGCAGGTGAAGCCGATGGCGGCACCGTGTCTCTCCCCGCCTCCTGCCCCCAGACGTCCTCGGGCACCTCGACGAAGGCCGGGCCATAGGGCGGGGACATCGCCAGAGAGTATGCCTCTGAGAACATCCTGGCCGCGTCCTGCCCCCTCTCGACCCGCCACGCCTTCTTCACGACGCTCGAAATCATAGCCGACTGCGGGACCTCCAGCCAAGAGTCCATCCCCACCATCCGCTTCTTCACCGCCCCGGCGACCAGCAGCATCGGTGACCCGTCCTTCCATGCGTTGGTGACGCTGACGATAGAGTTGAGGAAACCGGGCCCCCCGTGAACGAGGGCCACCCCCGGACGGCCCGTGACCCGCCCCTCGGCGTCTGCCATGCTGACCGCCACCTGCTCATGCCTTGTAGAGACGTATCTGATCTGACTGGAAGCAAGAGCGTCCATCAGCTCCAGGACCGAGGTCCCCACGAGGCCGTAGGCCCTCTTCACGCCGTAGCTTTCAAGAGACCTTACCAGGACTTCGGATACCTTCATGGATTCACGACATTGAGCGGAGGCTGGCCGATGGCTACGCGAGTCACGTTCTCTACAGTCGTCTGGATGATCCTGAGCCTGGCGTCGTTGGTCGCCCCTGCGATGTGCGGCGTCAGCACGACGTTCGCGCCGTCCCTTGCGGCTGCGACGAGAGGGTTCTCCGCCCCGGGAGGCTCCGGGCTGTACACGTCGACGCTGGCCCCTCCAATCCATCCCTGCGTCACTGCCCTTGCCAGTGCCGCTTCGTCGTTGAGCTCTCCGCGAGAGACGTTGACGAACACGGCATAGGACTTCATCAGGCGAAACTGCTTCTCTCCCATCATCTGCCTGGTCTTCTCCGTCAGAGGCACGTGGATGCTCACCACGTCGCTCTCCGCCAGGACGCGCTGTAGTGGGAGGTAGGAGACGCCGAGCTTCTGCTCGTCTGGCTCCGACAGCCGGGCCAGGTCAGTGTAGACCACATTCGCACCCATGGCCTTCGCCCTCCAGGCCACCTCCCTGCCGATCCTCCCCAACCCTATCACTCCCCAAGTCTTCCCATGCACCTCAGCCGCAACGTTGAGCAGTTCCTCCTGCACCCAGGCGCCTTCGACCATCCGCCGATTCGCATACCCTATCCTCTTCAAGAGCATCAGCGCCACCGTCAGCGTGTGCTCGGCCACTGAAATCGCGTTCGCCCCTCCAATATTCGAGACCGGGATCCCCTTCTTCTTGCACGCCTCCAGGTCGATATGGTCGTATCCTGTGGAGGGTTGGGCGATGAACTTCACTCTGCCCATCTTTGCGACCAACTCTGCGGTAATCGGAATCTTGAACGTGTAGTCTCCGATGATGATGTCCGCGTCTTCCAAGGCACCGTCGAGGGCCGGGCCCTGCTCGTTCACCGTCTTGAAGTCGGCCTCCAGCGAATGCTTCTCCAGGCTCTCGGCGAAGAAGAGTCGTATCAGTCCCTCGGGCATAGGCGAAAGGACCAGGATCTTCAGCACGCCTCCTTCAGACCCCTGGCCGATTTTAACGGTTCTGAACCAGGGCCTCTCTCTACGAAGCTCACCCTTTTAGGTCAACCCCCACCAGACGCACGCGTTGGCGCTTTCGAACGCGTCCAAAGCCGGCGTGGCCATCTTCGCAGGGGGAGTCCAGTTCACCCTCGCGCTGATTCTGGCAGAGATATACTACCCGGGCTATAACGTGTCGACGAACTACGTGAGCGACCTCGGGGCGACCTGTCCTGGGTCTTCCACCACCGGCTGCATAATCAATCAGCCGACTTCGATGATCTTCAACACATCGATAGTCCTTCTCGGGCTGCTGATCATCATAGGAGCGCTCTTCCTTCATCGGGGCTTCCGCGACAAACCCGCCACCGCGATGATCTTCATGGCCGGGCTCGGTGCCATCGGGGTGGGCCTCTTCCCCGAGACCACGGGAGTCTGGCACAGCATCTTCTCTCTGATCGTGTTCCTTTTCGCGGGGCTGACGGCCCTGGTGACGGCCAGGTTCCAGAAGAAGCCCATGTTCTACTTCTCGATAATTCTGGGCCTATTCACACTCGTGGCGTTGGTCCTCTACATCGGAGGAGAGTATCTGGGTCTGGGAGCCGGAGGCATGGAGCGGATGGTCATGTATCCTGTGCTGGTCTGGTCAGTAGGCTTCGGGGGGCACATGATGGCTTTGGACGATCCCGCAAGGGCCTGACCCGGAGCCCAGCGCTCAGCGACACTCAACCCTCGGGCGCGATGAACTGGTCGCTCTCCGGATTTCAGCCCAAAATGGGAAGGGGCCGCGCTTATTGCGCGGCGCCAATCGTCCTAGTGAATGTTCCTAGGCCTTTCTTGGCCAGAGTGGAAGTACGCTTCTCCCGTAGACTTCGTTGAGGACGTTCGCGATGGCTGTGTACATTGCTAAGAGGCCACACAGGACGCCTTCGTAGCCAGTGCCGATGCTCAGGGCGCTTGTGGGTGCAGCGCCTGTCAAGAATCCTACGGCCAGTAGGAAGAACAGGATCCACAGAGTGCCGAACACCGCCATGAGTGCACCATTAAGACGAAGTGTCCCTATGAACATCAGGAATGTGAACACGCCCCAGAAGAGCAGATAGTATCCAAGGGCTGTGCTGGTGGGTGCGAACCCTGACAGGCCCGATATGCCTGGGAGGATGAAGATGAAGACGAATGTTTCCCAGAAGAACCCGTAGGAGAGGAACGCGGTCATACCGAATGTGTTCCCTTTCCTGTATTCTAGGAGTCCTGCCACGATCTGGGCGAATCCACCGAAGAATATGCCCATTGCGAGGACTGTGGAGCCGAGTGCGTAGACGTTTGCATTTGCGAGGTTGAGGAGGATTGTTGTCATGCCGAAGCCGAAGAGTCCCAACGGAGCGGGATTTGCGAGAACCACGTCAGCCTTTGCCGGCTGGCTTTGGCTCAATATGTTCGCAGCCGTGAACCCAACTTTCTATTTAAGGCTGAGGCGCCCTACCTCGAACAGGCTTCAGGATTCTCCCGGGATCGGCGTCGAGAGCTCGGCCAGGACCTCACTCCAGGCCGCAGCTATGTTCGTGGATGAGTACCCTCCCCCTCCCATGGCCAGTATCCTCCCTTCGCAGATTTCATGCGCTAGCCTGTGCAGTTTCCTGGTGGCGTAGGCGTGGGCGGCCCCGGTGTAGTTCAGGTCGGTGATGGGGTCCCCCGCAAGGCCGTCCGCCCCGCACTGAAAGAAGATCATTTCCGGCTTGGCCTTTCGCACGAACTCTTCGACCCTGTCGAACGCCTGGAAGAACTCCCTGTCCCCGGAGCCAGGCGGGAGTCCGATGTTCAGCTTCGTCCCCGTGGCGAACCCCTTCCCAGTCTCAGTGTCGTCCCCGGTCCCCGGGTACAGGAACCTGCCGTGCTCGTGGATGTCTCCGATGATGACCCGGGGGTCAGGCTCGAACTCGTAGTATACCCCGTCCCCGTGGTGCGCGTCGATGTCAACGTAGGCCACGCTCCTGAGCTTGTACTCGTTGAGCGCCCTCGACATCGCGATGACGCTGTCGTTGAAGACGCAAAAGCCCCGGGCCTCTGCCGGCGCAGAGTGGTGCAGCCCCCCGATCGGGTTGAAGAAATGGTCGAACTCCCCTTCCATGATGAGTTGGAGGCCTCTGAGGGTGCTCCCGACGGGGAACAGGGACGCTTCGTAAACTCCCTGGAACGCAGGGGTGTCCTCGCTCCCCAACTCCCCCCTGCCGGTGGCAGACGCTTCCCTCACTCGGTCGATGTAGTCCTGCGTGTGGAAGACGAGCAAGTCTCGTTCGCTGGCCGAGACAGGCGCGAGCAGAGTGAATCCCGGCTTGGACTTCTGGCTGCCGTCGACATACTCTGCGAAGGCAGAGAGGCGTGCCGAGTTCATCGGGTTCCCTGCAGGGAACGAGTAGAGAAACGACTGCTGGCCGAAGGTGACGCCGAGTCTACACCCTCTCATATCGCCTCCCGCCCTCGGCCAGGTTATTGAGCAATCAGCCGGCCCTGAACACCCATCTGTCTTGGAACTCGCCCAGGGTGACTGGGTCTATGGAAGTCGGGAACCTGATCCTGATCAAGTCGGGCTCCACCTTCTCAGAGGTGGGAAACCCTAGGTTCCTTACGAGCTCTATCATCCGCGTGTTGTTCCAGTCGATGACCGCTTCGAACATCGAGACTCCGTCCTGATTGGCCGCTCTCGCTATCCGCTCCGTCAGCCCCGTGCCCAGCCCCTTGCCCTGGTACTCGTCGATGATCAGGAGGCCCACCTCTGCGGTCTCAGGCCCGGAGCGGCAGTAGGACGACAGCCCGACGATCCGTCCCTTTGCCACTGCGACGAGCGAGACGCACCCAGGCTTGGGAGAGAGCTCGCTCAGCAGCGCCTCCCTGGAAATCCCTGAGGTGAGGAACCGGTAGTAGATTGAGTCCTCCGACAGCCCATCGACGAACCTCCCGAGGTCTGGGACGTCGCTTTGCCGGAGGACCCTGACCTGGGCGATGGCCCCATCCCTCATCTCGAGGTCCGCTGTCACTCCGTCCCTCTGCGACTGAAGGCTCGGCACTTTCCCACAGGAGCAATAGCAACGGCCCTTGGCTTTAAGGCGCGAACACGATTCTCAGGACCAAGACCGACAGCGGGGCCTAGGCTGCCTGTACCTGCTTGCGGATGGTCTCGACCACGTCAGGGTTGGCGAGAGTCGTGACGTCTCCGTAGTCCTTCCTGTCGGAGATGGACGCCAGAACACGTCTCATTATCTTGCCTGACCTGGTCTTGGGGAGGTCGGGGACAATGTAGACGAACCTCGGCCTGGCTATCGGCCCGAGCGCCAGCGTCACGTTGGCTTTGACTTTCTCCTCCAGCTCCTTCGATGCGACGTTCCCGGGCTTCAGGGCGACGTAGACCACTGGCACATGCCCTCTGAGCTCGTCCACCATCGCTATGGCTGCTGCCTCTGCGACTTCGGGAGTCGTAAGGACCGCGTTCTCCAACTCCTTGGTCCCCAACCTGTGCCCGGCGACCTTGATCACGTCGTCGACCCTCCCGAGAATCCTGAAGTAACCGTCGGCGGCCAGCACCGCGCCGTCTCCGGCGAAGTAAGGCCAGTCGTGCCAGTCTTTGCTGTCCTTGTTCCTGTTGTACTTCGAGTAGTATACCTTGACGAACCTGTCCGGGTCGCCCCAGATCGTCTGCATTATTCCTGGCCAGGGGTTCCTGATGCAGATGTTCCCCGCCTTGTTCTGACCTGCGGGCACCTCGACCCCGTTCTCGTCGTAGATTATCGGGTAGATTCCGGGCATGCCCGGGCCTGCGCTCCCTGCCTTCATGGCAGCCAGGGCGGGGATGGTCGTGCAGAGGAAGCCGCCGGTCTCTGTCTGCCACCAGGTGTCTGTGATGACCGCCTGCTTCTTCCCGACTGCATCATAGTACCATCTCCACGCTTCGGGCTCTATGGGCTCTCCCACGGTGGTCATCGCCTTGAAATGAATGTCATACTTCGAAGGCTCGTCGGCGCCCGCCTTTCTGAGCATGCGGATGGTTGTGGGGGCGGTATGGAAGATGTTGACACCGAGCCTCTCGGCGATCCTCCAGGGGCGCCCTGCGTCCGGATAGAGCGGCACCCCTTCATACATTACCGAGGTGGCCGCCAGGGCCAGAGGGCCGTACACGATGTATGAGTGGCCAGTGATCCAGCCGATGTCAGCGAAGCACCAGTAGACGTCCTCCGGGTGGATGTCCTGCACGAACTTCGAAGTCCCGGCGACGTAGGCAAGGTACCCCCCCGTCCTGTGTTGCGCGCCCTTCGGCCTTCCGGTTGAGCCGCTCGTGTACATCAGGAAGAGCGGGGACTCGGCGTCCATCGGCACCGGGGCGATGGTCTTCCTGCGAAAGGGCTTTGCGACCTCGTCGACGAAGAAGTCCCTGCCTTCGACCATCGGGGACTGTGAAAGGTATCTGCCCGGGTGACGCCTCCAGACGAGGACCTTCTTCACATCTACGCCAAGCTTCTTCGCTTCCTCAACCGTGATGTCTGCTTCTTTCTTCTTGTCTATCAGGCCCCCGTTCCTGTAGTAGCCGTCGATAGTCACCAGCACGGTGCTCTTCGAGTCCTCCATTCGCTCAGCACACGCCTTCGCGCTGAAGCCCCCGAACACCTGGTTGTGGATTATCCCGAGCCTCGCAGCCGCAAGCATGGATATCGGGAGCTCCGGGACCATTGGAAGGTGGAAGGTCACCCTGTCTCCGGTGTTCAGCCCGGCGAACTCCTTCAGGACAAGAGCGAATTCGTTGACCCGCCTGTAGAGTTCCTGGTAGGTGATTACCTGATGCGCTTCATCTTCGGGCTCTGGGACCCAGATCAGGGCCGCCTTGTTCCCGTACTTGGCCAGGTGCCTGTCCACGCAGTTGTACGACGCATTCAGCTTGCCGCCGACGAACCACTTCCAAAACG
>JAGWHE010000023.1 GCA_028866945.1 Nitrososphaerota archaeon
GCCGAAGAGATACTCAAGCCCAACGCCTAGGGAACCGCGCAGGAAGGGCCCTGCAAACCCAAAGTTTTCAGAAGCAACCGCTATATCCATACTGCATTGAGGGCATCCCCGAGCCCCGGTGGTGTAGCCCGGTCAAGCATGTTAGCCTCTCGAGCTAGCGACGCGAGTTCAAATCTCGCCCGGGGCACTTCGCACTGACGCATGTGACCGCTGGCTTCGCCTGTCGGGCGCTCCCTTGACCCAGCTGCAGACCAGCAGGGCAGGGATCACCGTAGTGGCGTCGACCTCGACCGTCGCTGCGAGTTCCCCCCCGGGGCGTCAGGGGTTCCCTCTCATCACCGGCGGATTCCCGCTAGGTACCCCTAAAAGCGAGGTCGGGCCCGGGGGTTCGTGGCTCCGGTCGCTACCCCGGACGTCGTCTCTGTATTCACAATCGTCGCGGCCGTCATCATCGTCGGCTTCGGCGGGGAGCTCTTCTTCAGGAAGACGGGGATCCCCACCTTCATCTTCCTCATACTCATGGGGATCCTGATCGGTCCCGTCCTAGGCCTCCTCTCCAGGGCCGCGATCCTCCCGTACATGGGGGTCTTCGCGGAGCTGACCCTCCTGATGGTCCTCTTCTACGGGGGGATGGACACTAGGTACAACGCCCTGCTCAGGGGCGGGGCGCGCGCGATGGTCCAGGTCCTCACCTACGTGGTGGGGAGCACCGTGGCCATCGCCCTCACGTTGCACTTCCTCCTCAGGTGGGACCTCATCTCCTCCCTGATCCTCTCTTCCATGGTCGGGGGAGAGACGACCGCGGCTGTGGTGATCCCGCTTACCCGATCGCTCAAGCTCTCCCAGGTCACCACCACCTTCCTCACCCTCGAGTCGGCCATGACCTCGGTCTTCTCCATCGTACTCTTCTTCGCCTTCGTGGGCATCTACCAGACCGGAGCCACCAACTGGGCGACGACGTTCCAGGTGCTAGCGTCCAACTTCTCCGTGGGCATAGTCGCCGGTGCCCTCCTCTCGGTGGTCTGGCTGGCCGTGTTGAACAGGCTCCAGGAGGGGAAGTACACCTATGTCCTCACCCTTGGGCTCGTATTCGTGACCTACGCCATAGGCACGCGACTAGGCGGGAGCGGCGAGCTCTCCGTCCTCGTCTTCGGGACCATCCTCGGCAACTACGCCCTGCTGACCAAGCTCAGCAGCCTCCACCTGAGCATGGAACCGCTACAGAAGAAGCTCGGGGTCTTTCAGGAGGAGATCTCCTTCCTCATGGACACCCTCTTCTTCGTGTTCCTCGGCCTCACCTTCGTCATCACCCGCAGCAGCATCATCTCCAACCTCAACATCGGGGTCGTGATCCTGCTCGTCCTGATCCTGTTCCGGATCATCGCCACCGGCATCTCCACGAGCGGGTCTGACTTCAGCCAGGACCGCGGGTCCATAATCTTGATGTGCGCCCAGGGCATCGTCCCTGCCACCCTGGCGGTGATCTCGGTGAACGAGGGGCTCCCTCACGCCGACGTGTATCTCAACATCGTCACCTACGTCATAATCCTGACCAACCTCGTCACCTCCGCAGGCGCGATAATGAGGGTCAGGAGGCAGAAGCTCGCGTTCAAGGACTTCATGAGCGGGCTCGGCTCTCCGTCTCCCGTCGACCAGCCCGAGGCCCCGAACCCATAGCCACATCGCGAAAGATAAGTAGCGTGCGCGAGCGAGCCTTCCGGGCATGGTCTTCGACTACGAGAAGCTCCCCGACTCCCGCCCCCGCGCCTACGTCCCGGCCGCGATCAAATTCGAGTGGGACGCGCTCTCCGCCGTCTTTGGAGAGCTGAAGTCGAGGAATGTGAAGAGCCCTGCCGACCTTCAGAAATGGCTCGCCGACGAGGACGAGCTCGAGGCCTATCTCAGCGAGCAGAGGGCCATCAGGTACATCAACAGCACCAGGCAGACGGACAACCCGGCCTTCACGGAGGCGTACCAGTGGTATGTCAGGGAGATGGAGCCCAGGGTCAAGCTCGCGTCCTTCGACCTGCTGAAGGCGTACCTCGCGTCTCCGCACCGCAGGGCACTCCCTCCTCCTACCTACGGCCTGGAGGACAGGCGGAGGCAGACCGCCCTCAAGGTCTTCAGAGTCGAGAACGTTGAGCTCGAGAAGCAGGACTCCGAGCTGGCCCAGAAGTACCAGAAGGTCCGGGCGGCCATGACAGTCACCTTCAGGGGGCAGGAGAGGACCCTCCAGCAGATGGCGAAGTTCCTCGAGGACACGGACCGGGGCCTCAGGGAAGAGGCCTGGAGGCTCTCGGAGTCGCGATACCTGAAGGACACCGCCGAGCTGGACGGCTTGTACAGCCAGATGGTCGCTATCCGGGACAGGGCGGCGCACAACGCCGGCTTCGGCAACTACGAGGACTACGCGTTCGAGAAGAAGGACAGGTTCGACTATACCCCGAAGGACTGCGCCGAGTTCCACTCCGCGGTCGAGGAATTCATCGTGCCGCTTAGCCGCGAGATAGACAGGGCCAGGAGGGACCGGCTCGGGGTCGAGGAGCTGAAGCCCTGGGACATGGCCGTGGACCCCGAGGGGCGCCCGCCCCTGGACCCCTTCGAAGAGGTGTCGGGGCTGGTGAGCGGGGCGGCCAAGGTCGTGGCCCAGGTCGACGGCCAGCTTTCAGGGTACTTCGCCAAGATGGTGGAGCTCGAAGTCCTGGACCTCGGAAGCCGGAAGGGGAAGGCGCCCGGCGGGTATCAGTCTGAGCTCAGCGAGAAGGGGCTCCCTTTCATCTTCATGAACGCCGCCGGCAGGGACAAGGACGTCCGCACCCTCCTCCACGAGGCCGGGCACAGCTTCCACACCTTCCTGATGCACGACAGGGGCCTGCCGTTCTTCAACGCGAACTCGAACCTCTCCTACGAGTTCGCCGAGGTGGCTTCTACCAGCATGGAGATCATATCGGGGGAGCACTACCGGGGGGTCTTCTACGATGAAGCGCAGGCGAAGCGGTCCAATTTCGAGGAGGCCGTGGGCAACGTCAAGCTGTTCACCTGGGTGGCCACCATAGACGCCTTCCAGCAGTGGGTATACTCCCACCCCGGCCACACGACGGAGGAGCGAAGGGAGGCCTGGCTGGACACCTTCGGCAGGTTCTGCGGCCTCGAGAGCTACGAGGGGTTCGAGGAGAGCGAGGCCTACCGCTGGCAGCGCCAGCTCCACCTGTACGAGGTCCCGTTCTACTACATCGAGTACGCCATCGCACTCACTGGCGCCCTCGGGATCTGGTCGCGGTACCGCCGAGACAGGAGAGACGCCATCGGCGCCTACAAGGCAGCCCTGTCGCTGGGCGCCACCAAGAGCCTACCAGAGCTGTTCGCTGCCGCAGGGCTCGAGTGGGGCTTCGGGCGTGGGGCGATGCGCAGGCTGTCAGCCGAGCTGCGGTCGGCGATCCGCGAATTGGAGACCTGACCCGACGTCAGCCGAAGAGGGCGGCCAGTATCCCGCTCGCCAGGAAATAGGTCCCGAAGGTCAGTAGCACACAGCCTGCGAGCAGGTCCAGGGCCCACCTCGGGAACCTGATCAGGTACTCGTAGGATATGGCGGAGATGACTATCAGTAGAACGATGCTCACGGCAGCGCCTATCAGCGTCCACTCGAAGTTCTGCACCCCCGACGCGCCGAGGACGAGGCTCGCCTCGAACCCTTCGGTGAGCGTGATCGTCAGTACCGGGAGGGCCGCCAGGAAGGAGAAGGGGAGCACCTGGGGCTTCTCGCCGGCGTACTTCTCGAAGCCCTTCTCGACCGCCTCGTTCTCGAGCTTCTCCATCTTCGCCCTGAACGACTTCTTCCCGAAGTAGTACCGTTTGAACCCCCTGAGGAACCTGTACGAGAAGTAGAGTATCACGAGGCCGGTGCCGATGTCGATGGCCGCCTCCGGGAAGAGCAGGAACACCTGCCTTACCCCGAGGAAGATCACAACGGAGGCCGCCCCTCCCACGAGCACGCCGAGCAGCACGTTGTTCTTCCCGAGCTGCTTTACCGTGGCTATCGAGAGTATCGCCACCTCGCTCCCTTCGACCAGGACCGCCTTGAACGCCAGCAGGAAGGAGGCGACGATGATGACCGAGCTCGTCATTTGACGGCTTGCCGGCTGCCGGTGCCGATTTATCCGTTCCTCAGCGGGGCAACACATAAGATTGGCAGAGGGGGGCCCCGGAGGGATGCCCCGGGCGATAGCCCCGCCGGACTTCTCCCTCTACGCGATGCTCTCAGAACCGAGCTTCTCACCGGACGGCAAGAAGTTGGCGTTTTCGGTCAGGAAGGCAAACCTCGGCGAGGACCTCTACGACTCCGACGTGTTCGTCGCCGACGTCAGGGGCGGGCGGTGCGGGCCCTTCACCACGGGCGGGAGGGACTCGGACCCGAAGTGGTCCCCGGACGGCCGCTCCATCCTGTTCCTCTCCAGGAGGGGGATGAAGAAGGAGGACAAGGGGAACGGGCTGTACGTCATCTCGGCCCAGGGGGGCGAGGCCAGGCTCCTCGTAAAGTCCGAGGAGGGGGTCGACGGCCCGCAGTGGGCCCCCGACAGCAAGTCCGTCTACTATCTCTCGAACGTGACGAAGAAACCCAAGAGCGACGTGAAGGTCATCGACAGGCTGACGTTCTGGTTCAACGGCATGGGCTTCATCTACAACCGCCGGAAGCACCTCTTCAGGGTGGACGTTGCCACCGGGAAGCCGAGGCAGCTGACCTCGGGGTCCTTCGACGTGGGCGACTTTGCGCTCTCACACGACGGAAAGAAGGTTGCGTACCTCGCCTCCGCCGTCGAGGCCAAGCCGTACATCACCGACCTCTACCTCCTGGGCTTGGCCGGGGGGAAGGGGAGGAAGCTCACCCGCTCGAACATGGAGCTGAGCGGGGTCGCCTGGAGCCCCGACGACAGGACGATCGCGATTTCCGGGGACGACCTCCCTGCCGGGTTCGCTTCGCACTCGCGGATCTGGACCGTCGACCCCCGGACGGCCGCGGTCTCGCTTGTGGACGAAGTGGACCGCGACAAGGCCAACTCCCTGAACACCGACGCCAGGGCAAAGGCCCACGGGCCAGGCAACATCGTCTGGACCAGGGACGGGATCTACTACCCTCAGGCGGACGGAGGGGCAGTGAGGCTCTACAGGATGAAGCCCGGCCATCCCCCGGAGCTGGTGGTCGGGGGCGACAGGAGCATAGAGGGGTACGACGTCCTCGGGGGGTCGGTGGCCTTCGTCGCCATGGACGCGTCCCACCTTGAGGAGCTCTACGTCACTTCGGGCCGCGAACGGGCGGTCACCTCCCTCAACTCCGGCGTCAGGGAGAAGGTCAGGATAATCGACCAGAAGCACATCTCGTTCACGGCGAGCGACGGCCAAGAGGTCGAAGGGTGGGTGCTCCTCCCCGAGTCCAAGGCCAAGGTCCCAGGGGTGCTGTACGTCCATGGGGGGCCGAAGACGGCCTTCGGCCACGCGTACATGCACGAGTTCCAGTCGTTCGCCGGGGCTGGCTACGCCGTCATCTACTTCAACCCGCGCGGGAGCGACGGCTACTCGGAGAAGTTCGCCGACATACGCGGCAAGTACGGGACCCGCGACTTCGACGACCTGATGGAGGGGCTCGACCACGCGCTGAAGAAGTTCCCGCAGATCGACGGGGAGCGGCTGGCCATCGCAGGGGGGTCCTACGGGGGCTTCATGACCAACTGGGCCATAGGCCACACCAAGAGGTTCAAGGCGGCGGTCACCGACAGGAGCATCGCGAGCTGGATCAGCTTCTGGGGGACGTCGGACATCGGCCCACACTTCACCGAAGACCAGGTCGGCGGCGACCCCTGGAACTCTGAGGAGAAGCTGCTCAACGACTCTCCCCTCAGGTACGTCCCCAGCGTCGAGACCCCGCTCATGCTCGTCCACTCGATGGAGGACTACCGCTGCTGGATGGTGGAGGGGCTCGAGTTCTTCACCGCCCTGAAGCGCCACGGCAAGGAGGCGGAGCTCGTCCTCTTCCCCGGAGAGAACCACGACCTCTCCAGGGTGGGGAAGCCGAAGCACAGGGTGGAGAGGCTTAACCACTACATCCGCTGGCTCGACAGGCACCTCAAGCGACGAAGGTAGTGGCGGCAAGTTGAACGGGATCGCTGTAGGTGTGTTCGGCACGGACCAGGAGGCGAAGTCTTCCTTCGAGTCTTCGGTGGCCAAGAAGAGCGAGGCCGCGGGCATCGCAGTCTACACGAGAACGGAAGGAGGGAACCGGTACTCCCTGCTGGACACCGACGACTTCCCCGCCAGGATCCAGGGGTACGCGCGGTTAGCATCCTTCGTCGACCACGCGCTCTTCATGTATCCAAAGTCAGGCAAGCTCGCAGCCCCCGACGGCGAGCTGGCTGTGCTCCTGGGGGCCTTCGGCGTCCCGGGGACCCTGGAGCTCTTCGACGGCGCCTCCGACCCACGTTCCGCAGTGGCAGCGTTGAAGGGGACGTCGGCTGCGGCCTTCCGGGTAGAAGAGAGGAGCTCGGGGTCCGCAGCCATCGACCTGGCGTACGCCCGCCCCAGGCCTGACTTCCCGGAGGGGAAGACGCTCGTCTACATCGACAGGGCCTTCTCAGTCAAGGGGGTCGGGACCGTTGCGCTGGGGTTCGTCCTCTCAGGCAGCGTGTCCATCCACGACCAGCTCCGCCCGATCCCTGGACCTGAAGGGCTGCGTGCCGACGTGAAGGGCATCCAGGTGAGCGACGTCGACTTCGACTCGGCCGGCCGCGGGATAAGAGTCGGCCTCTCCCTGAGAGGGGTCGAGCCGAGGGACCTGGAGCGATCGCACTGGCTGGACGACGGCTCGCTGAAACTCACCGACGCCCTGAAGCTCGAGTACTCGCAGTCCCCGTTCTACCGCCAGGACGTCGCCCCGCGCGACCTGCACCTGCAGCTCCCCGGCGAGATGGTCCCGGCCAGGGTAGAGAAGGCAGAGGGGGGGCTCGCGGCAAAGCTCCCCTGGGAAGTCCCGGCCTGGGACGGGATGAAGGGGGCGGTTGTCGACCTCAACGGCGGCTCGCTGCGGATTGCCGGCGGCTTCACAACCAAGTTTTAATCCGGGGCATGGCGCCTCGGGCATGTTGCAGACTCAGGTTGCCACCTTCGGGAGCGGCTGCTTCTGGTGCTCGGAGGCGGTCTTCTCAGAGCTCCAGGGCGTCCTGAAGGTCGAGCCCGGGTACTCCGGGGGCGACGTCCCCAGCCCCACCTACGAGGACGTCTGCTCCGACACCACAGGGCACGCCGAAGTCGCCCAGGTGACCTTCGACCCGGCAGCCATCAGCTACAGGGAGCTCCTCGAGGTGCTCTTCTCCACACACGACCCCACCACCCTGAACAGGCAGGGGGCGGACGTCGGGACCCAGTACAGGTCGGTGGTGTTCTACGGCGACGGCTCCCAGAAAGACGAGGCAGAGAAGATCATAAGGGAGCTCACCGACGAGAAGGTCTTCAGGAACCCGATCGTGACCGAGGTCGCACCGCTGAAAGAGTTCTACCCCGCGGAAGACTACCACCGGGACTATTACAAGCGCAACACCATGCAGCCCTACTGCCAGGCGGTGATCGCCCCCAAGCTCGCGAAGTTCAGGGCTCAATGGAAGACGAAGCTGAAGGGCGCACCCACGGCGAAGGTCGCCTAGGGGCCCGCGGGACTCGCATGCGAGACATCTTCGGCATCACGGGGACTCCGGGGACCGGGAAGAAGTCGGTGGCCCCGATCATAGCCAAGTCACTGGGGGTGCCGTGCCTCGGGCTCAACGACATCGCGAAGTCGGCCGGTCTAGTCCGGGCGCGGGCCGAAGTCGACCCGGGCCTGCTGAAGAAGGCCCTCGCGAAGCTCCCGGGCAGGTCCGCGGTCGTGTTCGGCCACCTCCTCCCCTACTCGGCGGACCGGACCATGGTCGCAAGGGTCGCCGTCCTGCGCTGCGAGCCCTTGGTCCTCAGACGGAGGCTCGAGTCCAGGGGGTACGCGAAGGCCAAGGTGCTCGAGAACCTGCGCGCCGAGCTGATAGGGCTGATATCGGCGGACGCATCCCTGGCCTTCGGGAGGGCGAAGACCTTCGAGGTCGACACAACCCAATCGACCCCAGCGGAGACCGCCAAGAAGATACTCTCTGCCGCGCGCGGCCCCGGGAAGAGGCCACCTCCTGTCGACTGGATGCCGAACTACGACTCGGGCCCGAAGCTCAGGTCCCTGCTCCCTTCGGACTGACCTGCGCCGGCGCGGACCTGCACCAGCACTGGGCTGGCGATCCTCCCCAGGCTCACCACCGCCTCTCCGGTCCTGAGCCTCGTGAGATGCTCCCTCTGCTTCTGGTTCAGGCCCACCGACTCCCCGATGAGGGCGACGTCGTCCGGCCACGCCAGCCTGTGCACGATCTTCGTCCCCGAGTTCTTCACCACCTCTGCGGCGACGTGGCTCGGGAACTGGGCCACGAACGCCATCGCTTCGCCGAACTTCCTCAGCTCCGAGATCATCCGCTCCCCCACCGTGGGCGGGTCTTCCTGCCTCCTCGCGGGCGCGATGTTCCTGGCCTCCTCCACGAGGGTGAGGTGGTCCATGGGGCCCTTGTGCTTGACCTTCTCCTCGTAGATCATCTTCAGCATCACGTCACTGAAGATCGCCCTCGACTGGATGTCCCTCATGTGCCCAAGCTCCACGCAGACCACCGTCCCCAGGAGCTCTTCGAGCTTGAGCGGCCCCGACCCTCCGAGCGCCTTCCCTGCCTGCCCCTCCTTGAGGGGGACCAGCCGCCGGAGGAGTGCCACCTTCGTCTCGTTGTCGTAGGCAGACCTGAGGGGGTAGGCCTCGATGGTGCTCACCAGCCCCTCCATGGTGGGGACCTCGTCGGCCGAGCACTCGCTCAGCCTCTTCTGGAGGGCGTTGCGGAACATGTACGCCTGCGGGTGGGTGAAGTGGTAGACGTCGGAGAATATGTCCGAGACCATGGCGATGTGCTCGGCGGGGTCGACCCCGGGCCCCACCTCGAGGGGGTTGACGGCGAACTCGTCCTTCCCCGGGGCGACGACCTTCCCGCCCGCTTCTGACACCACGGCCGCGTATTCGTTGTGCCAGTCGAGGACGAGGGTCGGCAGCCCGGCCTCCGCCACCTGCCTCACGATCAGGGACGCGGTCGTCGACTTTCCCGACCCGGTCATCCCTAGTATGCTGATGTGCCTCTTCAGGTCCTCCAGCTGGAGCCTGAAGTCGTGGAACTCCCGGCCCCCCGAGCGGACCGCGCCCAGGAGTATCCCCTCCTGCCCTGACTCGGCAGCGTTGGGGATGTAGAAGTCGGGGGTCTTCTCGAGCCCTGCCGCCAGCGGAGACATCTCGTCGAAGGTGCAGAGCGCCCCGGCGGCGGCCGGGGTCCCTGCCTGGGGGAACACCCGTCCCCCGGGGAGCAGCGCCGACTTCATGAAGTCCGCCAGCTCCTTCCGCATCAGCCTGGCGACCTTCGCGGTCGGGAGTGCGACGCTCAGGGTCGCCGAGAGGATGCTCGCGCGCTGCTCGAGCGCCGGCGAGAAGTCCTCCTTCCTCTTCGAGTCCACCCAGGTGCCCACGACGAGGTCGAACTCCAGGACCTGGCCGGGGTCGTCTCCTCCGTCACGGTGGTCCATGAGCATGACGTACATGAAGGGGACCCCCGCCCGGCGGAGCCCCTCGAAGAGCCCCTTCATCCGCTGCTGCTGCAGCGCCGTCCTGAGGGCGGCGGAGTAGTCGACCTTGGCGTCGTCGGCCACGTCTGGGACCCCGACCCTGAAGAGCGCAGTGCTCCTCACCTTCGCGCCGTCCGACACGACCATGTACTTCCCGTCTCCTATCCCGACCTCATCCACTCCGACGCCCGCCTGTGGCCTGAGCCTCCACGCGAGCTGCGACACGACTTCCCTGGGCGGGGCCACCCGAGATCACCAGTGGAAGAGCGAGCCGAATATGTTGTTGAGGGAGCCGGTTATCGAGCTCCAGACCCCCGACGTGTAGCTGGAGCTCTGCTTTAGAATCGACTCGATGCCTCCCACCAGGAGGGAAAGCGCGACGAGGGCGACCGAGAGGAGGAGCGCCTCCTCGATGAGCTGGGCGCCGGACCTTCTTCCGATCAGGCGTGCCTTCATGGAAGCCCAAGCCGAACTTTCTATTTAACCCCCCAGAGGCCAACGGCCGAGACGCTCCCGAGGGGGGATGCCGCGGCCCAGACCAGGCCGAAGGCCGCCAGGCAGACCGCCACGTTGACGTAGAACCTGCTCCCGGACATGAACGCCCCCAGCATGCCGGAGCCGATCGCGGCCATGGCCGCAGCGCCGTAGACGAGCGCCCCCGGGCCCGTGGCTTCCCCCCCGACAAACCCCAGCGACCCGACCAGCGGCCCCAGCGTAGCCAGCATGGAGGTCACCGCGCCCAGGACCGCCGACGTTACCAGGCTCCTGAACCTGAGCACCTTCTGCTCCAGGGCTCTGTTCTCCCTGGCTTCGACCCAACGCTCCAGGGTGCGAGCGACAGCGCCAGCGCTCCTCCCGACGAGTGGCGCGCTGCTCTTGGGTGCCGCGACAATCAGAGACGCGAGCATGGAGACCTCTTCCCCGCTGGCCTCGACCAAGGGGGCCATGGCCGAGCGAATCGGGTTTCCGAGGAGCAGGAGCCGCGCGGTGTCTCTCCCGGGGACTCCCCCCTTACCCATCACTACCACGATCGACCTGGACACCCCGGACCCCTGGCCGACGGCCTCGAGGACCCTCCTCAGCGACTGGATCCTGCCGAGGTCCTGGTTCATCGTGGCCCACCGCGGGCAGAAGTAAGGTAGTAGGCCACATCGACTACCACGAATTCGAGCGTTGCCAGCTCGGTCATGCTGGCGGCGTCGAAGGAGCGCGAGAAGACGGCGTAGAGGAGGAGCATGATCGGGGCGAAGAAGCATGCGGTCATGAAGATCGGGACCCTGGTCTCCCTGCCCAGGTCCTCGGAGGCCGCCAGGCCGCGGCTTTCTTCGTCTCCGCCCTCGATCCCTTCGGGGGTGAGCGTGGCCAGGCTCCGGAGCGCGGACGCCGCAGAGTACGATGAAAGGTCCGCGGAGGCGGACGCGAGGGCGTCCCCCGCCTTGGCGCCAAGCAGCACCAGCCTCGCGGCGCGCTTCACCGCCATGGCGACCGAGGGCTCCCTGGGTTCCAGCATCATCAGGGTCCTGGGCCTGGAGCCTGTCACTCCGAGGCACGCCCTGGCGGAGGCGGAGAGTAGGACCGACTCCCTGGCCGCCTCGACCCTCTGCCTTTCCACTGCCCTCCGGGGGACCGTCACCACGAGGTAGAACACGGCGGCCGAGACCATCATGAGTGCGGCAGGTTCGGCCTGGCCCAGGATCCCGCCGAAGGCGGCCCCCGAGAGGAGCCAGGCCGCGGAGGCCGACGCGAGCCCGACGCAGGCCAGCCGCCAGGCGCTCAGCCCGAAGTGATCCAGGGAGGCGAACCTCAAGGCCTCTTGCCGCCGCCGATCCGCCGGGCTGCCAGCGCGATCTTCTCCCCCAGCTTCCCAGGTTCGGAGCCCTCCGGCGGCCTGGGCCACCCTTCGCCCGCCACATCCCTGAGCCTGGACGCCCTGTCGCGCATGTACAGCTCCTTGATCCGAGGAGTCCCTCCCTCCGAAATCATAGAGGAGATCCTCTGGACGTACCTCGACTGCTTCAGCCTGTCGGGCCTCGCCATCTGGACTATCAGCCCCAGGTCCAGGAGGCTTGGCTCGGAGATGTGGTGGAGGTTCACCCACCGCCTGACCGCCTGCTCGACGGTGGAGGCGTGGAAGGTCTGGATCCCCCTCGCCCCGGAGGCCAGCGCGTGGAAGAACGCCCTACTGTGCTCCTCCGACTGTATCTCGCTGAGTATCACCAGGTCCGGGGACCTGTGCAATGCCTTCACGATCTCAGACTCCTTGGTCCTCCCGGTCTCGTCCCCCCGCTCATAGGGGTCGACCTTCACCTTCGCCTGGTGATACCCCCTGCCGAGCAGGTCTCTGGTCTCCACTGCGTCCTCGATGTACACCCTGCGCAGCCTCCTGTCGACCTGCTCGTCGAGGGCGTTGAGGAGCGTGGTCTTCCCGGTCCCCGTCTCCCCTATCACGGTCACGTTCCCTCCGCACTCTATCCACCCGACCAGCATGGCGGCGGCGTCCCCGCTCAGCACGTCCATCCTGATGAGCTCCTGGAGGCCCAGGCTGGAGATGTTCAGGCGCCTCACGTCCAGCTGGAACCGGTTCACCGCCAGTGGCTCTAGGTCGAGCGATACCCGCAGGACCGCCCCGCCGACCGGGAGGTCGTTCTTCATGGAAGGGGTCTTGAAGTCCAGGGTGTAGCCGCTGAAGGTGTCGACGTGGGTCTGCAGAGCATCGGTCTCCCGCTTCGTCAGGACGAGCCCCGTCTCGCACCTCCCCGCCGTGGCGTGGTCGAGGTAGAGGGGGGTGGCCTCGGAGTCGGCGTAGAACTCGGTCACCCTGTCGTCCCTGGCGAGCGCCAGGATCCTGGAGAGGCCGATGGCCTCGTAGGCTGCCAGCTCCGAGAGCTCCTTGACCCGCCCCTTCACCCCGTGGCGCGCGAGCGCCTCCGCTGAATTCTGGCCGAGGACCTCGACCAGGCGGCCGAAGGTGAGGGGGTCGACGTCTGCGGGGTCCAGCGATTCGGACACCGAACTGACGGTCTGCCTGAGGGCCGTCAGCGCAGGCTGCGTAAGGTCGCACCCCACCTCGTAGACTGGCGCCTGGTCGTCCGTCGTCACGCGGTAGCAGAAGGGGAAGGAGCGAGAATCCCAGCGCTCCCCTTCCGAGGGCCCTCGGAGGAGCTCGACCAGCAGAGGGGGCGGCGGAGAGGCCTGGACCTGCTTCTTGACCACGCGCAGAATTCGGTCGGCAAGGCCGAGCTTCAAACCCGGAGGGTCTGAACCCGGTTTTCGATAAAAGCCGCCACGTTGGCGGTTAAATCGGGCCGGCGCCTTCAATGGCGATGGCCGAGCTGCTCGAGTACTGCCTCGTCTTCCTGGTGTCTACGCTGCTGGTGGCGGGGTCTGTGGCGACCTACGACTCGTTCTCAGGGTTCGTGACCGGGCTCAAGTTCAGGTTGGCGTCCACTTCCATCGCAGGGCTGGCGTCGGAGGCGGTGGCCCAGGGGAGGGCCGCGGCTGCGCTCGCGGTCCCGGCTTCGTCGGTCTCGTGCCAAGGGGGCGTCCTGACCTACACTTCAGGGGGGATGACCAGGCAGCAGAGCGTGGGGGCCGCCTGCGACTTCGCGGTCAACGTACCGGGCGGGACGCACACCTTCGGCTTCTCCTATGGCGGCCGGCTGCTCAACATGACGGTGACCTAGATGCCGGCGTCATCGGTGGGCGGGCTGAACGCCTGGGGGACGTACATGCTGGCGGCCCTTGCGCTCTTGGTCGTCCTCTCCCCAGCTCTCTCCTCCGCCTCCCGAGACGCCCGCGAAGCTTCCGACCTGAGATACCTGGAGGGGGTCCGGGCCGTCCTCGACTCCCTCCGCCCCGGGGTGGCCGCCAGCTTCTCCTTCGGGGTCTCCGCTGCCGGCGACCCCATCTCGGCGGGCGGGCACACTTTGGCCTCTTCGTACGGGAGCGGGGCCGTCGAGGTGCACTCGGAAGCGTTGCTCCCCAACATGACGCTGCGCCCGGCCACGCCCTACCTCGCCAGCGTCAGCGGCGGTCAGATCGTGGTGGTCCAAGGTGGCTGAGGTCGAGGCCTATGTCGACGTCGCCGTGATGTACGCGGTGGTCGTTGCGCTCGCCCTCATCGCGCTCGCGTTTCTCTTGCGGGGGTTGGTCCCAGCCTGAGGTACATCGACATCGCGGTGGCCGCCATGGTTGGGACCGCGGCGATCGCTGCCCTTTCGGCCTGGGGGCCGGCCCCGGGCGACTCCGCCGCCGACCGGCTGCGCACCCAGGCTGCCATCAGGGACTCCCTGGTCGCATTCGTGGACTCGAAGGGGATGGTGTGGTTCGCATCGGCCCCTATGGCGGACATCTGCGCCGCCGCCTCCGACGCCTCCAATTCCACCTACTCCTTGGGGGTCAGGCTCGGCGGGGCGGGGTGCGGTGCCGCTCCCGGGATCGGTGCAGCTTCGGCGTCGGTTTCCTTCAAGCTCGGACTCCGGACGGTGACTCTGACGGGTTGGTCAAGCGCCGGGGCCTAGGCGCCACCATGGCCGCCTCGGTCGCCTTCGCCGTCATCCTGGTCGCCGGCCTCGCAGTGTACGTCTCCTCTCAGGGCAGGGAGGGGCTCTACTCGACCGCCGACTCCGAAGACGCCCTCGGCGACGGGTTCCACGTCCTCGCCGCTGCCGCCGGGTTCGACGAGCTCGCCGGCGTGCAGGGGATCTTCACCTCCCAGGTCCTGGCCTGCGACTCCGCGTCGGCAGCCGTGCATGAGGGCGTCGAATCGCTTTCGGACGCACAGAGCTACGGGAACGTCACCGTGACGTCCAGCGCCGCCCTTGCGCCAGGCGGTGCCGCCGCCGACAACCTCTCTGCCCTGTCTCCATACGCCGGCTCGGTCCCTGGCTCCCTGGACCTAGCGCTGACCTTCGTCGGGTCTGGGTCCGCCGGCCCGGCAGTCACCCTCGACCGGACGGAGACCCACTACGCCCACCTTGGGGTCCGCCTCGATGGAGCGGTCCGAGACTGCATGGGGATCTTCAGGGCCGTCATGGGGGCGGTCCACTCGCTGAAACATTCGAACTGCAGCTCGGCCCCGGATGTAATCGATGAAGCTGTGCAGGGTTCCGTCGCGGATGCCGAGGCGCAAGGGTTCCAGGTCGGCGTACACGACTCGGCCACCTCTGCGCCCACATGCCAGGTCTCCTTCACTGTGAGGGTGCAGCAGCCGTCGGTCCAGGGCCCCTGCGGAGCCTTCACCGCGCGATTCGAAGAGCAGGGCTCGTACACGGCCGGGACTTGAGCGCCCGGACCGGCTCTGCGAAGACGGTAGAGCACTGCTCCCTGACGGTGTACTCTGCCGCGTCGCCGCATTCGGCGCACTCCCTCTGGGTGATCACCAGGCTCCTCCCCTCCATGGCGGCGATCACGGTCTCGGCCGAGTAGACCGCCGACGCCGCGAGGGCGCATGGCCTCTTGCCGCCGAGGGCCGTCTCTTCGCAGCGCTCGAGTATCTCACAAGCCATCAGCCGGAGGGACTCGAGGTAGGGCGCCTCCATGGCCCCGGCGCGCGCCAGCCGGGCGGCGAGCCTCTTGTTCGTCGAGAGCTTCGCCACCACCCTCGGGACGTAGTCTTCAGGTCTCCGCGCGTACGTCCTGACCGGGGAGTCGATGGTGAGCCTGAATATCGCCGACGACGAGACCCGCTTCCCCAGGTCCGCGTAGGCCCCGAGGATCTCCCTGATGCTGACGGAGGTGACCCCCTCTATCTTGCAGGCTGCCACCAGCGCGTAGGCCGACACCTCCGCCACAGTGAGCCTCCGGTGGGGGGAGCCCATGATGCTCCTCGCCAGCGACGCCGCCTGAAGGATCGCCACCCGCGGAAGGAAGAGCCTCTCCCCGACCCGCTCGATGAGCCTGCCGCAGTCGACGTAGCTCCCCTCCCTGACGACGTGGTCGGAGAGCCTCTTCATCCGCCTGTACGAAGAGTCCTCTCCCGGGACCCGCAGGTTGCCGTCTCTGTTGGCGTTCCGCTTCGCGCCCATGTAGCTCCCCAGGGGGAGCTTCCCGTACAGCGGGAGCCTGGTCGTTCCTCTGGGCATCTCCATGACCGACTTCTCCTTCACCAGCCCGCATCCCGGGCAGACCAGCTCCTCCTGCACGTCAAGGAGGGGGTGGGAGCAGTCGCGGCACCTCTCCAGTTCGGGGACCTGCATGCGCGGTCCTTGCTCTCTTGTCCTAATCGCCCCGGAGGGAACGAACAGTCCAGTGCCGGGCCGTCTCCGACCAGCACCCCGGGCGCAGCTCGCCGGGTGAGAGACGCGTCAGAAGAAACTGAAGCGCAGAACGGTTATACCGCACCCCCGTCGAGCGGGTGTCTCTCATGAAGAGGATCCCGGGTCTGAAGAAGGTCCGAGACCTTCACGTCTCCGCCTCCGACGACATCGCCTCGCTGCTCGACTCGATGGGCCAGGGCGGGGGGTTCATGGCGAGCAACCTCCACGAAGTGGCTTCGACCTTCGGCGCCATGTGCGCCAGGGAGGGGTGCGTGAAGTTCCTCTCCTTCCCGGCGGCGATCATGGCGACCGGTACCAGGGGGGTGCTCATCGACATGGTGAAGGAGGGCATGGTCGACGTCATCGTCACCACCTGCGGCACCCTGGACCACGACATCGCCAGGACCGTAGGCGACTACTACCAGGGCTCTTTCGAGATGGACGACGTGAAGCTCCACAGGGCGGGGTATCACAGGCTCGGGAACGTCCTCGTCCCGCTCGAGGACTACGGCCCTCTGATCGAGAAGAGGATGCAGCCCCTGCTTTCTCGGCTCTACGCAAAATCGAAGTCGGTCACCACCGAGGAGCTCTGCAGGGAGATCGGCCGGGACCTCGGCTCTGAAAGGTCTCTCCTCTACTGGGCGCAGAAGAAGGGGATCCCGGTCTTCGTCCCGGGCATCACCGACGGCGCCGTTGGGAGCCAGCTCTGGCTCTTCTCCGAGGCTCACAGGGACTTCCACGTCGACCTCCTGGGGGACGAGAGGAGGCTCTCCGACATCACCTCCGAGGCGAAGGAGACCGGGGCCCTGGTGCTGGGGGGCGGCATCTCGAAGCACCACGTCATCTGGTGGAACCTGTTCAAGGGGGGCCTCGACTGGGCATGCTACGTCACCACCGCCCCGGAGTTCGACGGGTCCCTCAGCGGCGCGCGCGTGAGAGAGGCGATTTCATGGGGGAAGGTGAAGGAGAGCGCCAGGCAGGCCAGCCTCTACGCCGAAGTGACCACAGTCCTTCCGCTCATCGCGTCTTATGTCCTGACGAGACGGAAGCGGTCGTGAAACGGCTCCCCAATTCTTTTAAAGCGAATCCGGGGGCGTCTGCGAACGTTTGGCACTAGGCCAGGGGTTCATGCCGAGCACCCCGCTCGCGAACGTCTTCGTAGCACCCAACGGCATGGGCGCCTACGTCGCCTTGGGACTTTCCGTCCTCGCGCTTCTCTATGGAATGGCGATCTGGGCCTACCTCAGGCGCCAGAACCGCGGCTCGGCCAAGATGGTCGAGATCTCCGACGCCGTCAAGCAGGGGGCCGGGGCGTTCCTCAGCAAGGAGTACAGGATCATAGCGCCCGTGGCCGTGGTCATAGTGTTCCTCATCTTCGGGCTCATCGACTACCCCAACGCCACCGGCGGCGCGACGGCCATCGGCTTCGCCCTGGGCGCGTTCCTATCCGCCCTCGCAGGCTACGTGGGGATGGCAGTGACGGTCAGGACGAGCTCCCGCACCGCCGAGGCTGCGAAGTCGGGGCTGGGCAGCGCTCTGACCATGGCTTTCAGGGGTGGCGGCGTCATGGGCATGACCGTCGTGGGCCTAGACCTACTTGGCCTCTCGGTCTTCTACGTCTTCTTCTCAGGCACGATCGCGACCTCTCCGGCGACCCTCGCTGGGCTCGGGTTCGGCGCCTCGCTCATCGCGATGTTCATGAGGGTCTCGGGAGGGATCTACACCAAGGCGGCCGACGTCGGGGCTGACCTCGTCGGCAAGGTGGAGGCAGGGATCCCCGAAGACGACCCGAGGAACCCCGCGGTCATAGCTGACAACGTCGGCGACAACGTCGGGGACTGCGCCGGCATGGGGGCCGACGTCTACGAGTCCTACGTGGTCACAACCATCGCCGTGATGATACTCGGTGCGCTCATACCAGGCGGGCTCAGCATGGGGCTGCTCGTCTATCCGCTCCTCCTCGGCGCGGCCGGGATAATCGGGGCCATGGTGGGGAGCCTCTACGTCCGCAAGTCGATAAAGTCCAACCCGCTCCGGGCCCTGAACGTCACCCTGATCATCGCCGCCGTGGTCGCCGTCGTCCTGGACTTCTTCTTCGGGAACTACATCCTGGGCGGCTCGACCCTCAGCTACTACCTTTTCGGGAGCGCCATGGTCGGCGTCGTCGTCGTCATAGTCATCGAGAACGTGGCCAACTACTTCACCTCGTACTCCTACGGGCCGGTGAAGGAGATCGCCCAGGCCAGCCAGACCGGGGCCGCCACCAACTTCCTCGCCGGCTTCTCGACCGGGCTCACCAGCGCCGCGCCATCGGCCGTGGTCCTCGTGCTGGCCATCATCGCGTCGTTCTCGCTCGGGTTCTACGGCTCCGGGGGCGACACGCTCACCGGTATCTACAGCACCGCCGTCGCGACCATGTCCATGCTCTCGCTCACCGGGATAATCATGTCCATCGACTCCTTCGGGCCAATCACCGACAACGCCAACGGCATCGTGGAGATGGCGGGGCTCGAGAAGAGCGTCAGGGACGTCACCGACGAGCTCGACGCCCTCGGGAACACCACCAAGGCGACGACGAAGGCGTTCGCCGTGACGTCGGCGGCCCTGGCCGCGGTCGCGATCTTCGAGGCGTTCCAGAACGAGGCGTCCAGAATCATCTCCTCTTCGCCTTCGCTTCTCAGCAGGTACTCGGCACACATGGTCGGGGGCCAGCTCCAGTTCACCCTGTCCGACCCCTACGTCGTGATCGGGCTCTTCATCGGCGGGCTCCTCCCGTTCTACTTCTCCAGCTTCCTCATCAAGGCGGTGGGGCGCGCCGCGTTCACCATCGTCAACGAAGTCAGGCGCCAGTTCAAGGAGATCCCCGGCATCATGGAGGGGACAGGCAAGCCCGACTACGCGAAGGCGGTCAGCATCAGCACCTCGGCCGCCATCAAGGAGCTCGTGAAGCCAGGAGCGCTCGCGGTGGTGACCCCGCTCGTCGTGGGGTTCGTCCTTGGGCCCCTGGCCCTCGGCGGCCTGCTCATCGGCAGCGTAGTCTCCGGGGTCTTCCTCGCCTTCACCATGACCAACGGCGGCGCCGCCTGGGACAACGCCAAGAAGTACATCGAGACCGGCCAGCTCGGAGGGAAGGGCTCCGACGCCCACAAGGCAGCTGTGATGGGCGACACCGTCGGGGACCCGTTCAAGGACACCGCCGGCCCGGCCATCAACTCGCTGATCAAGGTCGTGAACACCATCTCCATAGTGTTCATCTCCGCCATAGTCATCTTCGCCCTGTTCGTGTAACCCCGCTGTGAAGAGGTGGGGAAGGGATTCGGACCCTTGTGAATGCGCTCACTGACGGCTAGTCACTGCAGGCGCACGCGTAACCGCTCCGCCACCCCACCGCGAAGGCGCCTCCGTTGCCTACGATAATTATGCGTTAGGCCGGGGCCCCCGTGATGACATCACCCGGCCCTTCGCCTGCCTCAACCCCGCCAAAGCTTATAACCACTTTACGGGCCGCGAGATTACGGACGCCCTAATGCTTTCGGGACAGCAGACCGTTCCCCCCACGACTGCGACCTTCGACTTCCTGCTCAACTGGTACGTCGTCTCCGCCATCATCGCCGGCGGCTTCGTCATCGGGCTCCTCCTCTTCTTCGCCGTGAAGTACAGGGCGAGGCCTGGCGCACCCCCTGCGACCAAGGGACCGGAGAACCTCTGGGTGGTGGTGGCCGTCGTGGCGATCATGGGCCTGGCCCTCGGCGCAGCCGGGTACCAGACCTTCGCCAGCACCAGCAACATCGTGGTCCCCAACGACCCCAACGCCATCACGATCAAGGTCACTGGTTTCCAGTGGGGGTGGAACTTCACCTACCCGAACGGGAACTTCGCGGTCGGGAACCTCACCGTCCCCGCCGGCCAGGTGATAATACTCAACATCACGAGCAAGGACGTCTACCACACCTTCGGCATAGCGATGCTCGCCGTCAAGGAGGACGCCATCCCCGGGAAGGTCAACCAGGCATGGTTCCAGATGCCCACCCAGGGGAGCTACATCGACGCCATACGCTGCTACCAGCTCTGCGGCGTGGGCCACTCATTCATGGAGGCGAACCTGACCGTGGTGAGCGACTCCGCCTGGACCGGGTTCATGGGGTCTGGTTGACCTAGATGGGAGCGACCGCCTGGGTGCGCCGCTGGCTCACCACCACCAACCACAGGGACATCGGGCTGCTCTACTTCTTCACCTCGCTCTACTTCGGCATGGCAGGGGGGACCCTGGCCCTGCTGATGAGGGTCCAGCTCTCCGTCCCGAACAACAACTTCCTGAGCGCCCTGTACTACGACCAGGCCGTCACGATGCACGGCCTCATCATGATCTTCTGGTTCCTCTCGCCGCTGGCGATCGCCTTCTTCAACTACATCGTCCCCCTCCAGATAGGGGCCGACGACCTCGCCTTCCCCAGGCTCAACGCCCTGAGCTACTGGCTCTTCCTCGGCGGCGGCCTGCTCGCGGTCGCCAGTTTCTTCGTCCCCGGCGGAGCCGCCCAGTCCGGGTGGACCACCTACCAGCCGATCTCGTCTGCCGCCTACCAGCCAGGCCCCGGCCCGAGCATGGTCTACATCGGCCTCCTGCTCCTCGCGGTGTCGGTGACCCTGGGCAGCGTCAACATCATCACCACCAC
>JAGWHE010000024.1 GCA_028866945.1 Nitrososphaerota archaeon
TCTTCTCATACTCGTACCTCTGGTATCACCGGCGAGCGCGGCAAACGCTAACCTCCCTGTGATTACTCTCAATCGCAACGTCATAGCCGCGGGAGGTTCAACCAGTGAAACCTTGTCTGTGTCGAATCCGAGTTCGAACTCGTATGCGATCACAGCGTTCACGGTGACAGCACCTTCGGGTTGGAGTTTCGCCTCGACGACCAGGACTAGCCCGTACTTCTACTGTACGGCTACCGCTGCGTCTGGCAATGCTCTCTCCTCGATAAGCTGCACCACTCCAACGCAGGCTATGCCACCGGGAGCAAGCGGCTCAGTCGGCAGCTTCTCCCTGACACCCAGCGCGCCCGCCACAACGAGTGCGTCAGTGGGTACATTCACCTCTGCCGTCCAGGATGCTTCTTCTTCGGCCTTCTACACAGGTCCGACCCAGAAGCTCTACGGCACTGGCCCCAGCCCTGTAGTAACGATTACTTTCCCAACCGGTGACTCGTGCACCGGCGGAACGTACACTGCAGGGACTGCTGTCTGCAAACCAACCGCTTCACTAACCACAACTGGCAACCTAGGGTATGTCGGAGTGCCGGTGACATGGTTGACGAGCACCTACGGGTCTGTCTCGCCGACTACTGGCGTCACAACCAGTGGAACCAACGCGGGAGTAGCGAGCACTTCGTTCCAGCCAACCAACGTCGTAGCCAACGGTGCAACCACCGTGACGGCGCAGCTTGGAACTGGTCCGATCTCCTCTATAGCCAGCTCGGTAAACACTGTGGCCTCTACACCGGTGAAGGCGACGTTCTACTATTCGGCGACCGCCTTCCCGTCTAGCGCGACACAGTACATCAGCACGAACAGCGCCCCTCCGAACGGTGGTCACGGTCCGAACGACGCCGATGTGGCATCATCGACACTGTCGATAGCCGCAACGGACAAGTTCGGTAACCCGATCGCCCTGGGTTCGGTCACTGGACTCACGATAAGTGTCTCCACTACCGCAGCCCAAGGAGTGTTCTGTTCTACTTGTACCGCGTCGACCAACAAGACAACCATCACTCTAGCGGGCGGTGACATCTCCGCCCTCGGAGTGGTAACCGACTCATACTACCAGCTCGGTGCTTACAAGAGCACCGACGTGCTGACGGGCACTATGTCTGGCACCTTCAACTCCGCTGCCTTCACGGTGAGCGGATCGAGCGGTGCCTTGGTGACATCCACGTTCGCCGCGACCTCGCCGGTACCAACCGAGTTCACGGGTGACTGCACCTCGTGCGCGGCTGGTTCGACGGTGGGCCTACACGGCGTGCCCTCTGTACTGCAGAGGGGTGTTCCGATCATCTTCTTCCTGGACACTGCGACAAGCACCCAGGTGAACGGTGACGGGACCATGGTGGTCTCCACGACAACCGGCACTAACGGATCGGCGATTGCCAGCATCACGCTGGACACCGGTGCCGGCGCCACGCTAAAGTATCTGACCCAGCTGGGAGACGTATCCCAGGTGTCAGGCCACCTAGCGAACAGCACTGACATCGTCACTGCGATCACAACGATCGCAGGGCCAGCAGCCTCACTGAGGCTCAAGACATTCTTCAACTCGGCGCTGACTCTGCCGACGACCCACGCGGTCAACGGCTCTCAGCTCTATGTTGACATCACTCTCGCAGACAAGTACGGCAACCCAACTACCAACTCGTTCAACTACCAGATACAAATCGCTCTGTCCGGATCAGGTTCGTTCAGCGCGACCAACGTCTACATCTCCTCTGGGTGTTCTGACACCGCAGGGGTAACGTCAGTTTGTGCATCAGCATTCGGTCCGATCCTGTGGACCGCGCCCAACACGTTCGGAGCTCAGACTCTGAGCGCGAAGAGCACGTTCCCAACTGCGACTGACACCGTGACGCTCGTGAGCGCCACGCCGACTTTCGCAGTGACTTCACCCGCTCCATTGAGCGGCGTGATCTACGCAGGGTCCACGGCCGTGACCTTCCAGGGCCAGGCTAACGCCTCCCTTGGATACCCGTCAACTACCACCATCGCGTCGGTCGGCTACAAGATGGACAGCGGCCACTGGCAATCGGTGACTGTCACCCCAGCTAACAAGCTTACCTGGGTCGTGTCGGTCTTCATGACTGCCGGTCTCCACACCATCACGTTCAACGCCACCGACAGTGTTGGTAACACGGTCGTCAGCCAGACCTTCACGGTTCTGGTAGATGCAACTGCACCAGACGTCAACTTCGTGACAGTCAACAATGCCAACATCTCCTCGCCCGCAACCCTGTCGGCGAACCTCGTCGACACGATGGGCGATGTGAATGCGAGCAGCGTTTCGGCTGTTGCGACAAACCTCGACACAGCAACCACGAAGACTCTAACCGCCAGCGTGACGGGGACTAACAACCCTGGTCACAGCGTCACTTACGGCGTCACCTTGTCCGGTCTAACCACCGGCAACTGGAGCGTCGCACTGAGCGCTAGCGACCTTGCCGGCAACAGCAACTCGAGCACCATTACGGTGCACGTGACCGTGCCGTTCGCCCAGTCCTTCGCCGTCGTTGGCACCCCAGCGGCTTCCACACTTGGACAGTTCGCAGGGATCACCGCGTCCTACACCAACCTCAACCCGACGTCCCAGAACGTCGTGATCTTTGCTGTCTTCAAGAACAGCCAGGGTCAGACCATGGGCATCGGGACGGGTAGTGCAACATTCGGCGCAGGCGCGACTCAGTCGGTGTTCATTGCGGACCCAGTCGGGCTCGCAAGCGGCACCTACTCTGTGAGCATCTTCGTCTTCACCACGGGTAACCTGCCCGTCTCTGTATCAACCACAATCTCCGTCACCGTCTAATCGGGTGGCCATCATGAAGACACTCCCAACTCTCGCCGCAGTCGCGATCGCTATGGCTCTCGTGTTGTCTCCTATGGTCGTCAACGCCGCTGGTAGCATAACGTTCACCAGCCCAGCGTCTGGCGCATCATATACCAACTCGCAGACCTATACGATCTCCGGCACCATAAGCCCCGCACCAACCCAGGCTGACCAGGTGGGTCTTACCGTCAAGAACCCAACCGGCCAGACCGTCGACCTGGCGAGCGTGACCGTCTCAAGCGGTTCGTTCTCCTACTCGACGGCCGTCGGCGGAACGGCAGCATGGGTCACCGGGACTTATACGATCACGGCCCTCGATTCATACGGCGCAACGGGAACCGCGACCTTCTCATACACATCAACAACTGGATCGGGGTACAACGTCACAAAGGCGTTGATCAACATCCAGGGCAACCAGTCCATCATCCTCGCGCAGCTGGCAACGCTTCAGAAGGACCTGAAAGGGAACTTCACGGCTCAGGCTACGTCTGAGTCCAGCGAGGCCACTGCACTTACAGCAATCCAGAACTCACTGGGCACTTTGAGTTCGGCCGTCTCCCAGCTCCAAAGCTCGCTAACGAGCATTGGGACTCAGGTGGGCACGATCAACTCGAACGTCCAGTCTCTTGGCAGCCAGATAACGACTGCAGCGAACAACGCGCAAAGCGCGGCGAACGCTGTCTCGAGCACGCAAACTTACGTGCTCGTTGTCGCTGTCCTAGCAGCCATAACCCTAGTCCTAGAGCTAGCAATTTTAGTCAGGAAGATCTCGTAAGAGACCTTTCCTGATTCTTTCTTTTTTTGTCGAACCTAGCGTGAGCTGTAGAGGAACCGACCGGATAGGCCGTCCAACATCATAGGATTATATACTCAGCAGGGAACATTCTGACTGAACATGCGGCGAAACGGTCTTGGCCTTGCGCTCAGCCTGGCGGCCTGCACGACGTTGGTCTTGCTGGTGGTCCCAGCGGCGCTGGCAGCCACTCCTGCCTATCCCACCACGGCCGTCACAGCCACCGGGATAGTCCAAACGACGATCAGTGGCTACCAGGGGGTACTCGTCAACTACACGAGCGCGTTCCCAACGACCTTCAGCGGATTCGTCTACTTGGACCTGACCAACGCGGCGGGACAGACGGTCGCATGGAACGTGGCCTACTGCGGCTTCTCGGCTAGCGCCAAGGCCCAGTGCTTCGTGTCGATACCTCTCTCTACGGCGGCCGGGAGCTATAACGCTCATGTATTCGTGGCGACCTCCACCGGGGTGGCGGTCTCCGCCACCAGCTCGGTCAAGGTAACCGTCTAGTCGCTACCTACCCCGCAGGGAAAGCATTTATCGCGTGCACAGTGCCGCGGTCAGCCCTGAGCTCATGAGAGCGATCATACTGAGCGGAGGTCTCGGCATGAGGCTCCGCCCCCTTACCGACGACAAGCCGAAGGCGCTGATCCCCGTCAACGGGCGCCCCATCGCCGAGTATCAGATTGAGTGGCTCGCGAAGCAGGGGGGCATCGGCGCGGTGACTTTCGCCTGCGGGTACAAGTGGGAGCGCCTGAAGGACCACTTCGGCTCGAGCTTCGCGGGCGTGGAGATCGACTACTCAGTCGAGGACGAGCCGCTGGGGACCGGCGGAGGGATCCGCCAGGCGCTCCTCAAGCACAGGTCTGAAGACGCCCTCGTCGTCACCAACGGCGACATAATCACAGACCTGCCGCTGAAACGGATGCTAGACGAGTACCAGCAGGCGGGGGGCATCTCCGCCTCCATGCTGGTGGTCCCCTACAGGTCGAGGTTCGGGGTAGTCAAGATCGACAAGCTGAAGACGATCCGAGGGTTCGAGGAGAAGCCGGCGTTCCCCGACGTCTGGATCAACGGCGGGGTGTACGTGCTGAACGGCGCCAAGGTGGCCAAACTGCTTCCGGAGAAGGGAGACATCGAGAGGGAGACCTTCCCCAAGCTGGTCACCCACGGCGAGCTCCTCTCCTACCCGTACTACGGCGAGTGGAGCTTCATCGACTCCATCAAGGACCTGATGGAGCTCGAAGCCTCCATGAAGGCTCCGGTCTGAGCAAAGATTTTAGCCGGCCGGAACAGTGGCGATGTCATGGCCGGGTTCGTGAAAGCAGTCGAAGCGTCGAAGGTGCCCCCAGACAGCATGAAGACCGTGGAGGTCGGAGGCGAGTCGGTGCTCATCGCCAACGTGGACGGGAAGTACTACGGCATGGGTGCCCTTTGCACGCACGAGGAGTGGGACCTTTCAGATGGAACCCTCGTGGAGACCGAGGTCACTTGCGCGGGCCACGGAACCGTCTGGGACCTGAGGACCGGGAAGGGGGTCTTCGACGAGCCCCTCCCAGACGAGCCCCTCTATGACGTCAAGGAGGAAGGCGGCTTCCTCTACGTGAAGAAGCGCTAGGGCGCCCGCCCCGGACGTTCTCGCCGGAAGAAATCAGGTTCTCACTTTATTACGCCACCTCCGCGGGCGTCGTTTCATGGAGCCTCCGCGGCGCAAGGGGCCGGGGTCTGCCGCTTTCAGGGGCCTGGGTAGGTTCGTCTACCGGCGGCGGAAGCTCATAGTCGTCGCTTGGATCATCGCGCTGATCGCTGTGCTCCCGGTCATTTCCAACGAGGGGAGGGTCACCTCCCTCCAGCTTGGGACGGCGTCGGGGAGCCAACTCGAGTCCATCCGGGCGTCCAACCTCATAACCGCCGAGTTCGCAAAGACCGTCCCCAACAGCTCCCTCATCGTCGTGGTCACCGCCTCCAACGTATCCGCGGCCGCGACGCAGGAGTTCGTCACTGGCCTGGCGTCTTCGCTTAGATCGGACAAGGGGCTTCAGGGGCTCAATCAGACTGTGGACGTCTACTCGGGGCTGTACTCTGCCATAGGGGCGATGAACCGCGCCTCCTACTCGGCGCTGTCTGGGGCCAACGGCACCAGCCACCTGCTTCTCGGCGTCCCCGCGCTTTATCTCGGCGCCTGGCAGCAGGCGTATGCCACCACCTTCAACATAGCAGCGTCCAACGCGGTCGCCTACAACGTGTCTGCCCGGACCCTTTCGGGCGCCAACGCCACCGCCTATTCCCTGTACTCCTCGCACGTGCTGAAGCTCTTCAACGCGTCCTGGGTCCAGAGCTGGTCCAATCCAGCCCTCAATAACACGACCCCACTCGCGAGGGCCACCCTGGCCGCCCAGGCGGCGGACCTCCAGTACATCGACCAGTTCGCCCCCTCCTCGAAACCGTTCGCAACCTCGCTGCTCCGCTCCTACAACCTGACCGCCTACCTCACCGACAGCAAGGCGCAGTCCGCCTCGACGCTGTCCTCCTTCGCCGTGGGGTACACGGCACAAGCAAGCGGGTTCTCGGACACTTTCGTCAACTCCGCCTTCGGGCTCGGAAGGACCTTCGACAATTCGTCCCTCCGCGCGCTGGCGGGGAACATGATCTGGGCCCCTTCCAAGTACGGCGTGGGCCATGAATTCTCCACGCTGATCTCCTCTCTCGTCTCCCCGGCGAGGAACACGACCCTCCTCGCGCTGAGCTTCAACGTCTCACACGACCAGAACATCGTCGAACTCCGTTCGGCGGCCTCGTCCGCTCTCTCCGCCTCGGGGGCGAGCTCAGGGGTGAAGTCGGCCCAGGTCACGGGGGAGGACGCGATCTCCTACGACTTTGGGAACTCGACCCAGGCAGACCTCGCCCTCATCCTGCCGGTCACGATAATACTTCTGATCGCGGCCACTGGGATATTCTTCCGCTCTTTCCTCACGCCGTTCGTCACCCTCGGCACCATAGGGGTAGCCCTTGGCATCTCGCAGGTCTTCATCGTCCTCGTGGGACTCTTCGTGGCGAAGATCGACTTCACCGTCCCCACGATACTCCTCACCATACTGATCGGGGTGGGGACAGACTACAGCGTCTTCGTGATCGCGCGGTACAGGGAAGAGCGCGTCGGCGGCGCGTCGGTGGAGGACGCGGTCGGGACCTCGGTGACCTGGGCCGGGGAGAGCATCACCACCAGCGGCGCGACCGTGGTCATCTCCTTCCTCTCGCTCGCTGTCACCTCCGTCGTCTTCCTGAAGACCATGGGGTACGTCGTCGGCCTGGGGGTGCTGGTCGCCCTTCTCGTCGCCCTAACCCTGGTCCCCGCCATACTCAGCATGCTGGGGGGCAGGGTCTTCTGGCCCACGTCAGGGAGGCGCTTCGAGCGCTACGCGGCCTCCGCCGTCACCAGGCTGCAGGGGAAGAAGGGATACTTCTCAAGGAGCGGCTCCTTCGCGGTGAAGCGGGCCAAGATCCTGATAGTCCTGGCCATAGTCGTCTCGATCCCCGCGGTCTACACCTACGCCAACACCACCCCCACCTTCGACTTCATCTCGGCGGCCCCGAGCTCCCTCCCGTCCATCGCGGCGTCGAACCAGCTGACCGCAGCCTTCGGCGGGGGCAAGCTCCTCCCCACCTACGTGGTCCTCACCTTCAGCCAGCCCGTGGTCGTTGGTCACTCCTTCAACCCAGGCGAGATGGGCACCATAGCCGCAGTCACGTCGGCGGTCGCGACCTCCAGCGACGTCGCCAACGTCACCAGCCCGACGTCCCCCTACGGCCAGCCCCTGAACTACAGCTCGATCGACCTAAGCACCACCCAGGGGAGACAGGCCTTCACGGCGGTGATGCAGAGCGTCGGCTCCGACAACAAGACCGTGCTCGTGACCGCGAACTACGGCATCGACCCGTATTCCACCGCGGCCATCTCCGACGCCTCGGCCCTGAGGCAGGGACTCCACAAGACCTTCGACGGCACCACAAACATGACCGGGCTCTACCTCGGCGGCGCCTCCGGGTCCATCCTCGACACCAAGAACTTCTTCGACTCCCAGTTCAACACCATAGTCCCCATAGTCGCCGTGGGGGTCGCCCTCGTCCTCCTCGTGGTCCTCGGGTCGCTCTTCCTCCCCGTCTTCGCCGTCGTCTCCGTCCTGATGAGCATCGTATGGACCCTGGCGGCCACCAGGCTTGTCTTCGAGCAGTTCTACAACTACCAGATGCTCTTCCTGATACCGTTCTTCCTTTTCGTTGCGCTCCTCGGCCTCGGCATGGACTACAACGTCTTCATCCTGACCAGGGTCCGCGAAGAGGCGACAAAGGGGAAGCACCTCGACGACGCCATCGTCTCGGCGATAGAGCAGACGGGGGGGATCATCACGGCCGCTGCGGTGATACTCGCCGGGTCGCTCGGCGCCCTCATGCTCTCCAGCGACCTGCTCCTCAAGGAGATCGGGTTCGCCTTCGCCTACTCGATCCTCATCGACGCGCTCATAGTCAGGACATACTTGGTTCCGGCGGTGATGTCAGTGATGGGCAAGTGGAACTGGTACAACCCCATCCCGTACCTAAAGCGCTCCCGGACTCTGTATGAAGCGGGCAGGGACGCTGGCGACAGGTCTTAAAACCGAGAGCGCGGCCGGCGCTCCCTTGGACCCAGATGGCGTAAGCGAGGAGGTGCTGGAGGAAGGGTGCTTCTACCTCATGGACCTCGGGCTGACCGCGGAGTCGGTCGGGGCCCACTTCGAGATCACCCCGGCCAGGGCATCTGCCTTGGCGAAGTCCTACGGGGCGAAGCTGAAGTCGGGCAAGGCCGTCAGGGGTGACTTCGACAGGGTCTTCTGGGAAGACGTGAAGAAAGAAGCGGAGGGTGACGTGAAGCTCACCTTCCTCTCTGAAAAGGGGTTCCACCATGCGTGGAAGTCGGAGCTCCAGAAGCTCGACGGACCTGCGCTGATGTCGGTCTACGAGTCAAGCAAGGACTTCCTGGGCGCCGACCCGAACCAGAAGTTCCTCGACTTCCCTCCCCCGAAGGGGTACGACCCGCTTGCCATGGACAGGGAGATGAGGAAGGCCGTCGAGATCATCGGACAGCTCCTCGCTGAAAAGTGGAAAGAGCGGCCGGGCCCGGGCAAGAAGAAATCCGCCAAACCTTAACTAGTGCGACGGGCCGAGCAATTCCGAAAAAGGTTGCCGCTGGACACGGTCGACAAGGAGAAGCTGACCGCCGTCCTCCGCCAGTTCCAGGGCCGCAGAGTCCTGGTGGTGGGCGACCTTCTGGTGAGCCGTTTTGTTGAAGTTGCTGCCCGGAAGCTTGCGAGGGAAGCGCCGGTGCCGGCCGGAGACTTCGTGGGCCAGACCCTGCTCCCCGGCGGTGCCGCCAACCTTTCAAGAGAGCTGGCATCTCTCGGCGCCTCCGTCAGCCTCGTCGGGCTGGTGGGCTCCGACGAGTACGGGAGCTGGCTAAAGTCCGAGTTCGGCAAGTACGGGGTCTCCTCCAAGGGGGTGCTCACCGACGCCGCGCGGCCGACTTCGCTCCGGACCTGGTACATGGTGAACGGCTACCACGCGCTCAGGGTGGACAAGGAAGACAGGAGGGACGTCCCCCTCCCCACCTCGAAGAAGCTCCTCGCCGAGGCCGAGCCCCTCATCAAAGACGTGGACTGCGTCATGCTGTCAGACTACGACAGGGGCGCCATCACCAGCTACCTCATCGGGGGGATCGTGGCCGCCGCCCGGGCCGCCGGCAAGATAGTCGTGGGCCAGCCGAAGATGCACCACTACCTCGACTTCTCGGGGGTCTCCTACGTGAAGTCGAACCTCGAGGAGGCCGAGCACGCCACCGGGATGGCGATGGTCAACGAGACGAGCCTCCGGAACATGGGAGTCAACCTCCTGAGCCGCATAGAATGCAAGGCGATACTCATCACCCGCGGCGAGCAGGGGGTGACGCTCTTCGACAAGGATTACGTCACGCTCTTCCCGCCCATCGGGGGGAAGAAGAACCTCTTCAGCAAAGTCGGAGTCCGGGACGCCATGACGGGGGTCTTCGGCCTGGCACTGGCCTCGGGGGGGAACCCCTACCAGGCATCCGTCCTCTCCAACGTCGCCGGCGAAGCGAGGAGCGACCTGCCCCGGATAGCGTCGCTCTCCCTGCACGACCTGGAGACCAGAACCCAGGGGGTAGAGGACTTCGTCCGGCGCATCGTCCAGGTCCCGGTGAGGCGCTGATGGACACCGCCCAGGAAATCGTCCACCTGAAAGAGCTGGCCCTCAGCACTCGGAAGCTCATACTCGAGGCGCTCGCCGAGGCCGGGTCCGGCCACCCCGGGGGGTCCCTGTCGGCGGTGGAGCTCCTGGTCACGCTCTACTTCCACGTGATGCACCACGACCCGAAGAACCCCAGGTGGGAGGACCGGGACAGGTTCTTCCTGAGCAAGGGGCACGCCGCGCCCCTGCTCTACTCCATCCTGGCCCAGGCGGGGTACTTCCCGACCGAGGAGCTGATGTCCCTGAGGAAGACCGGCGCCCGGCTTCAGGGCCACCCCTCCATGGGCATCCCCGGAATCGAAGCACCGGCAGGCTCTGAGGGGATAGGGCTCTCGCTGGCCGTGGGGACATCTCTCGTGGCCAAGCTGGACAACAGGCCGTTCAGGAGCTACGTGCTCATGGGGGACGGGGAGCAGCAGGAGGGACAGGTCTGGGAGGCGGCCATGGCAGCCTCGAAGTTCAGGCTGGACAACCTCACCGCCATCATCGACAGGAACGGCATCCAGCAGGACGGGCTCACGGAGCAGATCATGCCCCTGGAGCCCCTGGCCGCGAAGTGGCGGGCATTCAACTGGAACGTCATCGAGGTCGACGGCTACGACTTCTCCCAGATCATGGATGGGTTCGATCTTGCGACCAGCACCAGGAACAGGCCGACCGTGATCATAGCCCACACCGTGAAAGGGAAGGGGATATCCTTCATGGAGTGGTCTCCCCACTATCACGGCACGGCGCCCACGAAGGAGAAGCTCTCGGACGTCCTCAGCGAGTTGGAAAGATAGCATGGCCGGGATAAAGATCGCCCCCTCGATTCTCGCCTGGGACCTGGGGAACCTGGGGAAGGCGGTGGAGATATCGGTGGAGGGGAAGGCCGACCAGGTTCACCTCGACGTCATCGACGGGAACTTCGCCCCCAACATCACCTTCGGCCCGGGGACGGTCAAGGCCCTCAGGCGCCTGACCGACCTGAAGTTCGACACGCACCTGATGATCGAGAACCCGAGGGCCTATGTGGACAAGTTCCTCGACGCGGGCTCCGACCTCCTGACCTTCCACACGGAGGTGCTCAACGGCCGGAGCTTCGACGAGCTCCACGCCGCAGTCACGGCGAGGGGGAAGGAGGTGGGCCTGGCGGTCAAACCCCGGACGGCCCTCCCGCGGTGGGCCATGGACCGGATGCACAAGCTCTCGGCCCTGGTCGTCATGACCGTGAACCCCGGGTTCAGCGGTCAGCAGATGGACATGGCGGTCATGCCCAAGGTCCAGAGCCTTAGCCGCCTCGTAAAAGAAAGGGGGGTGGGGACCGATATCGAGATCGACGGCGGGGTCGAAACGGAGAACGTGGCAGAGGTCGTCAAGAGGGGAGGCACTGTGCTGGTGGCAGGTGCCGGGGTCTACGGAAAGAAGGATCCGGTCCGCGCTATCTCAGCCCTGAGGAGCGAAGCCGAGAAGGCGAGGAGACCCGCTTGATGTCGAAGACCGCCGCCATGCGAGACGCCTACGGAGAGGCGCTGCTCGAGCTGGGGGCGTCGAACCGCGACGTGGTCGTCGTGGGGGCCGACACCACCGGGTCGCTGAAGTCCGGCGTGTTCGCGACCAAGTTCCCCGAGCGCTTCTTCAACGTCGGCATCGCGGAGCAGAACCTCGTCTCCATCGCGGCAGGGATGGCGCTGGCGGGGAAGGTTGCCTTCGCCGGGACCTACGCGATCTTCGTGCCGGGCAAGTCGGTGGACCAGATACGCAACAACATCGCCTACCCCAACCTGAACGTCAAGCTCGTCTGCTCCCACGGCGGGATCTCCGTCGGCCCCGACGGGGCCTCCCACCAGCAGGTCGAAGACATCGCGATAATGAGGGCGATACCGAAGATGAAAGTCATCGTCCCCGGGGACGCCGTGTCGACGAAGGCCGCGGTGAAGGCCATCGCGACCATTCCAGGGCCCTTCTATGTCCGCCTGACCCGGTCTTCGACGCCGGTCGTCTACGACTCGGGGTTCGAGTACCAGTTCGGCAAGGCGACGGTCATCAGAGAAGGCCCGGACATAGCCCTGGTCGCCTGCGGGATCATGGTCCCCGAAGCCCTCAAGGCCGCCGAGTCGCTGAAGTCGAAGGGGGTCTCCGCGACCGTGCTCGACCTCCACACCGTCAAGCCAATCGACTCCGAGACCATCCTCAAGGTCGCCCGGCAGTGCGGCCGCGTCGTCACCGCCGAAGAGCACAACGTGCTGGGCGGGATGGGGTCTGCCGTCGCCGAGGTACTCGGGGAGGGCCACCCGACCCCCATGAAGCGGGTCGGGGTGATGGACACCTTCGGGGAGAGCGGCGAGGCAGGCGAGCTCCTGAAGAAGTATGGCCTGACCGCTGCCAGCATCGAGCAGGCGGCTTCCGGCCTGATGCAGTCACGGTAGCCTTTAATACGAAAATGAGCCGTCTCAGCCAGAGATGAAGCTCTTCCTCGACACCGCCAACCTCGCGCAGATCAAAAGGCTCAACCAGATGGGGGTCGTAGACGGCGTCACGACCAACCCCACGCTGGTGGCGAAAGAGCCCGGGGAGTTCGAAGAGATCGTCTCTGCGATCTGCAGGGAAGTCAAAGGCGACGTCAGCGCCGAGGTCGTAAGCACGAACTTCGAAGGGATGGTCGCCGAGGCGAAGCGGCTCTCTACCATTGCAGCCAACGTCGTCGTGAAGGTCCCCATGATCCCCGAGGGGCTCAGGGCCACCAAGGCGATCAGCCAGGCGGGGATCCGTGTCAACATGACCCTCGTCTTTTCTGCCAACCAGGGGCTTTTGGCTGCCAAGGCGGGTGCGTCGTTCATCAGTCCCTTCATCGGGCGCCTGGACGACATAGGCCAGCGAGGGATGGAGGTGGTCGAAGACCTAGTGAAAATCCGCGACAACTACCACCTGAAGGCCGAGGTCCTGGTGGGGAGCATCCGCCATCCTCAGCACGTCCTCGAGGCAGCGAAGGCCGGCGCCGACATAGCCACCATGCCCCCCGAGGTGATGGAGAAGATGATGCAGCACCCCCTCACCGACGCAGGGCTGAAGCGGTTCCTGGAGGACTGGGAGAAGGCGAAGAAGGCGAAAGCCTCCATCACAGTCTAGTCAGACAAGTTTTTACGATATGGGTTTTTCCGCCTGGTTCAATGGCGAAGACATACTCACTTCCACCACTTCCATACACTTACAACGCACTCGAACCACATATCTCAGAAAAGACGATGACCCTGCACCACACTAAGCATCATCAAGCATATGTGAATGGGGCGAACGCCGCTCTCGAGAAACTCGACAAGTCACGGAAAGGGGAAATGCAAATCGATATCAGGGCCGTTTTGCGGGACTTCAGCTTCAACTACGACGGACATGTGCTGCATTCCATCTTCTGGCCCAACTTGGCACCGGCGGGGAAAGGAGGAGGAAAGCCGGGAGGGAAGTTGGCCGACGCGATCAATCGGGACTTTGGCGGCTTCGACAAATTCAGGGCCCAGTTCACTGACGCTGGAAAGACGATAGAGGGGGTTGGATGGGCTTTGCTCCTCTACGATCCACTCACAGAGTCGCTTGTCCTCACCCAGATTGAGAAGCAAAATTTGATGCACCTTAGTGGTGCAACTATCTTGCTTGGATTAGATGCCTGGGAGCACGCATACCTGTATGACGTGGGCCCAGACAGACCAAAGTACATCGAAAACTGGTGGAACGTTGTCAACTGGTCCGACGTAGACTTTAGGCTCGGGAAAGTCGCGAAGTAGGACTTTCCCCCCACTTTTTGTGTTTCGTCCCATTATATGACACCTCGGCGCGTTTGACATATTCATTGACCATGCTCTCCACACGTTGCCTTGAGCTCTCAACTTCTGCCCCGACCCTTTTCCAAAGCCGAGGTTTCGGATGTTGTTGGATGAATTCTTGCCTGACCAATTTCTCAGGATGTCTTAACTTCATTTGAGACAGGATGGCCTTGAATTCATCGGAACGTTGGAGAAGTAGGTGGAACATGTCAGCCTGGTATCTGATATTCCGGCTTGGGGTGGTATGGCCTTTGGGGTGTCCTTTGTAAGGACCACTAGGAAAGTACCCCACCTGAAGCAGTTGTTTCTTGATATGTTCTAGCAGTTCGAGGTCTTCGTTTGCATTTTCTAGATTCACTCTGGCATAACGGCCGTCATGGATGATTCCAATGGAACCATCCGAGTCAACAAGGCCAGCCAGCCACGCGAAGAATTCACTCTTCGTCGTTTGACCGGGAAAAGGCAGCCTCCGTTCAGGCAACATGAATTCGAAGCTGTTGTCTAGCCTAGCGGCCACCTTCCACCTATAGCCGCTAGCTCTGTCGAATACGGGATATATGTAGACAGGACCGTAGCCTCTGAAGAGAGATACGAACAGACTTACGAAGTCAGGATGTGTAGTCGTCGAAGACACCATTATCGCTAGCTTGCTTACTCTTCTCACATCTAGATCCCCTTGCGAGAGCCCTTTCAGATACGCTCTGTCCAGGTTCGAACCGCCGAATTGTTTTCGCACATTAGGGGTTCGTTTGGGAGCATAAAGTCGACCTCCGTCTTCGCGCGATCTGAGACTGATTCCGAGTCTTCGGCACATAGACCATGCGAATAGTTGGGACTTACCCAACTTCCTGGCAATTTCGGTCGTTGACAGACGTTCGGAGTTGTACAGGGAATCGAACAAGACCCGGATTCGGTCTATCTCTTTCTGGTCCAACCACCTGAAGTCTACCCTCTTGGTAGTTGAGATCTCTTTAACCAGGGCCCGCAATTGTTCCGGCGTGCCTAGCGTTGTGCCCAACTGAATCTCGAATTAAGCCATTTACAGATAACACCCGGGACTCACCCGATGAATTTCTGACAGGGGATAGCTGAAACTGTTTGATCCTAGGTAATCCGTTTTCTCTGCCTAAGATACTGCGCTTGCATCCCGCTGAGTTCGACTAGGTCATCGATGTCCTTCTCCGTGTGGGCGGTCGAAATCCCTCCGGGGTGGCCTGGGAGGATGAATATCCCCCCGGACATCAGTCGGAGCGCATACTCCTTCTGCGTACGCTTGTCCTCCCTGGACATCTCTTCCGCGTTCTTCGGTTCGGGCCCGAAGTGAGTAAGGAAGAGCGACCCGAGCCCTGTCGTGTGCGCTTCTATCCCGAGTTCCCTGAAAGCACCGTCAATCCCCTTCCTCGTTCGCTCCCCTGCCTTCTCCAATGCATGGTAGACGGTCCTCGCATTCTTCCTGAGATATCTTACCGTCGCCAGCCCCGCGGCCATGGTGAGCGGGTTCTCCGAAAAGGTACCGCCCCCAATCGCGACGAGCCGCTCCTTTCTGGTCGGGTCCGCGAGGGAGACGATCTCCTTCCTCCCGCAGACGAGCCCCAGCGGAAGCCCCCCTCCCGCGATCTTCCCGAACGACGCCAGGTCCGGCGTCACCCCATACCACTCCTGGGCGCCCCCCAGCGCGACCCTGTATCCCGTGATTATCTCGTCGAAGGCCAGGAGCGTCCCCGACCTGTCCGCGAGCTCCCTCAGTCCCTTCAGATAGTCTCTGTCCGCTGGCAGGCACCCGCCCGCCCCCAGGACGGGCTCGAGGAAGATCGCGGCAGCGTCTCCCCCGGCCGCCTTCACTTCCCTCTCAGCCGCCTCCAGGTCGTTGAACCTGACGGTCTTCACGAACGCCTGTTCCTCCGGCAGGATGCCTGCGCTCTCCGACCCGTCGAAGGGCGCGTGGACCCCCTTGTTCAGCTCCGTGTTGTACCCGTGCCACCCCCCGGCCATCTTGATCACCGTCCGCTTCCCCGTGTACCCTCTGGCGAGCCGGACCAGATACATGGTGGCCTCGGCGCCGGTGTTGCAGAACCTCATCATCTCGGCGCAGGGGACTGTCTTCTGGATCTCCTCTCCCAGCTCCACCGACAGCCCGCTCCCCATCCCGTAGTGCGTCCCGTTGGCGATCTGGCTCCGAAGCGCCTCCACGACCACCTTCGGGGAGTGGCCAAGGACTAGGGCCATGTGCCCCATCCAGTAGTCGGTGTACCTGTTTCCGTCCTCGTCCCAGATGTGCTGCCCCCTCGCCCTGCTCACGAAGATTGGGTAAGGCTCGTAGTATCTCGCGTTGTGATTCACTCCCCCGGCGAAGACCCGGCTCGCCCTCCTGTAGAGGCGCCTCGAGCCTGCCGTCCTGCGCACGTAGTCTCCCGGCAACCGGGAGACCGGCGCCGGCCCAACTATTTCAACTCCGTTCCCGCCACAAGAGTCAATTAACGCAGAGGCCTAGAACGGGGCGGATGGAATTCACAATGCCGCTGGGCTCGCCGTTCAACCTCGACTACACCCTCGACAGCGGGCAGGTCTTCAGGTGGAAGAGGACAGGAGAGTGGTGGGTCGGCGTGGTCTCGGGGGGCGTGCTGAAGGTGAAACAGGAGGGGGACGCCCTGAGATGCGTGGCCAGCTCTGAGAACATCGGGAGCTCCTTCGTCACCTCGTACTTCAGGCTCGACGAGGACCTAGAGGGGGCCCTCGCCGGGATCTCGAAGGACGAAACTGTGACCAACGCCATCGAGCGCTTCTACGGACTCCGTCTAGTAAGGCAGGACAGGTGGGAGTGCCTGGCGTCCTTCGTGCTCGCCACCAACGCGAACATACCCCGGATCCAGAAGATGGTGGCGGAGGTCAGCGCGCGCTTCGGGAGGCCCTTCGAATTCGAGGGACAGGGGTACCACGCCTTTCCTGGTCCCGGAGACCTGGCCGGAGTCTCCGCCGCCGAGCTGAGGTCGTGCGGGCTCGGGTACCGGGCCCCCTTCCTCAAGAGGGTGGCTGCATCCGTCTCTGCGGGGCACGTCGACTTCGAGAGGGTCGCTTCTCTCCCCTACGAGGAGTCCCGCAGGCTGCTCCTGAGCGAGCTCTTCGGCAAGAAGGTGCTGCTCGGGGTGGGTCCGAAGGTGGCGGACTGCGTGCTGCTCTACTCCTTCGACAAGGACGAGTCCTTCCCCATCGACGTCTGGATCGCGAGGGTCATCTCCCGGTCGTACCCCGAGCTGATGGGGGCGGCGCTGCGGTCCCGCCTCAGGAAGGATGCAAGGGCGAAGCTCTCCGCAGCCGAGTACGCAAGGGTCTCCAGCGCCGTCAGGGGATATTTCGGTGAGTATGCCGGCTATGCCCAGCAGTACCTCTTCATGGCCGCCAGGGATACAGGGGCCTAGGCTAGGACCCGCTCTTCTTCTTCGGCCGAGGCTTCTTCTCGGCCTTCCCCTTTGCCGCCACTTCCGCCTTCTTCGCCTCCTTCTTGACCACCCTGGCTGCCTCCTTGCCGACCGCCACGGCTTCCTTCTCTACCTTCTTCACCCCTTCCTCGACCTTGGCCTCGACCGCCTTCGGCTCTTTCACTGCTTCAGGGACGGCGTGGGAGCGCCACTCCTTGAGGGAGCCGACGTTCGCCTCGATCACGCTCCGCCGCCTAGGGTCGATGCTTGCCCCCCACTTGGCGGCGAGCCGGGGAGCGACTCCCGCTCCGGCGAGTTCACCCAGCGAAAACCCCTTCCCTCTCCTGGACACCATCTCGGTCTCGTGCCTCGACATGACCATTGCTTCAGGGGCCCGTCCCCTGGGCCGCCCCAAGGACGCCCTGGTAGCCCTCCCCTTCACAGGCTTCTCGACCTTCTTCATCTCCCGCTTGGCCGACTGGGCTGCTTTCTCGACTTCCTCTTCGACCTCCTTCACCGCCCCTTCAGCTTTCGCAGCAGCCTTTGGCTTCCTTGTCTTGCGAGGTTCTGAACTCAATGCTTTCGCAGCCCGCCCTGACGGGGGATAAAACGGTTCCTTGTCCCGGCGCCGCTACGAGCCCCGCTTCCGGAGGCCCCAGACGGTCGCGACGGCTCCGGCAGCGGTCAGCATCAGTCCGGCGGCCTCGTAGTACAGGTTCTGGTAGACCAGGTAGCCGGGGACGAGCAGCACGTCGATGCCGACTAGGAGGACTACTATGCCAAGCGCGAAGTACCCGCCGCTCCCTATTGAAACCGGGGACATTACTTGACCTGTTGGGAGCTTGACCGGCCCCGTGGGGGCGGCCTTTCTGAAGGAGGGGACTCCACCCTTCATCAGCCCCATCGGGAAGAACATGACCCCCAGCGCGAGGAGTATGCTGGAAGTGCTCTGGGCTGCGCCGGGCTCTGGGCTCGAGATGATGCAGTAGCACCCGTCTCCCGCCGGGGTCATGACGGGCGACAGCGAGTAGTAGGGCGGCATGATGCTGCTGAATAGCAGTATCCCCACCACGCCGATGATGAGAAACACGAAAGATAGGGCGACGAACTCCTTGTCCAAGGCTCGAAACCCGCGGGGGCCTTTACGTTTCTTAAGCGTTTCTGGGTTGAATCGTCACTGATGTGGCGTCGCCCGGCGGAGGATGAACCCTGCGCCGATCAGAGCGACCAGCACTCCGACCAATCCGACCGAGTTCGCGACGCCGATGGATGTGGCTCCCTGAGACTCGACGGTGCTCAGGGCGTAGAAGAGGGCATACGCCGCCACGATCATGCAGCCCACTGCGGCCGGTATCCAGAGCTTCACTTTCGACTGCCCCTTCTTGGCCGCCCCATATGTCTATGGGTGCGGGGTCGTCTCGTCTCTGCCCCGGGCCGGGCCCTTCTCCCTCGTCAGCTTAATATCCCGTCCAGGGAACCGAGGCAAGACCACTACGCTTCACATACACGGGGACGCCGTCACGGGCGCACCGGCCAAGCCCCCGTCTCAGAGTCCTAGCCAGGGAGGTTCCGCCAAGAACACCGCCGTCAGAGGGTTCCGCAGGATCCAACTCGCGACCGGGGGGATGCTGCTCCTCTCCTCAGTGGTAGGGGTGTACCTCCTCGCCACAGACGCGTCCCTGTGGCTGCTTGCTGTCTCGCACGCCGTCGGGTTGGTGATAATCGTCGTCATGGACTTCGTCCTGGGGATCTACAGCCTGGCCTCGTCCAAGTCCGTCTACCTCCCCTCCATCGCCGCCGGCGTACTGGGGTTCGTCCTCCAGGCAGGGGACGTCCTCACGGCCCCTCAATACAACATGACGATCCCTTACTTCGCCAGGTACCTCTTCGGCCTTGGCGCCTTCGACCTCCTGCTTGCGCTGCAGGCCGGAGTTGTGGTCGCCGGGGTTCTGGGAAGGCCGCATGCTCGATACCTTTCCCGGAGAAAGAGCAGGTCGCAGAGGGTCGACTACACCCGGAGAGGGTTCATCAGGGCCGCGGCAGGCCTGGCGGGTCTCGTCGGCCTGGGGGTCCTCGTCGGCTCGGTCAAGCTCCCTGCCCCCGCCAGCGGAACCAAGACCACCACTACCGGGTCGGTCCAGGGGTCGGTCGCGAACGTGAAAGACCTGCAGGTCGGCACCCCTGTCTACTTCGAATACCCATCGGGGTACCCCAACGCCCTCATCAAGAACTCAGACGGCTCCTTGACTGCCCTGAGCATCCTCTGCACGCACGTCTGCTGCGAGTGCTCCTTCGACGCCCCCTCCAGCACCTTCTACTGCCCCTGCCACGGCTCCCGCTTTGACAGCACCGGCAGGGTGGTCCGCGGGCCGGCCGCCACGGACCTGCCCGCCATCCAGCTGTCGGTCGACGGCGCAGGCAACGTCTTCCCAACGGGGGTGAGCAACCCGGGCCCCTGTCAGGTATGAGTCTGGTTCAGGCCGCTTCGCTGAAATAAACGGCGAAATAAGCTCGGAATCGGCAACAGGGGCATACCCGTCCCGCAGGTCGGATTTGAGCCGACGACACTCCGGTGACTGTGGCCTGAGTAGGCTGGACGGGTCAGCCGATGGCCGACCTCTACAGCCGGAAGCTCTTGGCCCCGTTGGGTCTACCAGGCTGAGCTACTGCGGGACAGCTGCCCGACCTGCCGAGATTTCTTAAGGATTTTCGGCGTCAGCGGACCGTCTCGTGCGCCGGGACCGCGCATGCGGCGACTGACGCCTTCCCGGCATAGGTCGCAACCACCAGGGGGCTCGCGATCAGGACTGGGATGCTCAGCGCGACGAAGAGCATCTGGTAGGGTGCGAGCGCGACCGCGAGGCTCGTGGCTCCGAGCCCGCCCACCGCCCCGGCA
>JAGWHE010000062.1 GCA_028866945.1 Nitrososphaerota archaeon
CGAGGGGGTCGCATACACCTACAACCAGCCCTCGGTATTCATCGAGTTCGCCCGGGACGTCGGCAGGATCGCAAGGTCGAAGGGGCTCTTCAACATCTTTGTGTCCAACGGGTTTGACACTCCAGAAACAGTCGGCCTGATGAGCCAATTCCTCGACTGCATCACCGTGGATTTCAAGGGGAGCGGCGAGACCGGATTCGTCCGACGGTACATCAGCATCCCAAGCGCCGAGCCGATCTACCAGACTCTCCTCGAGCTCAAACAGAAGACCAAAGTGCACATAGAAATCACCGACCTGATCGTCCCCCGCGTCGGCGAATCGCTCGAGGCCGCCGAGGAGCTCTGCCGCTGGGTCTACGACAACCTCGGCCCCGACACCCCCGTCCATTTCCTCAGGTTCCACCCCGACTACAAGATGATGGACTTCCCCTGGACCCCAGTGGAGACTCTCGAGAAGCACGTCGCCATCGGGAGGAAGGCGGGACTCGACTACGTATACATCGGCAACGTCCCCGGCCACCCGGACGAGAGCACCTACTGCCCCGGGTGCAAGGGGGTCCTGATCAAACGCTACGGATACGAGATCCTCGAGTACAACCTGGACGAGAAGAACAGGTGCAAGTCCTGCGGCCACAAGACCCCCATAGTGGGCCCGCTCAGCAAGTCCTTCGCCGACGACAGGTTCGTGTCTGTGATCAGTTAGCTATCTTTACTTCCAGCTTCTGCTTGACGAACTTCTCCGCGTCCAGGAGCGCCTTGCAGCCGTCGGCGGCCGCCGTTATGGCCTGCCTGTAGCGGAAGTCGTGGACGTCACCGGCGACGAAGACTCCGGGCACGCTGCTCTCCGTCCCGTTGTGCAGCGCGACATACCCCTTCGAATCCAAGTCCACCTCCCCCCTGAATATCTCGGTGTTCGGGTCGTACCCTATCGCCACGAATACCCCGTCCACCTGCAGCTCTCCTTCGTCCCCTGTCTTCAGGTTCCTCGTCCTTACCCCCTGCACCTTCCCGTCCCCGATCACATCGGTGACGGCCGAATCCCAGATGAAACTGATCTTCGGATTCGCGAACGCTTCTTTCTTGAGCGCAGCGCTCGCCCTGAGCTCGTCCCTCCTGTGGATCACCTGGACCGAAGAAGCGAACTTCGTGAGGAACGTGGCCTCCTCCATGGCCGTGTCCCCTCCGCCGACCACAGCGACCTTCTTTCCTCTGAAGAAGAACCCGTCGCAGACAGCACAGTTGGAGACGCCCTTCCCCATCAGCTTCATCTCCGACCGCAGGTTGAGGCGCCTGGGGTTGGCCCCCGTGGCTATGATCACCGAGAGGGCCCTCGTCACGCCCGGGCTCGTGTAGACCTCGAACGGATGGGTCCTGAAGTTGACCCTGACGACGTCGTCCTGGACCAGCCTCGCTCCCAGCTTCTCGGCCTGGCTTTTCATCCTGGATATCAGGTCCGGCCCCAGCACCGGGTCGGGGAAGCCGGGGAAGTTCTCCACCTCGCTCGTGAGCATGAGCTGCCCCCCATACTTCGTCCCCATGAAGACCAGGGGTTCGAGGTCTGCCCTGGAGCCGTAGATGGCCGCCGTCAGGCCGGCCGGCCCGGACCCAATTATCACTAGCTTCTCGACTTTCTCTTCCATATCCTTCAAACCCAGTGCCTCATCCCGCTTCATAAATCTGCCCCCGGCGGACGCCGGCCGCTACACCAGCTTCGCTTCTCTCTGCACCGTGTGAAGCTCGTCGGAGAGCTGGTTCAGGGCCTTCTCCAGCCTCTTCGTATACTGCGGCAGAAGCCTGTCGTATACTTCCTTCCTCATCTGCCTCAGGTAGTACTGCTGGTAGAGGTTGAGCTTGTCCTTGGAAGCCCTGTCTACCTCCCTTTCGGTGACCTGTATCTGGTTTACCACCTCGATGAACTTCTGGCTCGTGGACTTCTGCTTGGCCTCGTTCAGCCTCTGCAGCGCCCTGCTCCGGAAAGAGTCAAGGCGCCCTCGGATCTCGTCGAAGTATGCCTTGTCCACCTCGTTGGGGTCCTTGGCGGCGACCTCGGGCCATATGCCGTTGATGAGGTCGGTCTTCTCGTCGAATGCCTTGATCATGTCCGACGCCAGGTCCGTCGAGGCCCCCTCTTCTTCCTCGGACTCCGCTATTTCAGCTGCGGAGCTCCTGGAGATGAAAAGCCCCACGAGGAGCAGGACGAAGACAATCGAAGCTGCGGGCACCCCGGAGTCCAGGAACCAGCCCGCGGACAGGCCGTACGCGAGGCTCGTCCTTCCAGCCTGCCAAGGGGTCGCGGAGGTGAGGACCGTGGCCGTTCCCTGGACGGCCCTGGCCCCCTGCGGGAGCGAGAGGTCTATGGTGTAGGAGTCGACGAACGCCTTGACCGGGGGCGTATCGGGTATGCTGGTCGTCACCTGACCACCTGAGACTGAATAGTAGCTGGCGCCCAGAGGGTACTGGTAGGTCAGGGTGAAGTTCGTCCCCGCCTGCACCCCGTTGGTCGGATAGCCCGAGACGAAAGCCGTGAGGTCTAGGGCCCCGCCTGTGAGGGAGACCGCGAACGGGTTTAGCAGGACAGGCTGGGTCGCGGTCGCAGTCACAACTGTCACCTTCGTGGTCGGCAGGGCCAGCAGCGAAAGGTGGAGCGAGGTAAGCGGAGTGTTTCCCCGATTCTCGAAAACGACTTCGTCGGTGACGAGGGGCGTCCCGTCAGCCGCGGACGTGATGGTCCGGTGGGCGTAGAATACGCGCAGCGGGTTGAAGTCCTGGACGGCCGATTTCGCCAGCGGCCTGATGGAGGTGGTGGCGTTCTGCGGCATGGCATCGGGCGAGGTCGCGGAATAGGTGTTGTTGCTGCCCACGAGGTCGGGCGCCAGCCCGGGGGGTGGGGACTTGAAGGATGTGGAGACAGGCATCTGTACCACGTTGAGGAGCCTGTCTACCCTGATGTTCAGCGAGGGCGAAGAGAGCACGAGGACCTCGAGGGTCCCATTCTTCGCCGTCGAGACCACCCCGTTGACCAGGGCACTGAATACGAAGGTGGCGTTCCCTCCCGCCTGAATGGGCTGTGTGCTGGTCACCGTGAACGTGCCTCCCGGCGAGGCAGGTGCGCCCAGGGAGAAGCCGCTCGGCGTGAGTTTCGTGCTCACCACCTTGGACGACAGGTCCCCGAAGCCGAAGGTCAGGCTCGGGGCCTGGATCGCTGACGAACCATTGTTGGTGATCCTCACCGTCTCGTTGATTGTGGCGTAGCCGTACCTGTCCAGAGTGTATAGGGACTTCACGTCGACCTTCGGGGCGCCCTGGGCATGCGCCGTTGCCTGCAACGGGATGAACGCCACGAGGAGGAAGAGCAAGACAGCTACTGAAACAAGACGCCTCAAGTGAATGTCCCATCGCCGCTACGTTCTTATTTTAAGCGTTTTTCGGGCGATCAGAAATGAATGATTCTCGTCGGCTCCACCCCCTCCTGCCGAACCTGGACGACGCCCTCGTTTCGAAGATGCTCCAGAAGGCGGGAGCCGCCACTGTCGACGACCTCTTCTCCGACATCCCGTACGAGCTGAGACTCAAGCGCAGGCTGAAGCTCCCGGAGGGG
>JAGWHE010000063.1 GCA_028866945.1 Nitrososphaerota archaeon
GGTGAAGAAGTTCTTCTCTTACGACGCCGTTACGCTGTCGCTGAAGATGTTCCCTCGCGCTGAGATCAACTCCAGGGTATACTGCCCTGGCGACCAGGAATAAACCACGGTGAACGAAAGGGTGGTCCCCGGAGCCACCCACACAGAGAAGTTCTTAGGGCTCGGGAGGGTGGACGCGTACTGGGTCGCCCCGGACGAACCAGTTATCCAGAACCCGACTATGTGGATCGCCAGGGTCCCGCTGTTGCTGAGCTGCACCGAGAACTGGCTGGTGCTGGTGTAGAAGGCCGTCAGCACGTCTGCGCTGTGCGTGCCGGTGAACGACGCGGTCGCGACCGCGTAGATCTTCATGACGACCATCCCCTGCGGAGCCGTGATTGGGTCGTTGGGACACCCTGGCGGGCTCACGCTGGCGGCCGCGCCCGAAGTCTGTATGAACCTCTGTATTTCGCTCGCCCCTCCGACCAGGCCGCCCAGGTCCACGAACCTGGACGTCGTCGAGGACCCGACGGACGACACGTCGACCTGGGTCAGAGCGCTCTGGGCGTAGTCCCACAGGTAGATCGTCTGTGTCACCGGCTGCGTGTACGAAGTAGAAACGTCGACCGTCAGGTCCTGGACCGACAGGGGGTTCTGTGAAACGGTGAAGGTCGGGCAGAGGGTGGCGGAATAAAAGTTCGTAAGCAGGAGCTTCACCCCCGTGTCGTCGAAGTACACCCTCTGCTCAGCGGCCGAGGAGCTCTGGCCCTTCACCGTGATGTCGGTCTCGAGTATCAGGTTGTAGACCCCGCTGCTCCCAGTGAAGAAAGTGTGCTGGGTCGCGATGGCCGGAGTGAATGAGAAGATGCTCCATACCCCAGTAGCAGCCGGCGTCGGCGTCCCGATGGTAATAGTGGTCTTCGTGTTGGCGTCCTGGAGGTACACAGTGACCACCGGGGAGCCTGACCTCCCTTGGATGTTGTAGTTCTGGGGGAGGTTGTCGCCTATCCTGAAGGATATCGTGCTGGTCCCGCTGCTCAGGGCGCTCACTTCGCCCGCTGAGAGGGTGAACTCGTTCGTCCAGTTCCCTATGGCTTCGACGGTGGTGGAGCTCCCCTGGTTGAATGTGAAGTCAGTGAAGATCGAGCCAGGGCCGGAGGCGGAGCCCTCCGAGGTGATGGGATCGAAGTTCCCGCTCATGCCGTAGACCCCGGTCTGCAGGTACAGCCTCGTGAACACCCACCCGGACGAGTCGCTGCTGAAGTTCATGTTGGAGACCGGGTAGAAGCTCGCCGGGCTGGTGGAGGCGAAGGTCCCCAGGAACCCCGAGTTGGGGTTGTATGCGCTGGAGGCGCCGAAGACGACCTTGTTGTAGCTCAGGTCCTCCCGCGGAAGCTGGGCGTTGAACTGGGCCCTGGTGTTGACCGCGTCCTGGTACCCGGTGAACGAGTTGAACATCACCAGCGCGAAGCCGAAGGCCACTGCCAGGAGGATGAGTATGAACAGGGCCCCCACCATCTCGGACAGCCCCTTCCGCCTGTGGAACCTAGGCAACCTCTTGGACAACCTGGCTGTTCCCTCGCTGGGTGCTGACTACGACGTTGTAGGTGGCCCCGGTGGACCAGTTGAACGGGACGCTGATGGTGCAGAACGACGCGACCGGGATCACTATCGTGGTCCCCGACGTCGAGCAATACGGGCTGGCCGTTGAACTGACTACCGTGATGGCGGGGGCGGTCGTGAGCGTATAGGTCCCCGACGTGGGCTTGAGCGACGCCACATCCGAGGCGTTGAAGAGGTTCACAGAGGCGAGCTGGACCTCGATGTACCCGACATTCCGTATGGTCAGCGTGACCGTCGGGGCGGAGCTGAACTGGGCGTACTCGACCACGTAGATCTCCTGGGCCGCGTTGGCGCTCTTGCCGAAGAGCAGCGAGAACCCGTTGGCGTACCCGCCTATCGACTGCGTCCCCACGAAGAAGAAGGTGCTTCCGATCACCACGGTTATGGCGATGAGCAGCAGCTCCGCGATGATGGGGGACAGCCCGCGCCTCTTCTCGACCTTCATGCTACGCCTCCTTCAGGAGCTCCTTGACTTTCCGGACCACCCCCGACCCGTCAAAGTCCTCGACCAGGGCCACCCCGTACCCCGTCTCGAGGCGCTTCGCCTCCTCCGAGGCCGCCGGGATCGTCACCAGGACCGCCTTGTTGGGCTTGATGTCGAAGGTCTTGGCGAAGAACGATATCACGGCGCTCGGCTCGACAGGCTTCGTGTCCACAGCCACCTGGAGGGCGATGGTCTTCCCGTCCCGCTTTGCGAATATGTCGAGTGAGTGCTTCGAGCCCGACTGCCCCTGCACCTGTGCCGGGGACTCCACGTCGTACCCCAGCTCCACCAGCATCGCCGCTAGCTGCGGGTCCAGCAGCAGCGTGTTCCGGAGCTCGGCGAGGACCCGCTCGTTGACCGTGTAGCTGTCCACGTTGACCAGGGCGAGGTCGGCGACCGTAAACTCGTGGTTTCCTTCCTTGCAAACGAAGACCAGCCGCGGCGAGCTCGTCTTCGACAGGCAGTTCTGGCACTCATACCAGACCCCTGAGACCCTCAGCTCGTTGGACGCCCGTATGGGCCTGCCGCAGTTGGGGCACTGCAGCGACCCCCCCTTGTCGAAGCGCGAGTCGTCCCCGATATAGCCGCAGTAGGTGTGCTCCACCAGCGAGCGCTTGACTGAGAGCTTGGACTTGCACTTCAGGCACTCCACCATCACTATGGGGTCGGCCCTCGTGTGGACCGGGCACATCACGAACTCCTTGCTCACCTGCTTACGGAGGATGTCCTCGTGGACCATCTCCGCGATCCAGTTCTTGACGTCCGCCTCGGCCCCGAGGACGTCCTCCGCCAGGGTGTAGTGCACCCTCCCGTCCGCCCCCACCGTCGGCTCGAGGGCGATGCTCTCGGCCAGCATCCTACGGAGCAGCTCCCTGGTGTTCGGGTCGCTGTACAGCCGCGCCGGCTCTACCTTGTGGTTTGGTGTCTGCATCTTCTCACTATACCACGAACAGCTGGAACGCCAGCACGGTCGCCACCACGAGTATCACGATGTGCTTGATCCCGGCCGCGAATGAGGCCTCCCCCAGCTTCCCGGCCCCCAGCCCCCCGATGACAGCCTCGACCAGCGCTATCTGCAGGAACGCGCTCTTGATGGATCCCAGGCTTATCCCCGAGAGCCCCTGGAAGGCCACCACGCCCCCCGGCGCCTGGCTGTTCGCCCCTATCAGACCGGCGAAGAAGGTGTCGATGAGCACCACGGCGATGCCGAGGAAGATGAGCACGGCGATATAGGTGGTCATGGTGAAGGGCCTCAGGTTGTTCCTGACCTCCTTCTCTATCTGGTGGAGCTCCATGGTGTGCCTCTGTATGGCCTCGAGCATGTCCTCCACCTTCCCCCCCGCCCTGTTCGCCTCGAGCAGCACCCCGAAGGTCCTCCTCGCGATCCGTGAGTCCAGCCGCCTCAGCTCCGAGCGTATCACGTCCTCGAAGGGGATCCCCCACGAAAGCTGCGCCCGCATCCGCTTCAGCTCCTTGGTAAGCGCCCCATAGTCGTTGTCG
>JAGWHE010000025.1 GCA_028866945.1 Nitrososphaerota archaeon
CTCTGCGCTGCTGTTTCCGTTTCTATCCCTGGACGCAGTGGACCTGGTCAGGAGCACCATGGACCTTGCGATGCTTGTGTTGTTCTTCTTGGCGGTGGTGAAGAGCTAAGCCGGGCGAGCCTCGTCGCCTGGCCTCGCCCGTGAGCGGTGGTTTCTGGCCGCGGGAATCAGGCGACGAATGGTTGGCTAGACTTAGACGAACGCGCCAAAACCAACTAATATTCAGGAAACCCTCCGAGCACCATGAGTTCGGAGCTGCTAGGAAGCTCCCCGGTGGGCGGGGCTCCAGGCTGTCGCTGCTCTGCCCACGAGATGAGTTGGAAGAGACGCAGTGAACCGAGTCAATCATTCGCGAGGCCGCTCCAAGAGCAAGGGACCTGGCGCTTCCGACTCCGTCCGATACAGGTTCGTCCCGCTTCCCCGGAGGTCATTGGCCAGCTTCCCGAGCTAGGAGGAGCGTACGAGTCCCTCTTCCATTTGCGAAGGCCGGCCCGATACCCAATGTCCTCCATCTGCCGGCAAAGAAGAGACCGGGGATCTACGCAGAGAGGCGACGCTCTCGCCGGGGGACGACGACATTCGGCAAGGCACGATGCATAGGTGGGATATTCATGAAGCTAGTCTCTGTCCTGTTTGGGTCGGTTGTCCTGGCGGCAGCCATGGCCGAATTCATACTAGCGTTCCCTTCATTTTCCAGAGGGGCCCCTCCAGAGGGGGACCTATTCGCTCCCGCGATGGGCATCTCTCTTCTTGTTGGTTTGTTCTTCTTCGCGTATGGACTGATTGGAAGCGGTTCCGCTTCAGCAGATGCAATCGCAACGCCGCCGGCACAAACTGGGGAGGGGCCCCATGATTAGGCATGCGCTTGAATTGGGGTATTCGAAGACCCTCGGCTACGCCCTCGTCAAAGTCCCGAGAGGGGTTATCGCTCCCGGGACAAAGTGGCTCAAGCCGCTGTATCTTGTCGGCCTCGCCGTGTTTTCATCCGGGATCACAAGTGCGCTGTTGTCCACCCCGCCTTCGGCACAAGGGTTGTTGATTTACCCGGGACCCGGAGCGCAGTCGATACCTGAGACCCTCATCTACGCCTGCATCACCCTCCTGGGCTTCGCGGGGGTATACACAGCCTGTCTGAGCGGTCAGCGCTCGACCAAGCCACAGCTGGTCAACGCGTATGTCGCCGCCTCGTTGCTAATGCTCACAACGTCGATAATCATGGGCATGACCTTAGTGAACATCGCGGGGGGTTGACGCATGCCAACAGAAAGGGCAAACGAGGAGACGGCGCAAACCGAGACAACAGCTGCTGAGGAAGTGACCCCGAGGGAGCGGAAGATACTGCCGGCCGCCTTGAAAGAGCCCGAGCCGGCGACCTACCCGGCCGTTCCGCCGGCACCGGGATATGCCCCGCAAAGGGCCGGACTAGCCGCAGTCCCTGCGAACTCCCCTCCGATTGCGAAATCTTCCAAGGGCGGGAGGAGAGCGTTCCTCAAGGCTATGCTCGCATTGGGGGCTTTTCTGTCCGTCGTCTCCTTCGTCCCATGGGGCCAGTACCTTTCTTCGTCGGTAACTCACCAGGGGGCTTATGTCAAACAGAAAGTCGTAACTGACATCAACAGCCTGAACGGAGCGGGATCAGGCCAGTCGGTGAACGTCAACGACCTGACCACGTTCCCACCCAACACAGGCTGGCTTATCACATATCCCTCATCGGGGGACCTCGCCGTGGATTCACAGAACCCAGACACATTCGTCAAATGGCAGTTGATCAGGCTCCCAGTGACGCTCGGTGGAGGGAACAAGGACCCGAGCGCCTTCGTCGCCTTCAGCAAGGTCTGCGTCCACCTTTGGTGCAGTCCTAACTACGACCCTGAGAAATCGACCAACCCAGTGGACGAGTCATACCAATGTCCGTGTCACGGGAGCATCTACAGGCTCCCCGACGGACTCTCTATCGCCGGCCCCGCATCTACCCAGCCTCCCCCCACCAACGCCATCCCGCTTCTGTCCCTGTCAACTGATGCGAGCGGAGACCTGTATGTCGAACCCCCCGCCTTCGACGTCAGCCACAACGGCGTAGTGGGCTATGGCAGATACGTGCCCGGCGTGACCGAGCCGTTGACAAGCGCGGACAACCAGTACAAGCAGGGGTCGCCGTACACCAACTACGACAGTCAGTTCAACGACAAGTGACGACTGTCCTGCCCCACAAGACTCGCATTGACATCATGTTTCGGAACCCCTGCCTTTGTCCCGCTCCTTGGGTTGGTTCCGCCGACACAGCGCTGATTCCCAATACTTCCTGCTTTTGGTCTTCGTCACAACGCTCCATACAGACCTGCCAGTATCGCCGACCAGCCCCATTCGGGGGACGGGCAAACTGATGGTTTTCTCCCCCCTCCCATAGTGGGGACAACGAGCGGGGTGCCCTGCGGTCGCACACGATTAGGCGTCCGCACCACAAGTCAATTATAGAAATTGCCCTGCTTGACGAATAACGATGAACCTCTCAAGGCTGGAGGGCCTCCAGTACGCGCGCGACAAGTGCCCAGGCTGCGGATTCCACACAATTACAGCTGACGATGGCGCCGGTGAACTTGTCTGCCGCAACTGCGGGCTCGTGGTCAGCGAGAGGTCTGTCAGCCAAGGGCCGGAACGATGGGTCTCCTCTGAAGAGGGTTCGGCGAACGAAGGTAGAAACGGTGCGCCTGTCTCGATCACCCGCCGGGACATGGGCCTCTCCGCAGCAGTGGGCAGGTCGAACAAGGACGCCGCGGGGAAGTCTTTTGGCCCTCCGATGCGCAGCACGATTGAAAGACTGCGCAGGTGGGACAGCAGGGCACGGGCCAATGGCGCGAGGGAGCGGAACCTGGGCCGCGCGCTGAGCGAGCTTGAGAAGATGGGGGACAAGCTGTCGGCCTCCCGAGCGGTCAAGGAGAGGGCAGCATACTTTTACAGGAAAGCTCTCGAGCGCGGGTTCCTGAGGGGGGGGTCGATAACCAGCATCGCCGCGGCAGTCCTGTACGCTGCCCTCAGGGATACCGAGACGCCCAGGACTGTCAAGGATGTCGCGGATGCGAGCAATCTGAACAAGAATGAGATAGCGAGAGGCTACAGGGCCCTGCTCCGCGAGATGGACCTCACCATGCCCGTAGCCGACGCTACCAAGGACGTTACGAGAATCGCCTCGAAAATCGGGATGTCAGAGAAGACCATCAGGAAGGCGATAGAGATAGTCCGGATGAGCGAAAGGAGGGAAATCTCGGCTGGCAAGGCACCGATGGGCTTGGCGGCCAGCTCACTCTATTTGGCGGGCATCCTGGAAGGCGATGCGAAGACCCAGAAGGAGATTGCGGACGCCGCCGGAGTCACCGAGGTCACAGTAAGGAACATGTACAAGAACCTGAGGGAAGTCCTTGGGGGTGCGCTGGGCATGAAAGAAGCTCCACCCAAAGGCGGCGTTTTGTAGTTATCAGTCGTGCAGGGAACTTCTGCCCCAGCAGCCTTCGGCGACGCATGTACGCGGAAGATTCAAGACTCTGACGCGTTTCGTCTGACCAGACCCTAGGCGACCAATTTGGACTTCAAGGGATCCCATGCACCCGCCCGTGCGAATCATGAGGAGGTGGGCGTCCTGTCCGCCGACCGGTGGGGGATAGGGTCGCTGGTGATGATTGGGGCGTTCATGGGCACCGGCGCATTCCTGCTGTTCAGGTGGGCAGGCACGAGGAATGGCTTCTCTCTCGGGTTGGCCTTGTTGTTACTCGGGGGTGGTGTGGTCGTGTTCGTCGTCAAAGCAGCTGAGAACATCGAGCGGGTCGAATTCAGGGGATATGACCCCGTGGGGAAGACCGGAGTCGTCACCGTCGCCTTGGGCCGAGGGGCTTTAGGCTCGGTCAAGGTGGACGGGTTGCATTGGTCAGCAACGAGCAAGGAGCACCTGGAGATCGGTGAACCGGTGCTGGTGGTGAGCAGGGAAGGCCTGCACATATCTGTAAGGAAGCTCAGGACGCAGCCTGCAGCCTAGGCTTTGGGTCTGGCCCAGAATCGAACCGGCTCCGAAATGAACCCGCACCAGACAGCTCCCATCCCGGGGCCTCCAAGAAAGCATCAGGTCCTAACCCGGCTTGGTTTGCGCTCTCTCGTTTGTGCCTGTGCCTGTTCTTGCCTGCCTGCGCCTGCGCGTGTGTGCGGAGAGAGAGGGCTTGGTCTGCGGTCACCGGGGTTTGAACCCGGGCTGGCCTCTTGCCCGAGATTTGACCCTCGCGTTATGTCAGACGATTCTCGGTTCCTGCGTTGTCTTGCATCTATGAAGTCGGCCGGATTAATGGCTTCAACCTCGGTGAGCCTGAAAGGAACGCCGACCTCGGGGGTTTAGCGGCCGCCCTCCGGCAGGTCCGTTCAGGAATCTGCTCCCGCTTCAAGCTCGACACCATGAGCGTAGTTGTCGGGAACGAGCTCAGCAACGTGAACCGCAGGCGCCACTCCATCAAGAGCGGCCGGCCTAGGGAGGCCTGCTCGTTTTCAGCGAGGTCAAGGGATTAGTTCGCCGTCGGCCAGTCCCAAGCCGGCGAACCCACTGGGCTCCCAAATACTGCTTTGATGAAAATGCCCGAGGCTTGGACGACTGAGGTCCCTTCAGATTTCGCACCCCGTCGAGGACAGGACGGCTCGAAGTCGACTTCGGCATGTTGCTAAATGTCGAAGTAGAGATAGAACTCGTAGGGGTGGGGCCGCGCCGCCACGCTCCTGTAGGCGTCCATCTCGAGCTCCATCATCACCTCGACAAGGTCCCTGGGGAATATCCCATCCAGGAACGCCATGTCGCTCGCCAAGCTCTCCACGGCCTCCTTCAGGCTCCCTGGGAGCTCCCCGACCTTGAGCGAGCGCCTCTTCTCGGGCGTGAGCTTGTAGATGTCCTCGTCCACCGGGTCCCCGGGGTCGGTCTTCTTGCTGATGCCGTCCAGGCCGGCGGCTGTGATAGCGGCGAACGCGAGGTAGGGGTTGCACGACGGGTCCGGCGTCCTGAACTCCACCCTCTTCGCCCCCTCGGACCCCTTCTCGTAGGCGGGGATCCTGACGTTGGCGGACCTGTTCATCTTGCTCCAAGCGATGTAGACCGGCGCCTCGTACCCGGGGACGAGCCTGTGGTAGGAGTTGGTAGTCGGGTCCACTATGCCGCAGAGGGCCCTGCTGTGAGACATTATCCCTCCGATGTAGTACCTCGCGGTCTGGCTGAGCTCGGCATAGGCGTCGTCCGGGTCGTAGAAGGCGTTCCTCCCCGCCTTCCACAGGCTGGAGTGCACGTGCATCCCCACCGCGTTGTCCCCGAATATCGGCTTGGGCATCGTCGAGGCGATCATCCCCATCAGCGCCGCGACGTTTTTGGTCACGAACTTGTAGGTCATGGTGCTGTCGGCCATGGTCACCAGCTCGTCCCTGTAGACGTCGATCTCGCATTGGCCGGCGGTGGCTACCTCGTGGTGGTGGGCGTTGCTGAGCACCCCAAATCCGTCCCTGAGGTAGTTGACGCAGACCCCCCTGTAGTCGCTCAGGGTGTCCACCGGCTGGGCGGGGTAGTATCCGTCCTTGAACCTGATCGGGAAGTTGGTCCCCCGGGACTCGTTCGCGGCCTCCTTGGACGAGATCTTGAAGGCAGACCCGAAGGGGTTGTTCGCCTCCCAGGTGACGCCGTCGAAGACGAAGAACTCGACCTCGGGGCCCCAGAGCGAGTCGGTGAACCCGGCCTCGCGGATCTTCGCCTCGGCCACCTGGGCGACGTGCCTGGGGTCGCGGCTGAACCTCCCCCTGCCGTATCCTGCCCTGACGTCGCAGATGAACCTCGCCGTCTTCAGCTCGCCCTCTGACCATGGGATGACCCCGAAGGTGTCGGCGTCGGGGACGAGAAGCATGTCGGACTCATGGATGTCGACGAACCCCTTGACGGACGAGCCGTCGAGCTTCGCCACCCCCTCGGAGAACATCTCCTCCTCCATCATCTCCGTTGGGAGGGTGACGTGCCTCAGCCGGCCGGGGACATCCGTGAACTGAAGGTCGACGAACTTCGCCTTTTCGGCGTCAAGCAGGTCCAGGGCCTGGGCGGGGGTGAAGGCGCGCTTCACGAACTTTCCGTCGTCTGTTACTTTGAATGTCAAGCGTCAATCCGTCCTGCGCAAAGTATTAAAGATAAATCCACAGATGGTCAAACATCCAGCCAGATGTCAACTGCAAAATTGTCTGACCGTCCAGCCACTGGCGAACCGAAGGAGTCGGGTTCTGGACATTCGTTTGACGAGCTCGACGGGAAGATACTCGCGGTGCTGCTGTCCGACGCGCGGACCTCGGCACGCGAGATCGGGTTCAAGATCGGGGTCTCCACTTCGACCGTGACGCTGAGGATCGAACGGCTGAGGGTCCGCCAGATCCTGAAGGGGTTCACGGCCGTCGTGGACTTCCAGAAGCTCGGGTACGAGCTGACGGTCGTCACGGAGATACTCGTGTCCAAGGGGAAGCTGCTCGAGATGGAGCGGGAGATCGCGAAGCTCCCCGGCGTCTGCGCGGTGTACGACGTGACGGGCGAGATCGACGCCATGGTGATATCGAAGTGCAGGAACAGGGAGGAGCTCAGCCGCTTCACCAAGGGGCTCCTCGGGATGCCGTTCATCGAGCGGACCAACTCCCACGTGGTCCTGACGACGGTGAAGGAAGACTTCCGTCTCCCCGTGCACCCTTAAATCACCACCGCGGCCCCGAAGGAAGACGTCTTGACGAAGATCAGGGTGAAGCTTGGGAACGCCGAGGCGGAGGTGGAAGCGGATCCCGAGCATCTGAGGGAGGCCATAGAGCTCATCCCCGAAGTAGCCGCAAAGCTTCCGGGGCCGGTGCGAGAGCCTGTCCCCGAGCCGAGGGAACGGACCGAGGCGGCCGCCGAGGTCCCCGAGCACGCCGTCGCCCTCCAGTTCCCGGTCGTCGCTCTGGAGAAGGGGGACTCCCTCGCCGACGTGATCGAGAAGTTCTTCGGGGGACAGTGGGGTCGGGAACGGCGGAAGCTGTCAGACGTCAGGGAGGCGCTGCAGTCCTACGGACTCAACTACCCAAAGCAGTCGGTGGCGGTGGCGCTCCTGAGGCTGGCCAAGACCACGAAGCTGCGGCGGTTCAAGGCCGAGGACGGCGAGTACGTCTACACCTCGGCTGGAGCGGTGTCAGCCTTCATGCCTGCAGGGGGCCAGGTGTACGGCACGCTCCCGGCGACCACGCAAGAGTAGGGCTCCCGCCGCCGGTCTGACCCGATTTCCACGATACTGATTTAAGCCGACCGCGGACCCGTGGGGTGCGAGGGATGTTTTGATGTCAGTCGAGAGAGAGCTCAGGGTTCTAGTCACCTACGGGGAGGACAGGACGGAGTTCTCAGGCTCCCCTGAGGTCGTGATGCGGTCGCTGCACGAGTTCATCTCGAAGATGATCCCCAACATGGACCTCGCCCGGGCCATCAGCGTGAACTACTCGCTGAACGACCTGACGCAGATGTTCAAGGAGTACGTCCGCGTCACCCCAGAAGGGCCCAGGGTCTGGACCCAGGACAAGAAGCTCAGCGACAGGGACGTCATCATGCTGCAGCTCGTGGCAGCCAGGATCGCCAGCCTGAGCGGCAAGCTCACCTCGGACGCCATGAGCGTCGGGGACATAGAGGCGGCGACGGGGCTCTACCCGAAGACGATAAGCTCGCGGCTGAGCGAGCTGACAAAGTCGGCCCAGGTCGAAAGGATAGACTCCGACCAGGGGGGCAAGTACAGGATGACGACCGTCGGGACCAACAGGCTGGCCGAGCAGCTGTCTAAGAAGTTCCGGACTGCCCCTTGAAGGGGTACTTCTGGATGTACCGATAGTTCCTCATGCTCCCGTCCCTGAAGAGCGACCCTTCCCTCACCAGGTCCACCAGGGTGTGCGACACCGCGGTCCTGTCGTAGTGGTACCCGCGCCGGCTCATCTCCTCGTGCACGTCCGAAAGCGACCTGGGCGTCCCGAACCACCCCTCCTTCCACATGGTGGTTATCACGCTCCTGCTCGTCTCCCCCTTCCTGTCGTCAAGGCCGGCGTCCTGCGACTCGACCAGGATCTGCTCCTTGGACGACATCCCCGCGAGGACGCTCTCCACCGCCTGCTGAACCCTGTCCTCCCTGGTATTGATCTCAATCTCCCATGCTCCTCTCTTCAGCTTGACCGTAACCATGGGGTGCTGCTCGCTTTCTGACAACTCTATCTTGTTGCGCCTGTTGTCCAAGTTGGCCGTATTTGAATCCGCGAATTGGGGAGCAGCCTGCAACATCCCGGTCATCCTCGACGTCTTCTCTCTACTGGAGGTGCCTTTAAACTGATTGGCCATGTTGCGCAATACTTAACTACCTATGTTGCGTAGTCCATGATGCGCAAGATGGCCATCACAACACTCCCGCCGCTGCAGGACGAGCAGCTGACCGTCCTCGACTCCCTGACGAGGGAGTTCGAAGAGGCCTTCGCCGAGCTAGCAGAGAGCGCCGAAAGGGAGCTCTCCGGCAAGCCGTTCATCTTCAGCAGCTACGGCAGGGAGCTCTATCCGTACTTCGAGGCGACCGACGCGACCCTGGTCCCTGGGTGCATAATTCCTATCAAAGAAGGGAGACCAATCGCGTCAGTCGACTCGACGTGCGTGCTGGTGGGGGAGACTTCCCGGGGCGCTCTCTACGCGGCCAGGACCGCCGTGGGCATCTCCTACGAAGGCGCGCTGAGGCGTTTCTTCAGGCTGGGGCCGATTCTGGTCTACGCCACCTCCACCGGGCTGAGCGGACTCGTCCCGCGCATGCCCTCGTCGGAGCTGGACCTCCTCCTCTCCGACCACGCGGTGGCGGAGCGGTTCATCCGCAACACCGTCGAGCGCAGGGTGATCGAGGCGCTCTCCGCCGGGGACGGCAGCATGATAGTGATGGCCGACGGGTCGCTCAAACACCCCATGGGGCAGCTGGGGTCGTCGCTGAGGCGCGGAGGGGCCGGGAGGACGACGGTGGGTTTTTCCAAGTCGAGCAACCTCATACTCTCCGAGGACGCCATGGCCTCCCTCTCGAGGGCCCCACTCGCCTCCTACCACGTGATCGGCAGGGGGAGCTGCAGCACGGTCCTGGCCAAGTTCACCACCGACGGTCTGGTCTTCAGGCTGGACATCGCCGGCCCCGAGCCGGCGGAGACCGTGCTCGGCAGGATTATGTGGAACGACGCCTTCGCCTCTGGGTACCCTGACTCCCTCAAGGTCGCCCACCACCTCTCCATCTTCTCGAAGGCTGACGACCAGGCCCTGAAGGCGTTCGTGACGAAGCGGTTCGGTGTCAGGCGGCTCCATACCTTCCCCCTCCGGAAGATAGCGCTCGGGAGCTTTAGGGGAGGGGCATAGGTGAAGATCCTCAAGAAAGAGTCAGACGACATACTGGTCATCGCGTCACCCAGGGAGCGGGTCCACGTCGGGGACTACCTGGTCGCCTCCGAGGCCCAGAGGAGCCTGGTGCTGCAGGTGTACGACGAGAGGTACCTGGACGTGGAGGGGATCGAGGAGGAGATCGCCAGGGAGGAGGTCCTTTCGGCGTCCGCGTCGGGGGTCACCTCTGACCCCACAGACCTCACGACCATCTCCACCCTGATCAGGGACATGCGGATACTGCTCTGCAAGGCGCGGGGGACCATATCGGGCGGGAGGCTGACCCCCAGGGCCAACTGGATGCCCTCGAGGACCAGCTCCACTGTGACTCGGCTGATGATAGAGGACCTGGGCAGCGCCCTCGAGCCGCTGGGGGTCAGGGGCATCCGCCTCGGCACCGTGGACAGCGACTCCGCGTTCGCAGTCCCAGCCGAGGCCCTCGACGGGCGGATCACCGTGATAACCGGGAGGAAGGAGTCGGGCAAGTCCCACCTCGCCAAGATCCTGCTAAGGGGGCTCCTCGAGAACAAGGCCTACGCCGTCGTCTTCGACTTGAACGACGAGTACGGGACGGTCGGGCAGAGGAGGGACGGCACCGAGACAGAGGAGGCCCGCAAGGTGAGGGTGATGCGCCCGGGGCGGGACCTGAAGTTCTCCCTCTCGTCCGTGGGGATAAGGCCGATCTCGAACCTCCTCTCCCACTCCCTCGACATGCCTGGGACCTCCCTCAGGGAGTTCGTGAAGATCTGGGAGCAGCTTGACAACAGGGACGAGCTCACCCTGGCGAGCCTCGAGTCCGCGATACAGATGTGGAGGTGCAACGAGTTCGTGAGGGACGCCCTCTTCGCCCGCTACCACACCCTCGCCTCGTGCGGGCTATTCACCGACTCCCCCCACCAGCAGTTCGACCTCCAGGACTTCTTCACCCTCAACAGGTCGGGGGGGACCCTGGTGGTGTCGCTGAGCGGGGTCTCGCCCCTCAACAGGAAGATGGTGGTGGAGCTGATGCTGTCGAAGCTGGTGGAGCTACTGGAGCGCAGGAAGATCCCTCCGGTGTTCCTCTTCGCAGAGGAGGCGCACCTCTACCTGAGGGACACCTACTGGGAGGACCTCATCACCCGGATGCGCCACTTCGGGGTCTTCACGGTTTTCATCACGAACCAGCCCGACGCCATCGACCAGAAGATCTACCGCCAGGTGGACAACATCTTCCTCTACAACTTCAGCAATGACTCGGACCTGAACCTGGTGTCCCAGGCGTCCATGGCCGACTCCGACACCGTCAGGGCCATAGTCCGCACCCTCCCTCCGAGGATGTGCCTCCTGCTCGGCTACGCCGTGCGGAACCTCCCGGTGGTGGTCAGCGTGGACCCCTTCGACTCCCCCGCGACCGGGCTGACGAGGCGGTTCTTCGCGGACGCCCTGGAGATCGGCGCGCCCGCCCAGTGACCTAGCCGGTGTAGTAGACCGTCACCTGGCCCGACCCACCCGCGCCCCCGGGCGCTCCGGCCCTGTAGCCGCAGGTGGAGCTAGCCGCGAACGGGCCACCGGCCCCGCCCCCGCCCGACCCTGTGGCACCAGCGCTCCCTGCCTTCCCGCTCCCGCACGTCGCCGCGCCCGCCCCCCCTCCCCCTCCGCCGGCGAACGGAGATGCGGAGCCGCCCCCTCCCCCTGAAGCGCAGGTCCCCGAGGAGCCGGGGGCGCTGGTGAACACCGCTCCCGATGTCAGCGAGTCGCTGGGGCTCCCGGCGCCCGGAGGGAAGTAGAACCCGCCCCCTCCCCCGCCCCCGCCGCCGTAGACCGTTTCCTGGAGCGCGTTGGCCGGGACTCCGGAGACCGTCGCAGCCCCTCCAGGGATCCCGCCTCCCGCCCCGCCCGGGGAGCTCGCCGTGTAGCAGAAGCTCCCGCCGGCAGCGTTAATCGTGTACGGCGTGCCTCCTCCGCCCCCGCCGCCACCGCAGGACACGAACGCGCCGAACGAGCTCGGCCCCCCGCTCCCTCCGGCCCCTCCGTTCGTGGACGAGCCCCCGGCGGTGCCCCCCTGGCCGCCCGGCCCCACAGCGACGGCGACCGAAGTCGCGCCCCCTAGGTCGACGAACCCCTGCGACAGGCTCCCGACTCCTCCTCCGCCTCCGCCGCCGCTCCCGTCCGGCCCTCCGCTGTCCGTGGCCCCCCCGCTCCCGCCCCCGCCGCCCCCTCCACCCAAGCAGACCACGTAGGCGGAGGTGACGCCGGAGGGGACGGTCCAGGTCCCCGAAGCGGTGAACTCGGCCCGGCTCCAGCCAGGCTGCCCCGACGAGCCGTAGTACCAAAAGGCGTTCCCGAAGGATGTGACCACGCCAACGGAGGACCCCGGGACTGCCCCGGAAACGATGGACTGGTACTTGGAGACGCAGGTGGCGGCGCCGGGGGTGCACACCCCCGGCGGGATCAGGGGGAGCAGGGCGACCTCGCTCCCGGCCGGGACCACCGCGGTAGTCGACAGCGCGTACACCGTCCCGTTGGGGAAGCGGAGGACGACGTGGTTCACCGCGACCGTGCCCGGGCCGACATCCACGGCGTCGAGTCCAGCCTGGCCCGTCGAGTAGGTGAGAGACTCAGTCCCCCGGAGCCCCGCCACCCTGTTCGCCTCGGCCTGCGACATGGACGCCTGGGACTCGACCCCGGACGCATATGCCAGGGTGCCCAGGGCGAGCATGAACACGACGACAAAGACGACCGTCCCGACTATGGACGCGACCCCCGTCCGCCTAGCCCCCAGGCGCACCCCCCCCATCACCTATGCTGGTGCGACCTGGACTTCGGCGTCCGCCTGGGCCCCGCTGGCGGCGGTGACAGACACGAGGTGGGTGCTCCCGACCGCGAAGGACCCGCCTGTGACGACCAGCTCGACCAGAACGCTCCCCCCTTCCCCGACCCCGGCGGACAAAGTCACGGTCCCTGGATCCGCCATAAGCGACGGGCAAGTCGAGGCGAGCACCGCCCCGCTCCCGGGGTCTTCGACAGAGTAGCAGTACATTCCCGACGCCGGGGCCCCAGAAGTCACCACGGTGAGCGCCCCCAGGGGCTGGGTCCCCACGTCTTCGACCGTGACGCTCTCCACCGCCGAGTAGGGCCCCTGCCTGATGGAGGCGGAGACGATGCTTGCCGAAGGCCCCGATGCTGACCCCACCAGCGTCGCCGCCGCTCCGAACACCAGCCCAGCCCCGCCCAGGGCGATGCCGATGAGTAGGAACACCTCCAGGTAAATGGATACCCCTGCCCTGGCCCTAGGTCCCAAACTGCACCTCGTCCCCAGAAGCGTCGTAGGCGAGTATCGTCAGCCCCGAAGGATGGGCACAGGCGGACAGCGCGAGCGTGTAGACCCCCAGGGACCCCGGTGCGACCTCCGCCCAGGTCCCGGGATAGCCGGTCGAGTTCACCACGAACCCCGCGGGCGAGAACCCCTGGGACCCGTAGTCGTAGAGGGCGACGGCCAGCGAGGTCCCCTCCTGCTGCCCCCCGAATGCAGGGCATGTCCCCGAGGGCTGGACCGCGTCGTAGACCATGGACACCTGAGTCTGGGCCGCGCCCTCTGCAAGCGAAGCACCGAGGGAGGCAGCGCTCGAAGCCAGCCCGAACTGGGACGTCGCAGCCACCACGACCAGGCTGCCGAGCGAAAGGGTCACCCCCACCATCAGGACCGCGGCGTAGAGCTCGCTGACCCCCCGGCGCCGCCTTGGAAGAAAAATGGAGGAGAGGGGCGTCCCTGGCCCCCTACTGAGAAACCACTGTGACTTGGGCGGAGGCCGAGCCGAAGAGCACGTTGATGGTGACCGGAGACCCGTCGGACCAGAAGCCCGGGGTCCCGGTGAAGGTGAGAGGTCCGCTGAGCACGAACGAAGTCTGCGCGCCTGCTGCGAGCTGCACCGGGAAGTTCTGGATGTCGAAGGTCAGGGGGCCGGTGGTCCCCGAGACCTGCCAGGTGAGCGCGCCTCCCGACACGAGGCTGCAGGATCCGCAGGTGATGGTGCCCGTCCCCGAGGTGGTGCCCGCGAAGACGACTTCGCATGAGTTCGCGGTCTGGCAGTTTATCGGGCTCCCTCCGTTGTTCTTGATGGAGATGGTGATCGCCACCGGGGAGTCTGCGGACGTGGCGCCGGCCTTCAGGGACACGCCGACGATGGAGATGCTCGAGTTGGTAGTGGCTGCGCTGACGAGGTTGTACACCGAGGCGCTGACCACGCCGCCTACGCCCAGGACCGCTGCGATGATGATGAAGAGGTCCATGCTCTGTGAGATTGCCTTCCTCCGCCTTGTGATTTTCATCTCCCGACCAACCGCCGGGGCGATTTAACGCCCAACGAGGAGGGCTCCGTGGAGGAGGAGCCCCGAAAGGGAAGGTGACCCGAGGACGGCCATGAGCGCCACGGCCGCCACCGCCAGGGCGACGTTGACCGACGCGCGCAGGGTGTTCCTCACCGTGAAGTCGGTTATCTTCGCGCCGATCAGCCCCAGGGACGCCGCGGACACGACTATCAGCACGTCCGATACCTCCGACAGCCCCGGCGGGACCGCCCCCACCTGCACCCCTGCCAGGTGGAGCGTGGAGATCCCTGGCCTGAGGGCGGAGCTGAACTTCGACAGCACCCCGCTGACGAAGGCGACCCCGAAGGCGAGCAGGAGTGGCGAGACATAGGACAGGACGAGGTAGGGCCTCATCTCCGCCGCGGCGCTCTTCCGCATGTGGATCATCCTGTCCGCAAAGCTCGACACCTGGTACACCGTGTCGACTGTGCCGCCCCCGGACCGGCTCATCTCCCCCAGCATGAGGAAGGTCAGCCTCCCGACCCTGCTCCTGCACTCCACCTTCACCTCGTCGAGTGGGACCCCGGCCCTCAGCCTCGACGCGACTTTGGCGAGGATCGCCCTGAACCTCGGGTCGTACCTCCCCTGCGACTCCAGGGACATCGTCGCCCTGGCCAGGTCGTAGTCCTGCCTCTTGTACTCCAGCATGTCCCTGAGGAACCTGGACACCCCTTCGTCCACCGCCTGCGACTCGGCGAGCTGCTCCCTGACGGAGACGCCGTAGACCACGAAGAAGATGAAGAGCGCCGCCGCCGCGGCGACCCAGGCCGCCCCGAGGGCGACCCCGAGCGCAGCCCCGGGGACGGATAGGGCGACCGCCAAGCCCGCCTTCCCCCTCGGCGGGTCCTCTCCCCCCGGCTGCATCCTTCCGGCCATGTAGAGCAGTGCCGTGGTGAACAGGGGGACCCCGACCCCAGTGAAGGCGGCCAGGCCGACTATCGAGAAGCCGGGGGAGAAGACCCCAACCACCATGAGCAGGAGGGGGACGACCCCGAACACGGTGACCATCATGCTCCCGACGATCCCCACCCTGGCGACGTAGCGGATCCAGCTCTCCTCGAGCTCCCTCAGCATGCTCCCGCTCTCGGACGACAGGAAGCCTGGCACGTCCCCGCCGCTCCTGACCTTGCTGGTGTACCCCAGCAGGAACTCCCCGAACCTCCTCGAGGGGTGGTTGGATGCCAGCCTCTCGAAGGATTCGTTGGGGTTCATCCCGAATATCCCCACGTCCCGCCTGACCAGCAGCGCCTCCTTCCTGATGCTTGGGAAGACGTCGCTCTCGACTATGTCGACCAGTATCGAATAGAGGGGCACCCCTGCGCCCCCCAGCACCCCGACAAGGACTGAGAAGAACGGGAGCTCGCGGTCTACCCCTTCCCTCCTCCTGGCGACCTCGTCCCTCAGCGCGACCTCCGGCCACAGGTAGAGGAAGAGCGGGCAGAGGCACCCGAGCAGTGCCCAGGGGGTAATGAGCGCCCCGGCGGCGACCGAGAGCGGGACCGACACCACCGCGCCGGCGAGCCCCAGCGACACCGACCTCCCAGCCAGGGCCACGGGGTTGCCGATCCGCCCGGACCGCTTCAGGAGCTCCGCGAACCTCCTTGACCTCCGCAGGACCAGCGACCGCGCCCAGGGCGAGCCCAGCAGCCTCGTCGGGCCGCCTACCTTCTGCTCCAACCCCCGCCTGCACCGTGCTTCGATTCGTCGACGGAGAAGTCCTTGACCATCTTCGAGAGCGCCCGTGGGTCAAGCTCCCCTCCGGCGATTAGCCCCGATATCCTGGCCGCCCTGACCGCCAGGCTCCCCTGGACCGCGGCCGGGGTCCACCCGAAGCACTCTGCTATCTCGTTAAGCCTGTAGGACCTGTCGAGGACCTCCGCCGGGGTGGTCGGAGAGAAGGAGTCGGTCGCCGGGTCATAGCGGAAAACGTTGACGATTTCGTGGCCGTACGCCGAAGAGGGCTTGACCTCGTCGACGCTGACCACCCGGCGGACCACGCGGCCGTCCTGGAGGACCACCTTCCGCATGGTGGCGATGGCCGAGACGTCCCTGACATGCCCCTCGGAGAACCTCATCGGGGGCGTCGTGAGCCGCTGCACGCACCTCTCCGCGCTCTCTGCGTGGACCGTGGTCATGGTGGAGAACCCGAGCGTGATGGCCGCGGCCACCGTCTCCGACTCCTCGCCCCGCATCTCTCCGAGGCTGAGTATCGTCGGCGAGAAGCGCAGCGCGAGCTTGAGGAGCTCGGAGAGCCCGTACTCGTATCGCCCCGAGCTGGGGGAGAGCCCCGCCCTGTAGGACCTGGTCTTCAGCCTCTGCCAGTGCAGGTGGTCCGGGAGGCTGATCTCGAGCACGTCCTCGGCCGTGACGACCTTGTACTTCGGGTTGGACAGCGCCAGGATCGAGTTCATCAGCGTCGTCTTCCCTGAGTTCGTCTCCCCTGCGATCAGGACGTTGCTGGTCCTTTCGAGGAGGAGCCAGAAGTATGCGCCCATGAGCACCGACAGCGTCTTGTGCGAATGGACCTCCTCGTAGGCGCCCGACGTGTCCGGGGACGACCCCCCGAGCATAGCCGGCCACCTCGCGCGCTCCGGGGCCGCCAGCTGGGCCAGGGTGATGGGCGACTCCCTTTGCTTCCGGATCGAGTACGACGACCCCGGCCTCGATATCTCGTCCCCGAGCGTGGCGGTCACCCTGCGGTCCGACGTGCCGTGGAGGGTCACCTCGAGCGAGGGCTGCGCCAGGGACACCGTCGTCCCCCCGAGCTGGGCGAGGCGCCTCACGAAGGCCTGCAGCCTCTCCTCGGTGGGGTACACCACGTCGGTCGCCATGAACATCTGCTCGGAGAACTTCCGGTGCATGACCCTGACCGGCCGGTCGAACCTGCAGACGGAGATCTCCTCGAGGTCGTCGTCGTTCATCAGCGGGTCCACCTCCCAGAACCCCGCGAAGTCCCTCATCAGATAGTAAAGCAGCTTGTCGTGCGACCCCTGGACCACCTCGGCCAGGCCGGCGGCCTCGGACGTCCTCCAGATGTAGTCGGCCACGACCTCCCGCGGCTCCCCGGACGCGTCCGCGGGGATCGAGTCCATCAGGTTGGTCCTCAGCAGCTCGAGAGCGCGCCCCTCCTCTTCGCTCAGCTTCGGGAGCCTGACGAGGTACTTCGCAGCCCCGTCCTCCTCGACCACGAAGATCTCAGCCGACGCCTCGGGCTTCGCCCCGGCTGGGACCCTGTAGGTGTCGAGGACCCCCGCTATCTCCTCCGGAGCCCCGACTGCCTGCGAGCCGCCTGCCTTCCGCCCTGCGTCCGCCTCCGTCCTCCTGAAGAGCTGCCGGACCCTGGACATGGCGGACCACCTCTGCTCCCCATTTAACGCGCCACGCCCGCCGGCGCACGCTCCGAACGGAGGCAAAGGAATTAGAAATCGGCCCGGGCCCACCTCGGCCATGGAGATCGAAGGGGTCGAGATCGCCGTGCCTGACGGGCACCAGCTCATCCTCGGCCAGTCTCACTTCATCAAGACCGTGGAGGACCTGTACGAGACCCTCGCGACCTCGATGCCGGGTGCGAAGTTCGGCCTGGCTTTCTGCGAAGCCTCGGGCAAGTCACTGGTCCGCTCGGATGGGACCGACGGCGCGTGCAGGAAGCTCGCGGTGGAGTACGCGTCGGCCGTCCGCGCCGGCCACATCTTCGTTGTCGTCCTCTCCGGCGCCTACCCGATCAACGTCCTCAACCGCATAAAGTCGGTGGAGGAGGTAACCCAGGTCTTCTGCGCCACATCGAACCCGGTCACTGTACTCGTCGCCGACACCGGGAAGGGGAGGGGGGTCCTGGGGGTCGCCGACGGGGGGTACCCCGGGGGCGAGGAGGGGGAGGCAGACGCCGCCGAGCGCCGGGAGTTCCTCAGGAAGATCGGCTACAAGCGTTGAGACCTGTTCACTTCTCCGAGTATTAGAAGTGAACTACACTTTCGCATATCCCTGCAGTAATTATCCAATTTTTCATACAGTTACTTAAAAGCAACCGGGTTATGGAAGGCCCAGGTGCCATGAGCATGTACGCCAGCACTGAACAGGCTGCGGTGCCGACATGCGCCGTCTGCGGCCGCAAGCTAGGGGTGGGGTACTACTACTCGTGCCACGTCTGCAGCCAGAGCTACTGCTATGCCCACGCGCCGGCGAAGTGCAGCCACGCGAAGCAGAAGACCCCGGCCGAAAGGGCGCCGCTGGTAAGATAGGGATAAACCCCGGCCGACCGGCCGCCTGCCGTTTGAACGTCTACCTCTCCGCCCCCATGATCGCCAACAGGGCACTCCCCCGGGCTGAGCTGATCGCCAAGGCGATAACCGACGCCGGCCACACGATCACCTCCCCCTGGGTCCTCGGCCCCATCGAGAGGGCGGACCGCCGCCTGGTGGACGTATTCGAGCGCGACACCCGGGCGACCGAGGAGTCCGACGCCATCGTCGCCGACGTCACCGAGCCCAGCATAGGGGTGGGGATGGAGCTGATGGCAGCCTACAAGGCGCACAAGAGGGTCATCATAGTCGTCAAGAAGGGGAAGGTGACCTCCAGGATGCTCATGCACATGGACCACAAGGAGACCGTGGAGTACGACGACGAGCAGGAGATCTACCCCGCGCTCCTGCGCGTCCTAAGGCCGGCTCCGCGGAAGTGATTTATCCCCCGGCCCCGGCTCGGGCGCCATGAAGTCCGAGGTCAGATCAAAGGGAGCCCCGGCCCCCATCGGGCCCTACTCGCAGGGGGTCGTCGCCGGAGCGGTCTACTGCTCAGGTCAGATCGGCGCCGACCCGCAGACGGGCAGCCTCGAGGAGGGGGTCGTCGCCCAGACCCGCAGGGCCCTGGCCAACCTCGCCGCCGTCCTCTCGGAGGCAGACATGAAGATGGAAAACGTCGTGAAGACCACCGTTTTCCTCGTCGACCTCGCCGAGTTCCCCCTGATGAACGATGAGTACGGCAAGCACTTCTCCCGGCCGTTCCCCTCACGCTCGACGGTGCAGGTCGCCGCCCTCCCAAAGGGCGCCAGGGTCGAGATAGACGCCATCGCGGTGCGCTGAGCCCTATCTCGGAGACCAGGACTTGCGGTAGGGGCCGCGCCGCCTCCGCCGCGCTTTCTTCTTCCGGGCGGACCCCTCCAGCAGCTTGTCTTGCGACTCTGTCACTTGCTCATCTTCGCCCAGGCCACGATGCTCAGGATGCCTGCGACCTTGAACGCGAGCTCCTTGTAGACCACCGCCTCGGGCGAGTCGGGGAGCGCCGCGACGACCGGGGCCCCCCTGTCCGACTGCTCTCTGATGCTGACGGCGATGGGGATCTCCCCTAGGAAGTCGACCCCCCTCTCCGCCGCGATCTTCCTCCCGCCTCCGCTGGAGAAGATGGCCGTCTTCTCCCCGCAGTGGGGGCATACGAAGTAGCTCATGTTCTCCACCACCCCGATTATCGGGACGTCGAGGCGCTTGAACATCGCCAGTGCCTTGGCCGCGATGTTGAGCGCGGCCTCCTGCGGGGTGGTCACGACCACGATCCCGCCCAGCGGCACCGTCTGGGCCAGGGTGAGGCTGGCGTCGCCGGTACCGGGCGGAAGATCGCAGACGAGGTAGTCCAGCTCCCCCCAGTCGACCTGGGTCAGCAGCTGCCTGACCGCCCCTGCGACCAGCGGCCCCCGCCAGATCACCGGGGT
>JAGWHE010000064.1 GCA_028866945.1 Nitrososphaerota archaeon
CTCCGTTTAGTTCCCAAGTAGCGGGAATCATGTCCCCGCCTTAAATCGCCAACTCCGAGGTTCGGGTCCGGTGAATAGGGTGGAGGCCCTCGTCCCCGTCAACGCGGAGCTGGACATCGACCTGCGGGCCCTGGTCGTTGAGAGCGGCCAGCCGTTCCGCGGAAAGGTCGTGATCCGGGCCGGAGAGGCTCTGACCGTGGATGGGGTGAAGGTCCTCGCGAAGGTTTCCGAAGCCTGGGAGGAGGACCACTGGGAGAAGGACTCCGCCGGGGCGATACACACCTCGCTAAGGCGAAGGGTGGAGCAGCTCTACTCGGGGTCGGCCCACGTCTCGGACGGGTTCGTCACCAACCCCGTGATCTACGTCGGCAAGTACGTCGTCTACTCGGCCGAGACCGGGGTCATCACACTCCCCCTATCGCTCATCCTGTTCTACTTCACCGGGGAGCCCCTCTGGTTCCTCGCCAATCTCGTCCCCCTCATGCTGCTGGCCTACCCCCACCTGGAGGTCTCCAGCAAGCTGAACACCACCACCGCCGGGCTTGAGAACGAGCTCCCGTACTTCTCGGTATTCGCCTCCGTGATGCAGTCGGCAGGGGTGTCCCTCTACAACGCCTTCGAGAGGGTGGTGGGGAGCGGGATCTTCAAGTGGATGGAGCAGGAGGGGCAGCTCATACAGAAGGAGAGGGTCTTCTTCGGGAAGACCGAGGGGCAGGCGCTGCAGGAGCGCTCGCGCCACATCCAGAGCGACAGGTTCAGGGTCTTCGTCCAGGGGTACACGTCCGTCCTCGCCAGCGGAGGGGACCTCGCGTCCTACCTCGAGGGGAAGGTGAGGGAGTTCATCCAGTGGAGCGAGTTCACCTGGAAGAAGTACGCGTCTGACAGCTCGGACATCGGCGAAGTGATCATCTCGATGTTCTTCGTCCTCCCGCTGCTCATCGTCTCGGTGGCCTTCGTCTACCCCGAGGCGACCATGGACGTCCTCGGCCTGATGGTGCTGCTCGTCCTCCCCATCCTGACCGCGGCCGCCTGGCTCGTGGTCGACAGGGCCCAGCCCCACACCGGGGACATGGTGACCGGGGACATCCGGGTCTCCGTGGGCGCAGGCGCGGGCGTGGGCATAGTCACCCTCCTCCTGCAGGAGCCCTACTGGATCGTGGCCGCGGCCACCATCATCGTTTTCACGGCCCTCTACGGGTGGTCGACCTACTTCCAGATCCGCGAGGTGAGGCAGTCCGAGGCCGCCCTCCCCCAGTTCCTGAGGGACATCACCGAGTACAAGAAGATAGGCTACGACATCACGAAGGCGATACAGAAGCTCGCCAGCGACAGGAGCTACAACCCGGCCTTCGACTTCGTCCTGATAGACACCGCCCGCCAGCTGGAGCTGGGGGCCAGGCTCAAGGACGTGGGGCTGAAGACCAGGTCGTGGTTCACCCGGATGGCGTTCAAGACCCTGGGCGAGATCGTCGACTCTGGAGGCGGCACCCCGGAGCTGATGGAGCTGGTCACCGAGTTCACCCAGAGGATATCGGTGGCGAAGAAGGAGACCAAGGCCCAGCTCAGGCTCTACGGGATACTGACCTACGCCACCCCCATCGGCCTGGCCCTGGTGATAATGCTGATGCAGTACATGATGACCCAGTTCAACGGGGCCGTCGGCGGCGAGGGGGGCGTCATCTTCCTCACCGGGTTCACCACGCCGCCGCCCATCTTCCTCGACCTGACCAAGCTCCTGATCGTCGAGGCGAGCGCCATGGCCGCCCTGGTGGCGAGCAAGGCCGTCGACTTCACCAGCAAGGCGACGCTGAGGATATTCTCCGTGACCGCGGTCGCCGTGGTCTCGATAGTTCTCTCCGAGTACGCGCTGACCATACTCGGCGCGATCAGCCTCGTCTAGGCCACGGTGGCTTGAGTGAGTCCCGAGTCCGGCAGCCGCGGAGGAGCCTGACCTCCATGTCCGCGGGCGCGACCCTCGACAAGATGGACAGGAACCCGGGCCTTGGCGTCCCCCTCGGCTCGAAGTGGTACACCTTCATACTCCGCAGGTTCGACGGGACGTCCGACAGGATGGACACCGCCGACCCGCAGGCGGCGGCCTTCGTGGTCAGGGCCTGGGAGCGGGACCCCAGGTCCCGGTTCATCGCCATGCGCGCCAACGGGGACAGGGCGACGCTGAACTTCGGCGAGAAGGAGGACCTGAGCTACATCCACGACCTCGAGCACGCCCACGGCGCCCCGGTGGTCTGCCACAACGACTGGTGCCCCTTCTTCCCCGACCCCGAGTTCGCTGACATCTGCAGGAAGTGCCCGAGCGGCAACGTGAACGGCTGACCTGCGACGCCAGGGTTTCCGGTCGAGCCGCAGGTTGTATCGTAAAGATTTACCAGCGTAATAACTTTGGTTCTTACATTCGGTCAGAGCACCCGGCCAGCCGGTGTCCTCGCCAAAGTCCGAGAGGGCCCCACGAGGGAGATCGCCCAGCATGTCCGCGCCCTGAGCCTCGAGCGAGATAGGAAGGCGAAGACCTCCCAGTCGAAGACGCAACTCAGGTGGGGGGGGTGCGGGGACAGCCGGAACTACAGGGGGGTCGTCGAACCGAACTCCGACTCGAATCCTGTCCGCGTGCTCGACCTCGAGGCGGCGGCTGCCAGAGCCCCTATTCTCGTGACCTCCCTGGGGCTAGCGCCACCGGTTTCAGAGGCCATGGTATCGCTCCGCCAGGAAGAGGACCGCGGCCGCAGCCAGCTCAGATGGTCGCGGCTGCCGTCCCCAGGTAAAGCAGCAGGGCGCCCACCGCGAGGACCAGCCCCCTCGCTCTGATCGCTCGTATCACCGCATCGGCCGTCTCCTCGCCTTTCCTCAGGGAGAGGATGGGCGCCACCAAGAACCAGGAGAAGGGTACCAGCGCCAGCATTGCCGGGGGGAGGCCCCCTGCGATGGCCGCGACTGCGTAGAGCGCCACCCCTGCCCCCATCATCAGAAGCGCGAGGTCCACCGACATCTCCTTGCCGAGTATGAGGGCGGTCGTCCGCCTCGAGGGCGCGTCGCGGTCGAGGTCCCTGACCTCCTGCAGCACGCCGGACATCGCCGCCAGCGAGAACACGATCCCCGCGAGCACAACCCCTCCTTCCGTCGGTACGCCCGCCAGAGACGCCCCCATCAGTACGAAGAGCGCCGGGACCGCCCCGTGGACGGCCACGTCTACCCCCGGCCGTGCCCTGAACCCGGGCCCCCAGCTGTACCCCCAGTAGAGCCCGTAGACCAGCAGGGCGATGTATACGTCCCTGGCCGAAACGAGCAGCAGCGACGCTGCCGAGCCTGCGGCGAGCACAGCGAATACGGCCACCCCCAGAGACAGCGGGAGCTGGCCGGAGGCCAGGGGGTTCCTCGAGCCCAATGTCGACGCGTCCTCCTCCCT
>JAGWHE010000001.1 GCA_028866945.1 Nitrososphaerota archaeon
CGAGGGACGGCGCCCTGCTGTCGGCCCTCGCCCTTTCGAGGGTCGCCGTGAAGTCGCAGGGGGCGGCTGCTCCGACCATCTTGAGGACCGCAAGCGCCGAGAGGCTGAACGAGAGAATCCCCGGAGACCTCGGGGCATAGCTCAGCGGGAGCCGGACGACCTCGTCTGCGCCCCTCGCAAGCGGGCTCCCCTCCGCCGCTGTGAGGACGGTCGTCTTCTTCGCGACGCGCTTCACCCTTGACATGGCGAGAGCGTTCGACGACGTCCTGCCCGAGACCGAGATGAAGAAGACCTCGACGCCGCGGGCGGCCTCGGGCTCGCTCGCGAGGGTGTATGGGTCCAGCGCGATGCACCTCCCCCTGGAGGCGTAGAACCCCAGGAGGGAGGCGGCGTAGGAGTCCCCCGCTCCGGCGAAGATGGACCCTGGGGAGGCAGACGGGAGTCTGGCCTTCGCGTAGCTCGCCAGGGCGCCGGGCTGCCCAGCCGCCTCCGACTCCAGCCTCTGCATCGCCTTCACGCTGCCGTGAAGGCTCCCAGACTCTATTAACGGCAGGCCCGAATCCGCACCCCCGTGCGCTCCGCCCCGACCTTCATGTTCGCCAGCCGCCTCGATGAGGGGACGATAGTCTCCCGTCCGAACAGGTTCGTCATGCTCGTCAGGGCAAAGGGGAAGACGCTCAGGTGCCACTGCCCCACCACTGGGAGGCTCGGCGACCTCGAGCTCGAAGGCCTCCCATGCCTGTACTCGGCCTCGCAGGCCCCCGGGAGGAAGACTGCGTACACGGTAGAGGGCATCTCCACTTCCCCATCGGCGCACGGGTGGATCGGCATCAACCAGACGGCGGCCAACAGGTACTTCGAGTTCTTCCTCAGAAGCGGCTCGTTGACGAGGCTGGCCTCAGGCGAAGTGAGGCGCGAGGTCAGGCTCGGCAGGTCGCGCATCGACTTCCTCGTCGGAGACGCCTACGTCGAAGTAAAGACGCCGCTGATAATGCTCCCTGCGGGACGAGGGGCCGCGAGGGTGCGGAGGAGCAGGTTCGACTCGTTCGACAGGCTGATCAGGCACATGGGCGAGCTGGAAGGGTCGCTCGCGAAGGGGAAGAAGGCGAAGATAGTGCTCTGCTTCCTCTACGACGCGAAGCCGTTCAAGCCCCCTCCCCCTGACGGCACCAATTCCCAAGTCCTGGCGGCAGCCCGCTCCGCGGAGAAGGCAGGAGTCGAGAGGTGGCAGGTCAACATGAAGCTGACGCCCGAGGGGGTCTCACTGACCAAATACTTCAGGAGCAGGCCCTACACCGGGACAGGCGGCTGACTCCGCTCCTCACTGCGCGCCTGGCTTCAGGGCGTTGACATACTCTGTGACCACCTGGTGGGCCGGGTTCGACTGGAGGACCTCGAGCTTGACCGACGGGTTCTCGTCGAGGAGCCGCCGGAGCCTCTTCAGCAGGTCGCTCGGGTTCTTGACGTTGTCCTTGGTTGCCTCCGACACCACCGACTCGTGGTCGCAGACGACGGTGAAGCGCCCGAGCTGGACCTTCAGCTCTTCGATGGCGAACATGATGGCGAGGACTTCGGCGTCGTCGCTCTCCGCCGCTTCGACCCTTTTGACCTCGCGCATCCCTTTCCCCTCCACGAGATAGCCGACATAGGCCTCCCTGGGAAGCCCCGGGTCGTGCATGTTCAGTATCTTCGCGTCTACGTAGACCCTGGCGGGCCTCGACCATCCGGGACACCTCACCTTGGCTCGGAGCAGGCGGCGCGCCGGCCCGCCTAAATACCCTCGGAGCTCCGTTCCCACCCCGGGCCAGGCAGCCCCTGTCCCTCAAGCTGGGCCAGGTCGTGCACCCGCGCACGTCCCAGTGCGCTCGGGGAGGTCGCGCTCAGAGCCTGGAGGTTATCGCCCTGGAGAAGGCGATCAACGGCAGCGTCACCACCCAGATCACCACCCTGACGGGATATCCGCCGACCATGACGTCCCAGAAGACGGGGAGGGCGGAGACGAAGAACACCGCCGACACCAGGAGGAGGAAGTCCCTGGTGTTCCTGAACCTGTGGACCAGCTCGCCCGGGATGAGCCTCTTCTCCTCCATGGTGAGCACGTGGGTGAAGTACGCGAGGATGAGATTCATCCCTCCCACGTCCGCCGCGTAGAACTGGCTGACATGAGACGCCAGGGCCGACGACAGCCCTTCCTGGGGGATGACGAGCAGGTTGAACAGGAACGGCTCGATGGCCACCAGGAAGAGCAGCGCCATGTTGAGCCTGACGACCCAGCCCGTCTCGACGGGTATCACCGACATCGTGGTCGTGTACCGGTTCCAGATGCTGATCAATATGAAGAAGCTGAAGGCGAAAGCCGACAGGTCCGCCACCAGCGTGCCGTAGTCTCTCGGAGCGCTCCCGACGAACTGGATCGCGCCGAGGGAAAGCGCGAGCCCGAATATCAGGTCCGAGATGCCTTGGATGCGGGGACGTGGCACCTGCGGTGTCGCTTCCGACATGGGCGCTGGGGTGCCGAGGCCTCTTGCGGTATTAAGCTTGGGCGTCTCATCGATGTCTACTGCTAACGTTAACTACCGAAGCGGTCGCGACACCAAGGGTTGCCCTACGTTGAGCTGGGCCGGAGGAAAATCGAATACGACGTGATAAAGGGAACCAGCCGGAGGTACACCTACTTCCGCATCCGCTCCGATCTCAAGCTGGAGGTGGTGCTCCCCCGCGGCGCGCGGGTCGACGTCGAGAAGGCAATCAGGGAGCGCGCTCCTTGGCTGAACAGGGAATACGACCGGGTCTCGATGACGAAGAACGTCCTCGACGACGGGATGGTCATGCTGGGCGGCAGGCTGCTAAGGATCGTGTTCAGGGATGGGCCCGGCGAAACCCTGACGGCGGACCCGGAGAGGGGTCTGGTCGAGATCTGCACGGACGACAGGAGGAGGCTGAGGGAGCTGGTCCGCAGATGGTTCCTGAAGGAGAGCTCTGCGTACGCGGTGCGCAGGGTCGGGGAGCTGTCTGACCTGGTCGGGGCGAAGCCGCGCCGGGTCGATGTCAGGGAGATCGACAAGTGGGGATACTGCACCCGGAGCGGCAGGCTCTCGTTCAGCTGGCAGCTGATAGCCCTCCCCGAGCACCTGAGGGAGTACGTGGTGCTGCACGAGCTGACCCATCTCCTGGAGTTCAACCACTCCGCGCGGTTCAGGTCGAAGCTCGCCAGGGTCTGCCCCGACTTCAGGGACCGCGAGAAGGAGCTGGACCTCGTTGCGCCCTACGACAGGCTAGCGCCCCCCTAGGCGCACCCGGCCAGGGACGACCTCTAGCTCTGCCGGCCCTTGGGCTGCTTGCTGAACTTCCTTCGGTTCCTCAGGCTCACAGCAACGTAGAGGACGAGGATGAGCACTATGACCGCCGGGTTGGTGAACAGCCGGTAGTACGCGAGCACGACTACCAAGGCTGCCACGCCCACGATGGCCAGTAGAAGCTTGTTCCTCGGGGTCAATTCGGCTCGCCCAGCCAGCCGAATCATGGATAAATATCAAAGTGGAGGTGGGTCGAATGCGTGAGCTACCAGCTATCGGGAGCCCAGGAGAGGCGGAGGAACAACGAGGCCAAGGCGAACGAGTACTACGAGCGGGTGAGGAGGCAGGAGCAGGAGCTCCGGGACCTTCAGACCCAGCTCGGGAACACCGAGAAGCAGTATGCCGACCTCCAGGCGCAGAAGGCTGACATGGACGCCAGGATGCGCGTCCTTACTACCGCCATGGACTCGGCCACCCGCTCCCTGAACGAGCTCAAGACCCAGATAACGGGCAAGAAGCAGAGCATAGAACGCGACCAGGGAGAGATGGAGAGGTACCAGAACGAAGTGGTGCGGCTCGACCGAGAGATCGGCGAGCTGATGAAACAGCGAAAGTAGCTAGGGCCTCAGGTGGCCGGCCAGGCCTGACTTCTGCAGCATGGCGGCATATCTGGGGTCCGACCTGACTCCGTCCAAGTCCTTCTCGATGCCCATGAGTAGGAGGAACCTATCGTGCCTCTTGTACGCTTCCTCAAGCAGCTCGAACCCCCTGTCGTTGTCCCTCAGCGCGAAGCGGCAGACAGCGAGGAAGAAGGGGCTCACCCTGCTCCCCGCCGCCTCTGCCTCGAGCTGCTTCAGGATTTCCCGGGCCTCGTCGGCCCTGCCTAGGTGGGCGTAGGCTCCCGCCCTGGCAAGTTTTACTTCGGCCGGGTCGGCCAGCGCCGAATACTTCTCCAGGCATTCCAGGAGCTCCTCCTTCCTTCCTGCCTTCTGGTACAGACCCATCAGGGTCGGGTACACCGTGGCGAAGTTCGGGTCCATTTCAAGCACCCTCTTGGCTTGCTCTATCCCGAGGTCGTACTCGCCCCTGTAGAAATGAGCGTCGGCCATGTTGGTGTTGATGATCAGAGAGAGGGGGCTGAGCTGCAGCGCCTTTCGCACCTCCACGTAAGATTCGTCCCATCTTCTCTCCATCGCCAGAAGCTGCGCGTACCACTGGTGCGCCGAGGGGTAGCTGGGGTTGAGCTCGATGGCGCGCTTGAACTCGAGCTCGGCCCTTCCAAGGTCCCTGTCGTATCCCTCGAAGAGCCCTGCGAGCACCGCGTGCGCCTCAGCTAGGTCATTGTCGATGGAGAGGGCATGGAGCGCGGCGTCCTTGGCTTTGGGATAGCATTCGTCGGGATCGAAATCAAAGTTGCTCGCCATCACGTTGTACGCCAGGGCCAGACCCGCGTGCGCCAGCGCAAATGTGGGGTCCTTGCCGATCGCCTGCTTGAAGAGCTCGACCGCCTTCCTCAGCGCCTCAGGGGTCCGTTTGTTCCAGTAGAACGTCCCCTGCAGGTAGAGGTTGTGAGCCTCGGGGTCTGCCGTCGCCTCCCGCTCGAGCCTCGCCTTCTGCGACTCCACCAGCCTGACTTTGAGCGCCTCGGCGACCCTCTCCGCAACTTCGCTCTGCACCGTGAACACGTCGTCGAGCTGCTTGTCGTAGTTCTGGGCCCACAGGTGTCCCTCGTTCACGGCGTTGATCAGCTGGATTGTTATCCTGATCTTCGTCCCGGCCTTCCTGACGCTTCCTTCTACGACGGTCCCGACGCTCAGCTCTCTTCCTACCTCTGATACCCGCTTTGGTGCGGCCTTGTATTGCATAATCGAGGTCCTGGCGATCACAGTCAGCCCGCTCACCGAAGACAGCGCGGTGATGAGCTCCTCAGTCATGCCGTCTGCGAAGTACTCGTCGTTGGGGTCAGGGCTCATGTTCTTCAGGGGGAGGACGGCAACCCGCTTGCTGTCCAGTTCCATGACCTCTTCCTTGTTCGACTCCCACGGCATGACGATCCTGTAGACGTCCAGTGGCGCCCTGACGTTCTTTAGGTTCTTCCCTTCGAGCAGCTCCATCGGCTCCGCTATCTTGTTGCGGACGTGGTCGTAGACCTGTTCTGAGATGCAAACCCCATCTGGCGACGCCAGGGGTTCGATCCTGGATGATACGTTGACCGCGTCTCCCAAGATGTCGCCGCCGCTGTGGACGACGTCTCCGACGTGAATCCCTACCCTGATGTGAAGCCTCCTGGAGTCGGGCAGGGTCGAGTTCCTCTGATGCATGGACTCTTGGATCTCCACCGCGCAGCGGACGGCCTCCAGTGCGCTGGGGAACTCGACCAGGAACGCGTCGCCGATGGTCTTGACTTCCTTGCCCCCATGCCTCGCGACCAGAGGCCTCACCACCCCCCGGTGTTCCTCAAGGAGCTCGAGCGCAAGTTCCTCGTTGAGCTGCCCAAGCGAAGTGAATCCGACGACGTCTGTGAACATGATGGCGGCAAGTCTCCGCTCGCCTTCGGACAAGCAGGGCGCGACGGCGCAGGTTCGAGATAAGCCTATTCCGGAGTCAGATGGCGAGCCCGAACCCCTGCACGAAGGCCTCGGCCTTCCTCATCTCGATGAGGAACCCCACGCCCTTCGGGGTGATGCTGTACGTCCTGTTCTCCCCTTCCTGCTTCACTTCTATGAGCCCCTTGGCGGTAAGGTCGTCCAGGTACCTCACCAGCCTTTCATGCGAGAGGTTCGCCTTGTAGAGTATGTGGGTGGGCTTGGCGTCCACCTCCTCCCTCACCGCGTTGAGGATGTCCAGGTTAATCCGGAGGACGCTCCTCTGTTTCTCACCCTGGGCCAACCACTTCGCTCCTGACCACGAAGGCGAGCAGAGACAGGAACCCGAAGAACTGGACGCTCGTCCCTATGACGAACAACCCGGGCCCCAGCACCAGGACAGAGAAGAGGAGGACCACATGAGCGACGAGGACCAGCCCGAACGCGAGCAGCACCATGGCCGAGAACCTACTCTTCCCTCCCGATCGGAGGAGGAGCCCCTGGAAGACGATGAACGCCAGGAGGAGGACCGACACGAAGTAGCTGATCAGAGAAAATCGATACAGGCCGAGGGTCGCGGCTCCCGCAAGGACCACCGGCGCCAGGGCCCCGGGCCTGCCATAGGCCGCCCTGGCGTAACTCACGGCAACGACGAGGTACGCCGCCATCTGGAGCGCCAGGTACGAGAACGACGCGAGGAGCGTGAGCGTCCTCTCCGCCGGGAGCTCCACGAGCAGGCTCCCCGATACCAGCGAAGTGCCCGCGTCCACCGCGAGGCCGACGCCCAGGAGCATGAAGCCGACGTTGATCGCGCCGAGGATGGGGCTCCCGACCAGCCTGTTGGACCTGTATGCATAGTAGCTCGTAAGCAGCGCCACGAACGCGCTGCAGATGTTGAGCGCGAAGGTGACCACCGCGCCGCTTGGCAACGAGTGCCCTTCTGGCCGAGTTTCCGGCTTTAACCTTTCGGAGCCTGCGTCCATACCGAAAGTCCAGACGCTCCTTTCCGCCCCGCTAAATACTCCGGAACCCCAAAATGAACATCACCGACATGAACACGAAGAAAATAGCAGTCGCGACGACGCTCGGGGCCTTTGCAGTCTTGGCCCTGCTCTTCGCCTACCCGGCGATGGCAGCGGCCTCCGGCACCCCACAGAACCCCAGCATCCAGCAGCTCTACATGCGCTCGGCCCACTCCCCTTCCCATAACATCCAGCTCTCCGTGGGCCAGACCATCACCCTGACCAGCGTGGCCGGGGGATACTGGGTGGTAGGCGAGCCGGGGAGCAACGGCACGGCTTCCGGGACCATGACCCTCCAGGTCACCGGCGCCCTCTCGGGAGGCTACACGGTCTCGGTCACAGGCGGCACGCTGACCATCAACGGGACCGCCTACACCATCACAGGGGGTTCGGCTGAGCTGGGACCGCACGGCCGCCTGGTCGTCGGCCAGGGCCAGGCAGGGAGCACAACCTTCCTCTTCCTGGACAGAAACCTGGGAAGCTTCGGCGGCGCGAGCTACGGGGTCCTCCGGGTCGACCTGCGGAGCGGATCCTCGGAGTTCGGAGCGCGGCTGCTCGTCACAACCTCGGCGTAAGCGGGGAGCGGGACTGCCCGCCCCCACCCCTGTTTTTGATGGCTGACGGCAGATTAATACACGGCAGGCCCGGCGGTCTTTCCATCAGCCTTGAAGTACAAGAGACTCGGAAACGCAGGGATCAAGCTCAGCGAGCTTTCGCTGGGGGCCTGGGTCACCTACGGTGGCCAAGTGGGAGAGGACATGGCGACGAAGTGTATGGCGAAGGCTTTCGAACTCGGGGTGAACTTCTACGACAACGCCGAGGCCTACGCCCACGGCAACGCGGAGCTTGTCATGGGGAACGTGATCAAGAAGCTCGGCTGGACTAGGTCTGACATCGTGGTCTCGAGCAAGGTCTTCTGGGGCGGAGAGGGCCCCAACGACCAGGGGCTCTCGAGGAAGCACGTCTACGAGGCGTGCAGGAGGTCCCTGAAGCGCCTGCAACTCGACTACCTCGACCTGTTCTTCTGTCACCGCCCAGACCCGAACACTCCTATCGAAGAGACGGTCCGGGCGATGGACGACCTGGTCCATCAGGGTCTCATACTCTACTGGGGAACCTCCGAGTGGACGGCCGCGGACATCATGAGGGCCCACGCCATAGCGAGGGAGCTCGGCTTGACCCCGCCCCAGATGGAGCAGCCCCAGTACAACATGTTCCACCGGGAGCGGGTGGAGAAGGAGTACCTCCCCCTCTACCGTGAGATAGGCCTGGGGACGACGATCTGGAGCCCCCTGGCCTCGGGGCTCCTGACTGGCAAGTACAACGGCGGAATCCCCTCAGGGAGCAGGGCGTCCCTCCCTGGCTACGAATGGATCAGGGACAGCGTGATAACCCCGGAGAAGGTGTCCAAGGTCAGGAAGCTCGAGCCCATCGCGAAGGAGCTCGGGTGCACCATGGCCCAGCTCGGACTCGCATGGACGCGGAGGAACGACGACGTAAGCACCGTCATCACCGGCGCCACCACCCCGGAGCAGGTCGGGGAGAACATGGCCTCTCTCGAGTACGTCTCAGCTCTTACGCCAGACGTCCTGGCCCGCATCGACGGGATCTTCGAGAACAAGCCCGACCTCGGGGTCGGCGACTGATTTGGACGCCTTCGACGCCATCCGGACGAAGCTCGACATCAGGGAGTTCTCGTCGAAGCAAGTAGGCGGCGAGATCAGAGCGAAGGTGCTCGAAGCCGCCAGGCTCACCGGCTCTTCCCGGAACACGCAGCACTGGAGGTTCGTGCTGGTTCAGGCCCCCGCGAACCTGGACGTCCTCGCCCGAGACAGCACCACAGGCTCATGGGTGAAAGGCGCCAACTTCGCGGTCATAGTGAGCATCGACTCGAAGGTCCCTGGTTCCACCATCGACGCCGGACGGGTCATCCAGGACATGCAGCTCGCAGCCTGGGAGCAGGGGGTCGCGTCCGGGGTCTACACGGGCATGAAGCCGGGCGATATCAGAAGGGACTTCGGGGTCCCCGAGGGCCTCGACCCCGCGGCCGTGGTGGGGTTCGGGTACCCGAAGAAGAGGCTCCTGGGACGCAAGAGCAGGAAGCCGCTCTCGGAGATAGCCTTCCTCGAGAAGTACGGGAACCCCCTGGGGTCCCTCGGGAAGTAGCGCCCGGACGACAACGAAATAAGTCCCCGCCAAGGTCGTTGCAGGCATGATGCCTTCGACCCTGACACTGGGTTCCCGGGCTCCGGACTTCGACCTCCCGGGCGTCGACGGGCGGAACCACTCCCTCGGCTCGTTCAAGGACAAGCCGGTCCTCGTGGTTATGTTCACCAGCAACCACTGTCCCTACGTGAAGGACTACGAGGAGAGGATGGTCGCGATCCAGAGGGACTACGCATCCAGAGGCGTTCAGCTGGTGGCCGTCAACTCCAATGCCGAAGTCGCTTACCCCGAGGATAGCTTCCCTCTGATGGTCAAACGCGCCCGAGACAAGGGGTTCAACTTCCCATATCTGAGGGACGAGTCGCAGAGGGTGGTCGAAGCCTACGGCGGGGTGTGCACCCCTCACATCTTCGCGTTCGACAGGGGGAGGGTGCTGCGCTACAGAGGGAGGATCGACGACTCCAGGGACGCCTCCAAGATCACCACTCACGACCTGCGGAACGCCCTCGACGACCTGCTGGCAGGGAGGGACGTCAGGGTGTCAGACACCAGGCCTTTCGGCTGCAGCATCAAATGGTACTCTGTCAAGCCCTCCTAGGCTGACCACGATGACCATCGGCCGATTCCAGGTCATGTCCCTCCTGCAGGCGGCCAGGGCGTACGCGCTGGGCCTCCCGCTCGAGTCCGCATACTCATGGGGGCTCAACAGGGCAATCTTCATCGCCGCGGCCAAGCGGGGCTTCAAGGGCGGGTCCGGCGCGCCTGAGGGGTCAGCGAAGGGGGCAAAGGGCGGGAAGACCTACAGCCTCGGCGACGACATGGCTCACAAGGTGGAGGAGGGAGGGGTGGTCCTCTTTACGATAGGGGGGAAGGTGCAGACGAGGGTCGAGTTCGACAAGAGGGTGAAGGACAAGTTCGGGAAGAGCTTTCCCGCCGCCTGGAAGGAGGCCCTCGCCTACGTCAAGAGGTTCGACAGGAGCGCCCTTCTCTCGAGGGACGAGTTCTTCAACACCGTCTACAGGCCAGTGAGGGATGAATGGGCGGAGCGCTGGTCTGCCGTCTCAGATCAAGCGTAGCGCTGCTGCCGGAGCCAGGAGTGGATGGCCAGCGTCGCCACCGCCTCCATGGTCGTGTTCCTCTCCTCGGCTGCCCTCCTGAGGCCGTCGGCGACCCTTGGGTCCAGAAGGATCTCGAGCTTGACCGCATGCAGGTAAGTGGCCTCCTTCCTGATGTCCTCCACGGGCCTCTGGGGGGCCATCACGAAGTGGCTGACCACGTTCTCTGCCTCGGGAGATGTGAGCGGGGCTATGGTCTCCGCCAGCTCCTTCAGCTGGGTCGCCCGTTCCTTCCTTGGGAGCTCCTGCACCGTCGGCGCCTCTTCGGCCCGATGGAGAAACGTCGCATGCCGCACCGGGAGCACCCCCTCCTTCCTCTCCTTGGGGAGAGGGGCCTGCTTGACTGAGATGTCTGCCTTGGACTCCTTTCTGATGGTCCGGACGGCTTCGACCGCGTTAATCCTGTCCTCCACGTATCTCCTCGACTTGCCCAGCGCCTTCGCCAGCTGCTCCGGGGACCCGTAGGCGTGGGGGTTCACCTTCCTCAGGGCGACGATCGCGTCGTACTCTTCCTCCGGCTCCACGTCCTTCCTCTGTATGTTCTCGACAAGGGATACGATGATCGCCTCCTCGTCGGTCATGGGGCGGACGATGGCGGGGAGCTTCTTCAGCCCCACTATCTTCGCTGCCTCGAACCTCCTCGACCCGACCACAAGCTCGTACCTCCCTCCGATTGGCCTGGCCAGGACCGGCTCCAGTATCCCTTTCTCTTTCACCGAGTCGACAAGATCTCCGACGTCTCCGGGGGACTTCCTGACGTTGGTCTTGCCGACGAAGAGCTTCTGCACCTCGACCGCCATGATGCTCCCTGTCTGCTCCTTCCAGCTCTGCTGCGCCGAGGAGAACTTGGCCAAGACTATGCGATGGAAGACTCAGTGGCTCTTAAGATTATCAGGGCGCCGCTCAGTCCTGCGTAACCTTGCCTCTGTACGCGTCTAGGTCGAGGAAGCCGTGTCCGCTTATGTTCACGAGTATGCACTTCTTCTCGCTGGCCGACTCTGCCTTCTTCGCCTCGTCGATGGCTGCCCTTACGGCGTGGGCGGACTCCCCGGCTATCAGCCACCCCTCCGTCTCAAGGAACGTCTTCGCGGCTTCGAACACCGCCACCTCGTCGGCGGGGTAGGCCACCGCCCTGACGTACCCCTTGTTCCGGAGGGCGCTGACTATGGGGGCGGCTGCATGGTATCTGATCCCGTCCGACTTTATGGGGGTCATCGAGGTCTCGTGGCCAAGGGTGTACATCATCATGAGCGGTGTGTGCCCCGCCGTGTCCCCGAAATCGTACCTGTACTCTCCCTTGATCAGATTGGGAGCGGCCTCCGACTGCGCGGCCAGGAATTCGCACTCCATCTTTCCCCGCAGCACCTCCCCGAGGAAGGGGAGCGTTATCCCGCTGAAGTTGGAGCCTCCGCCCAGGCACGCGACGACAAGGTCGGGGGAGTCGCCCGCCTTCTCGAACTGCTTCATCGACTCGAGCCCGATTATTGACTGGTGAATCATCACATGGTTGAGCACCGAACCTAGGCAGTAGACCCTCCCCTTCCCCATGTCGGTGTACTCGAGCCCCTCGGAGACCGCTATCCCCAGCGAGCCCGGGTGCCGCGGGTCGGCCGCGAGCAGCCCCTTTCCGAACTTCGTCTCCTCGCTCGGGGATGCGTAGACCTTGGCCCCATACATCTGCATCAGCAGCTTGCGCTCCGTCTTCCAGTCGTGGACAGCCCTCACCCAGAAGACTACGGTCTTGAGGCCCATGAGCGACGCAGCGTACGCCAGCGCGGTTCCCCACTGCCCGGCCCCGGTCTCGGTCACGAGGGTCTCTTTCCCTTCCTTGGCCGCGTAGTACGCCTGCGGAATCGCGGTGTTCACCTTGTGCGACCCGGTGGGGCTGAGGTCTTCCCGCTTGTAGTAGAGCCTGACCTTCCGCAGCCCGAGCTTCTCTTCCAACCTCCTCGCCCTGTAGAGTGGCCTCGGACGACCCGCGTGGACGTAGAGGGCCCTCACCTCCTCGGGGATGTCTATCCACCGGGAGGTCGAAGTCTCCTGACGCAGGCACTCCCCGACGAGCCTCTTCCTGAGCCCTTCCATCCTCGACTCCCCGTCCCCCGGCTCCTTCGGAGGGGGGAGCCCTCCCGGGATGTCGGGGACGATGTTGTACCACTTGCTGGGGAGCTCGTCGGGAGTAAGGACCACCTGGTCGAAGTCCATCGACCTCACCAGGGTCGGTTTGTAGATAAGACCTCTTGCGAAGGGCTTAGGGAAAGAGGGTTCGAAACTTTATACCGCGCCGGAGTCTCCTTCACGCCGATGCTTACAAGGGAAGAGATGGAGAAGAAGAAGGCGCAGCTCGACAGGGACGCGGTGAACGTCTGCTTCATGAAAGGGACCGAGGCCCCGTTCACGGGGAAGTACTGGGACAACCACGAGAAGGGGACCTATGCCTGCGTCGTCTGCGGCACTCAGCTGTTCAGCTCGGACACGAAGTTCGAGTCCGGGACGGGGTGGCCGAGCTTCTTCCAGCCGGTGTCGAAGGGGACGATCAAAGAAGACGCCGACAGGAGCTTCGGGATGACCAGGACCGAGGTCAGCTGCGGGAACTGCGGGGTCCACCTGGGGCACGTCTTCGAGGACGGTCCAAGGCCCACGGGCCTCCGGTACTGCATCAACTCTGCAGCCCTCGAATTCAGGAAGGCGTAGCACCCCCCTCCGGCCGCCGCGGGGGCAGAGGGGCCCCTCACTGTCCCCTCTCATGTTTCCGCCCAGACCCTTAGATAAGCCAGAGAGGAACGCGGGGCATCCGGCCCCGGCCCGCCCCTTCTCATGCGGCTGAATTTTGGTTTACCAAAAAGATGTGCCGTTTTGACAGTCTATCCCTTAGGGGGCCCCGGCCCGCCTTTTTCCTGAACGATTTGTCGTCTCCAAGCTTCCGGCGTGCCCTCCCGCGGCCCGGCGCCGCCCCCAGGGGTCACTCCAACCTGCTCAGGCCCAGAGGGGTAGCCCGGAGGAGGGACCTCCAGCCTGTCTTCACTGTAGCCCAGCTGCCCCACAGGAAGCAGAGGTACGAGACGGTGGGCGACTGGATTCCTGGGAAGCCCGCCCAGATCAGGGTGAGCAGGATGAAGGACCAGAGATACGTCTTCCTCGTTGCACTCCATGAAATGATAGAGTACGAGCTCTGCAAGATGCACGGGATATCCGACGAGGAGGTGGTCGCCTTCGACGTGAACTTCGAAGCCGAGCGGAGGTTGAACCTCCACCCCATGGACGCCGAGCCTGGGGACCATCCAAAGGCGCCCTATCGAAACGAGCACGAGTTCGCCACGATGATCGAGATGATGGTGGCTCAGAAGCTGGGGGTGAGCTGGTCCGACTACGAGAAGACAGTCCTTTCGCTAGGCCCCAAACCCAAGAAGATTCTCGTCCGACCCCAGGCGAAGAAGAGAGCCTAGGTCCGCCGGCTAGCGCGCGATCTGTACGAGGTCGAAGGGCTGCCTCCCCTTCGAGGCTGGCAGGCCCGTGATGCCGCCCACAAGGCTCTCGGCGGCGACCCCCTTCCTCTCCAGCACCTTTGCGAGCATCAGCGAAGTGTTCCCTGCCATGCAGACCACGAGGACAGGCCTGTCATCGCTGGGCAGCAGCTTCTGGAACCCCGCCGACGGCTCCCTTCCGTTCAGGACCGCCTGGACGTCCCGGGCGTCGGCCACTCTGACTGAAGATTCCGGGCACCCAAGTGACGAAGCGATGGCCTGGATGCCCTCCGCCCTGGGTACGAACGTGTTGTGCGCCCAGAGCACCCCGGCATATTCGCCGATGGCGGAGACGGCTTCATCCAGCCTGACCTGGTCCCGCTTCCCTCTCCTGGCGACGGCGGCCACTTCCCTGACATACTTCGAGGCCCCGTCGGCGACCATGACGAGGAACCTCTTCCCCACCCCATAGTTGAGCAGCTGGATGGTGGCATAGAGGGCCAGCGCCCCGCTTTCACCGACGTCAAGCCCCTTCCTGTTGAAGTACTCGAAGACCCTGCTGGCCTCCTCGAAGTCAGCCTCGTGGACCCCTATGTACGAACCCGGGTCGTAGAACCTCAGGCCCGACGCCTTCTCCCTCGTCCTGATGCCGGCCACGTCCTGGCCCGCCAGGGGGAAGATGACCCTGACGCCCTTCTTGCCGTACCGCGACGAGATGTACGCCCCGACCCCGCTCGCCGTGCCTCCGGTGCCGAAAGTGCAGACGAACTCGACGTCGCCCAGCGAAGCGCCCTGGTCCGCCAGCTGCTGGTCGATCTCCGGCGCAGTCACCGACCGGTGCGCCTCCGCGTTCAGGCCGTTGTCGTATTGCTCGGTACAGAATCCCCCGTATGCCCGAGCGAGGAGCTTCGCCAGCCCAATGGCGTCCTGGGCGGCCAGGATCTCCTCTGCTTCGTCCCTGACCTGGTCGAACCTGGCCTGGTCGAAACCGAGCTCCCCCAGCCTTAGCCTTACGTTGGACGCGACCCCTTTCGCCACGATCTTGTCCGCATCTCCTTTGAGCCCGGGCGCCGGGCAGATGTCGACGTCCAGGTCGATCAGCCTCACCCCGTCGGCCTTGAGCCTGTCGATGACTCCCTGCTGGAGTCTCCTCGATACGATCGCCACCACGTCCAGCCCCAGCCTCCCCAGCTGTCCGAGGGCCAGCCCGAAGTTGCCTGACGTCGCTTCGAAGACCGTCTGCCCCCGGGCGAGCTTCCCAGAAGATATCGCATCTCTTACTATGGTCACCGCCGGCCTGACCTTGACCGAGCCCCCCGCGATCTTCGAGTCGAGTTTGGCGTAGACCCTGACCCCCTCGCGCGGGAGGTCCAGGCCGTATTCGTCGCGGGCACACTCGACCAGCTCCTGGGTCACCTCCACCAGCGGAGTGGGGTTGGCCACCTTCCCCCCTTCGAGGTGGGGGACCCTGGCCCAGATCTGCGAATCGAACGTCTCCAGGAGCTGACCGTCGGCTGCGGTATCCTGCATTCTGGACGGGCTCCGGGAGGCACAAATATATAACATATGTGATAATGCCCTCTCACAATGGGGACCTACAAGGCGCCCGAGGTGGGCGATGCCGAAGTCACTCCGACGTTCGTGAGGGACGAGCTCCTGAAGTGCTTCGAAAGCGCCAACGGGGAGTTCGCAGCTGCCATGCACCAACCTGTCGCCGACGAGCATCTTAGGCAGCAGGTCAGGGCCTTCGTCGAAGGCGCCTTCTCCAAGTGCGGCGTGAGCTACGTGCAGCCCACGAAGGAAGGCATCACCAGTGCCATCTCAGAATGCAAGGCCAACGCCGAGAAGATGATGGGCACCAGAGGGGCAGAGATAATCGAGCACCACTACTCGGAGATGATGAAGCTCGTCGACCGTCTCTAGGGGGTCTTTTCCGCGGCCCGGCTACCTCGCTTGAACTCCTCGGGCGGCCCGAGATAGAGGTTCGAGGGAGGGTCCTTAGGGAGGAGGTACCTGATGTGCGGGTACCCCCGCTTGTCGTGGTAGACGTCGGAGCCGTCTTCCCCCTTCCTGAACGCGGCCTCGAAGCGGCTCCAGTCCTGGTCGCGGATGGACTCGAAGATAGGCAGGAGGTACTCCTTGTCATAGGCGTCGAGGTCTTCCGCGAACTTCGGCCTCGTAGTCTTCGCCGTCCTGAACGACGCCCTGAGCTGGTTGAGGTGGTGTGCGGCGAGCTTCCAGTTGCCACCCTTGGCCGCGTAGTATGTGTGGGTGAACCTGTCGCCGGCTTCCTTCATGAGCGCCGCCATCCCTGGCTGTATCTCGGCCAGCTGGTCGATCGTCATCTCCCCGTGGCGGGTCTTGGCCCTGATCTCGCTCACGGAGTCCGCCTCCCGGTGCTTCCTAATCAATCCAGCCCGGGCCCTGCTAGGCCGGAGGGCGGAGGGGCGGGAGAGGCTCCCGTGAGCTCCCGGGCTGCGGGAAGCCGGGCTCCCTGGGAAACGACGCCTCCGGTGGCTGGAACATCTACTCCGCCTCTTTCGGCGTCACTTTCAGCTCTGCAGCCTTCTCAGCCCTGAGGACCTTCAGGGTCAGGGCTTTTCCGACGACCTCGCCGGAGAGGGCCCTGCGCAGTTCGTATTCGTCCGAAGCAGCGACGCCGCCGAGCTTCAGGATGATGTCGCCAATCGCCACCCCTGCCTCTCTCGCCGGCGACCCCGGTTCGACCGACCTCACGAGGAGCCCTTCTGCCTGGCCCACTTCAGAGGAGACCGCCAGCTCTTCGGGGAGCTGGATGGGTTCTACCACCACCCCAAGGAAACCCTGCTTCACCCTCCCGTCCCTGGAGATCTTGGACACCGTGTCCCTCAGGGACTCGGCGGACACTGCGACCCCCCTCCCCGCGAAATAGGCGACGTTCATCCCCAGCAGCCTCCCCGAGGCGTCCACCAGTGGTCCCCCCGAGTAGCCCGGGTTCAGCTTGGCGTCAGACACCACGGCGTCGTCGATCATCACCCCCCAGAACCCCCTCATGCTCCTCTTGGCGCTGGTGACGATGCCCGAGGTCGCCGAAGCCTTCTTCCCCGAACTGTTCGCCAGGGCCAGCACGAACTGCCCGACCTTAATCTCGCCTGCGTCCTCGAGGTCGATTGGCGAAAGCCCCTGGGCTTCCACCCTGAGGAGCGCCACGTCGGAGTAGGGGTCAGCCCCCACCACCTTCGCGCTCAGCTCCCTGCCGTCTCCGAGCACAACCGTCGGTGCCGCCGAGTGTCCGATGACGTGGTTGGCCGTCAGGACAAGCCCATCGCCGGACCAGACGATCCCGGTCCCGCTCCTTCTGCCATCGTTGACGCTCACCACAGAAGGCGAGACGCTGTCTGCCAGCTCGGTTACAGCGTTCGAAAAAGACTGTAGCAGCTGCATCCCCTCTGATCCTGTCATTGCTTCGAAATCACCAGACATGGCTTGCCTCGGCGATTACTTGTTGAGCGGGTTGGGGAACTACCTGCTCACATCGCGTGAGGCGAAAAGTGCCCTATCTGCATCAGGGCGACCCTGCTGCCTGGCCTGGGGCTCGAGTACAGCCTCGAAATCCTCCCCACGAGTTGGTGCGCCGCTCGCACAGCCTTGGGCAAGTCCGAGTCGCTCGCCACCCTCGCTTCGATGTCCAGCTGTCCCGCCGCGATCCTGGCGTCGATGATGGTGGTCCCGTCGTCGGTCACCCACTTCATGACTATCCCGTCGTCGCCGTTGGCCATGCCGACCCATCTGATGTTGTCGAACCATCTCCCCTTCAGGGCCCCGATCACCTTGGTCGCGCTGCCCGCGTACGGAAGGAAGGTGTGGAGTATCGGCACGCTCTTCGTCCCGCCGTTCGCCGGTCTGAGGCCCGACCCTGACCTGCTCCTGTCGGTCAGACTGTATCCCTCCGGGGACCTCACCACCAGCCCGCTGTCTTCCAGCCTCTCCAGGGTCCTGGAGAGCGTCTCCGGGTGAGACCCTGTAATGCGTCTTAGGCCGTCGAAAGTGAACAGTGACAGGCCCTCTTCCTCGATGGTCCGCACGACCTCGGCGTCCCGGGGGCTCAGCTCGCCGTCGATTCTGTCCAAGACAGAATCAACTTCGCTTGCTTCTTTTTAAAACCTGTTCCCGATGAAACGACCCGACTCCCCTCTTCATCGTTAAATACAAACATCGAGACTGACACAGCGTATGTCCGCCGACAAGCCGACAGCTGCGTACTACCTGTCCCTCATCGCTGGCGTGTTCGTCATCCTGGCCGGGCTGCTCATAGCTGTGTTCGGAGCGCTTGTGACCGTGTTCGTCGCCGGGATTGGCGGCCTGTTCGGGCTCCTCGGAGTGGTCTGGGGCATCCTGATAATCGTGTTTGCCAGCCGGCTCAACTCGGACCCTAGCAGTCACGCGACCTCGGGCGCGATGATAGTCGTGTTCTCCGTCCTTAGCTGGATCGGCTCCCTCGGAGGCTTCTTCATCGGGTTCCTCCTCGGCCTCATCGGGGGGATCCTCGCAATCGTATGGAACCCGTCCGCCCCTCAGCCGGCTCAGCCTCAGGGTCTTGCGGGCGCACAGGCCGGAACGAAATACTGCGTGTCCTGCGGGTCTCAGCTCGCAGTCGGGGCGTCCTTCTGCCCAAAGTGCGGCGCAAAGCAATAGTCCCTGTCCTTCGGATCGCCGATTTCGCTCCTGGAACGGCAGAAATATCCCACGCTTCAGGGAACCGTCCTTGGTGTCCCTGTCGAAGCTCGTCGCCATTGCCGCGGCGGCTTTGGTCATACTCGCGTCCTACGAATTCTACGTCATGCAGGCGCAGCAGGGCGACTTCACCGGCTCTGTCCCGTCGGCGTTCACCGTAGACGGGAAGACCTACACTTTCACCTACTCGGCGACCACCCCGGCCGAAAGGCAGACAGGCTTGATGAACAAGATGATCACGGACGCCACGACGATGCTCTTCGCCTTCCCTTCCTTCGGGCGGTGGTCCTTCTGGATGTATGACACGAACAGCAGCCTCGACATGGTCTGGCTGAACGCGACCGGGGCCTCGGCGAGGGTGGTCTTCGTGGTTACGTCGGCGCCCCCATGCTACGACTCGGCCGCCTGCGCGGTCTACACCCCGCCCTCCCCCGCGAACTTCGTCATCGAAGCCAAGGCGGGGTTCGCCGCCGCGAACGGCGTGGCGGTCGGTTCCGCGGTCACGCTCAGCTAGACGCTGCCCGCGGGTTCTCACCTTCGTCTAAGAAATATGACTCGGCCGTCTTTTGCCGCCTCCCTGCCCCTGCAGGTCCATGCAGGCAGCGCCGAAGCCGGCTCCGAAGCAGCCGATGACCAGGGCCCAGAAGCTCAGGTGGTACGCCGAGCAACTGATGGCCGACGCCGCTTCGGACGAGAAGGCTGGGGCCTACGAGACCGCAGTGTCCCACTATCTCCAGGCCGCTGACATCCTCCTCCTGCTCGCCAAGGTCGAGGCGAATTACACGGCGTGGAAGTACTACGCCGACAACGCGTCCATGTGCCAGCAGAAGGCGAGGCGGCTCATCGCGCTGGCCCCGAAGGAAGGTTCTGCCCCCGGACCATCATAGCAGCAGCCCCACGTTCTTAATATACCACGGAGGCGCTTTTCATCGGGACATGACGAGGTGGGAGTGCTACCGCTGTGGCCACGTGTTCGAGGGCGAAAGGACCCCTGAAGAGTGCCCCAGTTGCCACTACTCCCTCACCTTCTGGATCGAAGCTGCCGAGGCCAGCGCTCCAACGGTCAGGAACTTCGTCAAGACCGACCCCCTGATGATCGACGCCAACGAGTCCGTGCTCAGGGCCGCCCAGATGATGCGCGAGAGGCACGCCGGCAACATCCTGGTCCTCATCAAGGGCGAACCCAAGGGCATCCTCACGGAGAGGGACGTCCTCAACCGTGTCGCGGCCGACGATCTGATAGCTTCCACCGTATCGGTGAGGAAGATCATGTCCTCCCCCATGGTCTCCATAGAAGCCGACGAGCCTCTTTCAGAGGGGGTCAAGCTCATGGCGAAGCACGGCATCCGGACGGTCTTCGTGACCGACCACGGCAAGCCCCTGGGCCTCCTCAACATGAGGTCCATCGTCGGCGACCAGTTCCGGGTAGCCAAGAGCCTAGAGTCGTAGCCCCCGGAGCAGTCATTAAATCCAAGGGCACCTCTCGCCGTCTCACGGGCACGATACTGTTCGTCTGCGTCGAGAACACATTCAGGAGCGTCATGTCGGAGGAGATATTCAACTCGAGGGCCCCTTCCGGGTGGCATGCCGACAGTGCGGGGGTGAGCCCGGCGGCCGCGGTCAACCCTGACGTGCGCTGGCTGCTGACCGAGCTGGGAATCCGGCTCACCGAGCGGGCCCCGAGAATGGTGACGGGGCAGATGGTGGCGGGGGCCTCCAGAGTCATAACCTTCGGCTGTCTGGACCGGTGCCCCATAGGGGCGGAGGGGAAGGGGGAGGACTGGCCACTCCCGGGAGCCGCGGGGAAGACCCCGGACCAGCTCAGGGCGATCAGAGACGAGCTGTCGGAGCGCATCGACGGGCTGATCAGAGACTACTGCCTGGCCGGAGGAAGTGGGGCATCGAGCCCAGGCCCCGGCCCCGGGCCCGGACTGGAGGAGCTGAGGAAGGAGCTCGTCAAAGCGGCGAAGGCGCGCGGTACACTCACCTACGGCCAGCTGATGAAGATCATGGGCATCTCCAGAGGACACCCACTCTTCGAGGCGATAGCCGCCGTCGACAGGGGCGAATACGCCAGGGGCGCGCCTGGCTTTGCAGCCATAATCGTGCGGAAGGACACCGGGTTCCCGGGAGGCGGTTTCTTCTGCGACGACGACCTTCCTCCCTCACTCCGGAGGCCGTTCTCGCGGGCCTCCGACCCGAAGCTCTCCGCCGCAGAGATGAACTACGTCAAGGGCGCCCAGAAGAAGATCTGGGATTACTACTCGGCGAACATCCGCTAGGCCCTTCGCGGTGGTCCATTGACGGGTCCGTCCCTCGGCCCCGGTCCGGCCCTGGGCAGACTCTTTCGATTCAGCTTAAGTGAGAACACCGTAAGACAAGGGCGTTGCGCCCCACTCGCGACAAGCTCTTCGACTGGATTCTGGGCCTCGGTCCCAGGTCAAGGTACAACCTCACCTCGAGCGGGCTCCCAGAGCCTGAGCTCCGCAGCATGGGGGTAGAAGCCTCCTTCGAGGAGTTCGCGTCCGAGGGGAAGACCGACACCGAGATCCTGGGGGGTTTCGCCGAGGAGGTCGCCAAACTCTACGGGGTGTCGCCCGAAAACGTAGTCGCCACCTCCGGGGCGTCTGAAGCGATCTTCCTCGTCTACGGCGTCCTCGGACATGGGTTGCGGGCGGTCGTTCCACTCCCGAACTATCCTGCCATGTTCACCATACCGAGGAGCTTGGACATGGGCGTGGGCGGGCTCGTCTCCCGGGCGGGGGGTGCCCGCCCTTCGATCCTGGGCTTGACCGACTCGAACAACCCCACGGGCAGGAGCTTGGGGGATGAGGCGCTCGATGAGCTGGCTGCTGCGAAGGGGAATGCCAGGGTCATCTTCATCAACGAAACCTACAGGGAGTTCGCCTTCTCCGGCAGGCCGCGGACCCACTTCGGGCGCTCGGCGAAGATCGTGACCTGCTCGACGATGACGAAGTTCTACGGCCTCGGCAGGCTCCGCGTCGGATGGATCTTGGCCGACGGACCGAAGGCACAGAGGCTGCTGAACGGGAAGTGGGCGATAAGCGGCCACGACTCTGAGTATTCCCTTTGGCTGGCTACCCAGGTGCTCAGGCAACGGCACAGGTTCGTCGAGCGTGCGCACGGGATCTATGACCGGAACGCCGCGCTGGTCCGCAGGTTCCTGGAGCGCACCGAAGGGGTGTCGTCGGAAATCGGTCCTGCCCCCTTCTGCCTGATCCGGTACAAGAAGGGGCCGCCCTCTGTCGACTTCGCGCGAAGGTTGCTCGAGAAGACCGGAACCCTGGTGTCGCCGGGCGACTTCTTCGGGGCCCCCAGGGCGTTCAGGCTCTGCTTCACAGCCGACGAGCAGACTCTGCAGGGCGGCCTCGACGCACTGACCGACTACCTCGGCAGGTCTCCCTGACCCCCAGAGAAGCACCGGCGGCTGGGCCGCGCCGCCTTACTTCCTCAGTCCAGCCAGGGCCTTCGCCGGGTCTTGGGACTCCGTTATCGTCCTCCCGACCAGCATGAAGTCTGCGCCTGCCGCCAGCCCTGCCGTCGCGTCTCCTCCCTGGGCCCCGACGCCGGGGGAGAAGATCAGACAGTTCTTCCCGACGATCTCCCTTGTCTCCCTTATCCTGTCCACAGACTTGGCCGAAACTACGACCCCGTCGGCCCCCCACTCTCTCGCCCTCTCGGCGAAGACCCGGTAAAGAGGTTCCCCGTTTTCGAGCCGCAGGTCGTACCCTTCGCTCGCTCCCTTGTGGCTCATGTAGACCAAGAAGATGACCCCTCCCCCCTTCAAGTGCACCTGGTCCAGCACCCCCCCGAGCCCCTCTTCTCGTCCTACGAAGGGATTGACGATGACCGCGTCGAAGCCGAACGCGAAGAGCGAATCCACGATGTTCAGGTTGGTGGACTCGATGTCGTTCACCTTGAGGTCGGCGATCAGGGGGAGCTCTTCTGCGTGGCACACTTCGAGAATGCCGCCTATCCCTCGGAGGCCGTAGGGGAGGAGCAGGTGGTGGTTCAATTTCACCCCCGCCACGCCGTCCTTGACGACCCCGAGGACGCGCTCCGCCCTCGCGAGCCTAGAGTCGAAGGGGCCCCAGAGGTCTAGGTTGAGGACGATTCTGCTCTGCCTGGACGACGCGGACCGGAGCATCTTGTCCCTGAACGCCGTCAGCCGGTCCCCCCTCTCAGCCCGCCTCTGTGCGCTGCCCCGACCAGGTCGCCCAGCCGGTGTAGCCCTTTCCTCTCCAGATATGCCAATATCCCCAGATTGATTTCGTTGAACCTGTCGAGCTTCCTGATCGTGGAAGTACCGACCTGCACGGCGTCTGCCCCGGCAAGGAAGAACTGGACGGCGTCTTCCCAGGTCGCCACCCCTCCACACCCCATTATGGGGACGTCGAGGGCCCCCCTCAGCTCGTAGACGCAGCGGAGCGCGACCGGCCTTATCGCTCCCCCAGAGAGTCCTCCAAAGCCGTTCGACAAGGCCCTGCTTCCTGTTTCGATGTCAATCGGGAACGCCCTGACAGTGTTTATGGCCGTCAGGCCGTCCGCCCCGGCTTCGACCGCCGCCTTGGCGACCTCCACCAGCCTCTCTGTGTTCGGGGACAGCTTCGCGAAGACCGGCTTCCTGGTCCTCCTCTTCACGGCCTTGGTCACCCTGCTGACCTCCTCAGGGTAGTGCCCGACTTCTGTGCCCACTCCTGCTACATGCGGGCAGCTGAGGTTCAACTCATAGGCCCGGAAGTCCTCTCCATCCAGGGCATCTACCACCCGCGCGAACTCCTCCGAATCTCCCCCGAAGATGGACACGACGATCGGAAGCCCCTTCCCCCGCACCTGCGCCAGCTGCTCAGAGAACTTCTCCGCCCCGGGGTTCGGGAGCCCGGCGGCGTTCACCCACCCACCTTCCACCTCCACCAGCGTGGGCTCTGGGTATCCCTCTCTTGGGATGGGCCCGATCGACTTGGTGACCGCGGCTCCCGCCCCGAACTTCAGCGCCGCCAGCACCTTGTCTAGAGAGCTTCCGTGGACCCCAGAGGCGAGCACCGTGGGGTTTGACAGATGTAGGCTCCCCATCTCCACGGTGATGGCATCGACCCCCATCTACTTGGCCTCCATCTGCCTCAGTACGGCCTCGTAGTCGCCCTTCGTCACTTTCTTCTGCTGGTGCAGTGTCACGACCAGATCTTTGACGTCGGCGAAGGAGCTGAGCTTGACCCCCAGCTTCGCGAGGTTGGCCTTCCCTCCTTCTAGCCTGTCCACCAGCACCAGGGCGTCGTTCACCGTGCACCCGGCCCTTCTGAGTGCCTCGACTGCCGAGATGATGCTCCCGCCCGTCGTCGCCAGGTCGTCCACCACCAGGGCTCGCCACCCTGGCCTGACCATCCCCTCCACCTGCTTGCCGAGGCCGTGTCCCTTCTCCTCCTTCCTCACATAGACCATTGGCTTCCTCAGGATGTACGCCAGGGGAGACGAGATCGTAACGCCGGCGGTCGCGACCCCTGCGACCACGTCGAAGCTCCCCTCGCCCAACCCCTTCAGGACGGTGAGGTACGCCGTCACCGCGAGTTGGTATGCCTCTGGGTCGCTGGGGACCACTCTGAGGTCGACGTAGTAGGAGCTGGACTTTCCGCTGGCCAGTGTGAACTTTCCGAATCGCAGGGCGCCAATCCTGAAGAGGGCCTCGGCAAGGGCAACCCTGCCGCTCATCATGTCAGACAATGCCGATGCGACCTCCCGAACCGGGTTCTTTCAGGCTGCCGATTTTCGAAGTTGAACCCGCGCAAGATTTCGTCCTACCGCGGATTTAAGCCTTGAACGATTCTCCGCCAGTCCAAGAGAGTCCTGGACGCTCTGACGTAGGTGTCCGGATCCAGCTCCTGGGTGGTGGCGTTGTCCACGTCGATCAGGAAGACCATGTGAAGCCTCGCCTGCATCAGCTCGTCTACCGATATCGCGGGCTTGTTGTAGCGGACGTCGGTGAGCGCCTTGATCTTCTCCGCCTCTCCCCTCGCCCGCTCCCTCGGCGGCCTTACGAAGAATTCAGGGATGTCGAGAACATAGGAGGGCGTCGTACCGAGCGCGAACTCCCCCGCGAACCCACTGTACCTCGCAATCTTGCTCGCTATCCTGCTCCGTGCGAAGGCGGACGGTCCGAGTGCCTCCTCCGGAGGGATGAAGCCGGTCTCAATCTCCACAATGAGTTTCCCGTCCCCCCGCGTCCCCAGGACGTCGCAGACTAGACCCCTATCCAGCTTGTGTTCCACCTTCACTTCGTATCCCTGCCTGATGAGGCTCCTCGCGCAGACCAGCTCGAGGGCGGAGTGGTTGATCTTCACGAGGTTCTTCCTGTACAGGTTCACCAGGATGTCTGCTACCCCGAAGACCTCGGTCCTTACCTCCTGGGTGTCTTCCGCGCAGGCCTTTGCCGCCAGCTTGTGGAGGTCCGCCCTGAACCTGCGTACGTCCAACCTCCAGCTCCGAAGGGTCCGCTCGTATTAAAGCGGCCGAGCGTCAGCGGGCCTTCGCTTCATTGAGGATGCGCTTGACTTCCAGGTCTTCCACCTGCTCAAAGTCACCGTAGAACTCGCCTATGGCGAGGAAGGCGCCGGGGGTCGCAAGGCAGACCACCTTCGTCCCGTCCTCGGCGAGAGACTGGACCGCGTCCGCAGGTGCCACCGGGACCGCCACCACGACCTCCCTGGGGCGCCGTTTCTTGACCGACATCACCGCGGCGCTGATCGAGCTTCCTGTCGCTATGCCGTCGTCGACTATCACCACTACCTTCCCCTCGAGCGCAGGGTAAGGGGAGTCTCCCCTGAGCCTGTCCATCCTGTCCTTCACCTCTTCCCTCTTCAGGCGGATCTGCTCCTCGAGATATGCCGCGCTGGCGCCGAGCGACTCGGCCGCCGCCCTGTCCATGATCACGTCTCCTTCCTGGGTCACCGCTCCCAAGGCGAACTCTGGCTCGCCGGGTGCCTCTATCTTCTTGGTCACCACCACGTCCAGTGGCGCCCCGAGTGCCTCGGCCACCTCATTGGCGACCACCACCCCGCCACGCGGGATGCCAAGAACAACCACATCCTTCCCCCTCAGGTGAGAGAGCGCCTGGGCCAGCTTCTTCCCAGCTTCGGTGCGATCCTTGAAGAGCGTCATTTCCCCGCTCCGGCTGCAGGAGGGTGATATTTGGTTGCCTCGCCCGGCTCTCAGGAGGGATGTGGCTTTCCTCCGACGGCGGCCTCGTAGCGTTCCTTCATTGCCGCCGCCCCGGTTTGCCCTCGGCATGGCCTTCGTGAAGTCCGGGAGTTCCCGGCTCTACGCGCCACCATCCCGCTCGCAGACAGGTACCTGACGCCAAGGCTTTCCCCGGCGCCTCTTCTTGTCCGCGAATCCATCCTTTTCCTGGCCGGACGAGTGGTTGGTTTAATCGGTAGAGCGATATAAAATTACAGCGTTCGATTACCGGTTTTGAGAAACGTCCCGTCGACCCCGGCCAGTCTCCTCCCGGGGCATTCCGCCTATCGCCTCAGAGAAGGGTACTTCTCAAGGGAAGCCGACGATCCGATTACCCATACCTCCCAGACGCTCCTCACTCTCATGTCCACCGCTTTCAGCTTCCCCTGGGGCACCGCAAGGACGCGTCTCATCGACCCCTGCCCCAGCACCTGGGGCTGGAACCACGCGCTCCTCGAGTTCTTTGCCTCCAGCCTCCGCATGTTCGGATGTGTCTCGCACTCCACGAGGACCACCTCTTCCCTCCCGCCCTCCGACCTGTAGCCCAGGAGGTCCGGCCGGTACGAGGTCCAGGAGACCCTCCCTGGCGGATATGGGGGCTCCTCTACCACCCGGTATCCTTCCAACTCGAGTTCCCTCCTGACTACCGACTTCATGGACCTGTGGGTCTCCGACTCTGCCACACCTGTCTTTGTCTGGCCGGAGATTTCACCATTCGCCCTGCGCAGCCGCGGACCGCCTGGCCCCAGGCGAGGGAATCTGTCGCCGCGACGCGATGGTCAACAGAAAATCTGTTCTTTGTCAGCAATAAGCGCCCAGCCAGGATAACAGCAACTCGAACCAACACGATGGTAGCTCTCTCGCTGTTGGCCCTGCCGATGGCCGGGGGTGCAGTCCGAGTCGACGCCGGTTACGCGCGAGGTCGGGAATATTCCGGGCTGCCCTCCTGTCCGAGACAGGGTCTTGTGCTCGCCAGAGCCCGGCGTGGTTCAACGACCGCGCTCCGGGAAGGCTGAGGGGCGCAAGCGAGGGCCGAAACGTAAGAGAATGGAGGTACGCAGGAAGGAGGAGAACCCTTCTCCGACCGAGCGAGGTGTGGAGCTCCATGCTTAGCACCGGACTCGACCGACGATGGGTTCGAATCACGAATGCGGACCGAAGTCCTGTTATGGTTCGGCGCTCGGTTGCGACTCGAAGCCGGAACGAAGCGCGGGAGGAGAATCCCGTCGAGACTGACGGGCAGACGAAGACAGCGAGGGGCGGCTTTGCCCTTTAATTACAGCTCCGCGGTGCCAGATACCACATGAGCGCAGTTTCTGCCCAGAACGGAGACACCATCTCCGTGCATTACCTCGGCAAGTTCCCCGGCGGCAAGGTCTTCGACACCAGCATGAAGGCGGAAGCCGTCAAGGCTGGGCTGTTCAGCCCCGCCCGGGATTACAAGCCCCTCCAGGTCGTCCTCGGCCAGCACCAGGTGATCAGCGGCTTCGAGGAGGCCCTCGTCGGGATGAAGGTGAATGAGACCAAGGAGATCACCCTCCCCCCTGAGAAGGCCTACGGGAAGACAGGGAGGCATCCGATGGCTGGCAAGACCCTCCAGTTCAAGCTGCTCGTGACAAACATCAAGCGGCCCTAGCTCACCGGGCGGACGACGGCCGCCGGGAAAGCCGGACCCCCCTGCTCCGTATTCGAGTTCCTTGTATATTCGCCTTGACCCCGAACCTATTTACCACCGGACCCCCACCCGGGAGACCGACAATGGCAAAGAGGGCATTCACCATAGACGTAGGCACCGAGAAGATCCCTGTCGAAGGGCACGCGCACCAGAACGTAGCCGTGAAGTACCTGATGAAGCGGCGGAGGAGCCTGATTTTCACAAAAGACCCGGCCAAGGTGGAGAAGCTCTTCTCTGAAGTTCCCAAGAAGATAAGCATCATCGGAGCCAACGTGACCAAGACCTACAAGGTGGCTTGGGAGCGGGTCAGCACGGGCGAGTTCGCCGGCGCGAGGTTCACCTTCACCCTCGAAGAAGTCCAGTAAGGCAACTTTTTCTTCCAGCGTTCCCCTCCTGGCGCCATGCCTCGAGGGTACAGGCGCGACGCCTACAGCGACGCCATAGACAAGGTCAGGTCGGAACATTCCGGCTCGATAAAGCACGCGAACCTCACGGTCGAATGCCCCAGGTGCCGGACGAAGCAGGTGATCTCGGATACGCCGGGGATGAGGGTCTGCGTCAAGTGCGGCTTCGAGTTCAGGCCCATGGGGCGCTAGCCCCACCTCGTCCTGGTCCGGGTCCCGCCTCCGCCGTCGCTTCCTGGCCGGCCCTTTCCTTCGGCCGCTGCCCTCGCAATCAGCTTCTGACGGAGAAGAACCCTTGCAGGGGTCTCCAGTAGTACTCCTGCCACCCTTCGGCGTACCTGTCGGCCTGCTCCGCCGGGACCCTAGAATGTATCATCGTCAACTCGGTCTTCCTCCCCTTCGGCTGCAGCCTGAGCTCCATCAACGACGGGGGGTATCCCCCTGGCCACTCGGTGGTGGTCCACCAGTGGACGATCTTCCTGCCTCTCACGAGCTCAACATACTCGCCTTTGATGTAGCCGCTGGAAGCGGTGAACTTTCCTCCCACCTTTGGCGTCCCCGAAGCCTCGTCTCCGGTGAACGCCGCGTGCTTCCTGGGGTCGGTGTAGGCGTCATAGACTTCTGCCGGGGTGGCGTCGATCATCACTTTCTGCTTGATCGTTTTGAACTTGAAGTCAGACCCGCCAACCTTCCCCCTGGGTCCGCGCCGCTCCCTTGCGCCTGGTGCCAAGCGTTCTGCTCAGCGCTTCTTCCAGGCCTGGGCCCTCTTGCAGAAGTCCTCCGCTTCTTCTGCAGCTCCGTCGCACCGCTCGTAGTGGGCTACGACCTCCCGCAGCACCTCCTCGATTGGGGTCGGCGCGCCCGGGCACTCGGAGTCGAGCTGAGAGCGAACCTCCATCAGGGGCTTCCAGACGTCGCTCGGTATCACGACCGGGACGCCCTGCTTGCTCGTGGTCATGGCAGGGGTGGCGTCGCTTTCGCTATTTCTGGGTTAGCACTAATTCACAGTCCGATGCTGTTGATGACCCCGCCGGAGTTCCCGTCTATGACAAGGACGATCTTGCCGTTCTTGTGATCATAGCGCGCGAACCAGACCGGGGCGTGCAGGAGCTCCGCCTCTCCCACATCAGACTCGGTGTTCAGCTGCTGTATCATGTGGTGCGCTTCATGCGCCTTCTGCGACTGCAGCTGATCCACCAGGGTCTTGGCCTGCATCTTCGCGATGTCCTCCCCCACGTCGCCGTTGAGCACCTTCATCCCCTTCACCTTCGCTTCGTCGAAGAGCACCCTGTCCGCGAGGTTGAACTGGTAGTCCTTGGGCTGGTATTCGGTAAGCGCCTTCAGCCCCACTATGGGGAAGTTGTAGTCGTTGTCCATCTGGTAGGACCTGCGGTTCCCCTGGCCGCCCCCGATTCCTCCCCCTCCCATCATGGTCCCGAGCATCATTCCTGTCACCAGGCCCCCGCCTCCGAAGCCTCGGTCCCTCCCTCCTCCGATGGCGCCTCCCATGATTCCGGCCAACACGGCGGTCGTGGCGATCTGACCCGCCTCCGCAGCCATATCGACGGCGACGAGCGATGTCCTGGCCGACGCCGGGATCAGCCAGTAGGGCACCATCGCAAGGTTGACCTCCTCCAGCGTGGACGACTCCTGAAGGTGCCTGTGGAGGAGCCCTCTATCCATTAGCCCGTGGATCTCCTTAATGACGTCGTCCTGCTGGATGATCTTGGCGGGGAGCATGGTGTGCTTGTTGATGCTCTTCCATCCGGCGTTCCCCAACGAGACGCTGCTCCCGCAGTACTCGCAGGTCACGAACATCTCGCCGAACTTCGGGCTGATGGGAGCTCCGCAGCTGGGGCACTTCAGTGTAGTCGCCCCCGATGGGGCGATCACACTCTGTCCAGGGCTCGCAGCCGGCTGCGCCGCGGGCTGCCCAATCCTCACACCACACTTGTAGCAGAAACCGGCATCGTCAGGAAGCTGGGCTCCGCACTTTGGGCAAAACAACCTTCGTCGCCTACAGCTTCGCACCGCAGCTATTACAGAATTTCGCTCCGGCGGCCGCCGGGCTCCCGCAGCTGGGGCAGAACTTGCTCCCACCGGCGGGGGTGGGCGCCCCCTGGGAAGCGGGGAAGTTGAAGCCGCAGTTGGGACAGAACTTCGCAGCCGAGGGGACAAGGCTGGCGCAGTTCGGGCAGCTCTTCGACTGGGTCGCCTGGCCCATCCCGGCCGCCATCTGCCCCCCTATCACCCCTCCGACCCCGATCCCGGCGCCAAGGCCGGCGAACGTCCCCGCACCTCCGCTGGGGTTCTTGGCAGCGTCGTCGATCGCCTTGCCCGTCTGGTACTGCATGTAGCTGACCCCGAGCACCTGCATCTCCGACCGGGTGTCGATTGCCTTCTGTACCTCATCTGGGAGGCTGACGGTCAGCCCCGACAACTTGTTGATCTCGATCCCATACTGCCCGAGGTGGTCCGGCGCGGCCGCGAGCAGCTCCTGCTCGATGTTCGTGAGATTGGCGGCGAGGTCCGTCACCTTGAGCCCTTGCTGCTTCATCTTGCCGAGGGCGTTGTACACCAGGATCACGAGCTGCTCCTTCAACCTGTCCTCGACCTCATCGGAGGTCTGGGCGCTGAACGTCCCTACGAACTGGTTGATGTAGAGCTCCGGCGAAGAGATCTTCCATCTGTACTCCCCGAAGACCCGCAGGTTGACAATCCCGAACGTGGGGTCGGTGAACTGGTACGGCTGCGTGCTCCCGAACTTGCCGTCCATGTATCTCTTCGGGATGTAGTAGACCTCGGCCCACTGCGTGACCCCCGTGAAGAACTTCAGTAGCTTCCCGACTATGGGGGCGTTGAAGTCGGTCAGGGCGTACCTGTTGGGCTGGTCAAAGTACGCGAGCGCCTTTCCGTCCCTGTAGAACACGGCTGTCTCGTCCTCCCTCACCACGATGTTGTCGTTCAGTCTGATCTGACGCGGCGCCTTCCACAGCGCGCTGTTGACCTTCTGGTCGTCGGGCCAGGCGAAGGTGGTCGAACCGAACACGCTCCCCCCGGTCGCCGGCACTTCAGGGCTGCTCTTCTTTCCGAATACCATCACAATCACTGTCCGAGGGCGATTCCCTCGATGGCTTCCATCCTCTGCGACCACTTCTGCCTTATGTCGGCCACCGTCCTCGCGAATCCGTTGATCGGGCCCTGGATCGAGTTGGGGGCGGAGCCGTCGTAGATGAGCTTGCCCGGCGACGTGGCATCGTCAAACTGAAACACAGCGCTCACGAACGAATAGTCGTAGTCGTACAGCCTGTTCAGCTTCGACTCGTTGATCTGAATCGGGGCGACCCAGCCCGCGTACCCCTGGGCGGCGTGCCTCACCTCCCCGCTCAGCGCCTGCACCTGGGAGATCAGCGAGCCGACGACCGTCAGGTTGGTCAGGTCGTTGCTCGCGGCAACCTGTTTCCTGAGCTGCTGAAGGTTGTCCTTGGCATGGTCCAGCTTGTCGGCGACCTGGTTCCTGAGCAGAGAGTCCGACGCCCTGAGGTCTTCCTTCGTCCTGTACCCCCGGAGCCCCGGTATGAGGAGCTCTAGCTTCTTCGCCATGCCCCTGTTCGCCTCCACCTGCTGCCTGATATCCGGGTTGCCCTGAGACAAGCCCTTACGAAATTCGCGGCTCCCTCCATCTAAATAAATATGGCGAACGTTTACCGACTTTGGGAAGGGCTCGGCTCTCGTTGGACCTTGACAAGCTGAGAATAGGCTGCAGCGGCTGGTCCTACAAGGACTGGGCTGGGATATTCTACCCCAAGGGCCTGGCCGCCAGGGATTACCTCTCCTACTACTCGAAGGTCTTCAACTGCGTCGAGGTCGACTCGAGCTTCTACAGGGTCCCCAACCAGTTCATGGTCAACCAGTGGAGGAACAACACCCCGGCCGACTTCGTCTTCTCCCCGAAGCTCCCGAAGAAGATAACCCACGAGCAGAAGCTCAAAGGGTCAGAGTCGAACTTGGTATACTTCTACAGCGTCCTGGGCAAGCTCAAGGACAAGCTCGGCCCCATTGCCGTCCAGCTCCCGCCCTCGGTCAAGCTCAGCACTCATCAGGAGACCATGAAGGAGTTCATCTCCCAGCTCAGCCCTGAGTTCAAGCACGCCGTAGAGTTCCGGCACAAGTCATGGTTCACCCCGGAGGTCTACTCCATCCTAAGGAAGAACAACATCGCCATGGTCTGGTCCCTGAACCAGTACGTGGAGACCCCGCCCGAGGTCACGGCCGACTTCATCTACGTCAGGATGGTCGGGGACCGGGAGATCACCGAATTCACAGGCGTCCAGAAGGACAGGTCGGACGACATGAAACGCTGGGCAGAGTCGGTGAAGGACAACGCGGGCAAGTTCGAGTCCGGCTACGTGTTCTTCAACAACCACTTCGCAGGCTTCAGCCCAGAGTCCGCCAACGAGTTCCGCAGGCTCCTGGGACTCATGGAGATGGACTGGAAGACCCAGGGGGCCCAGCAGCAGACGCTCTTCGGGTCGTAGCTGACAGATGCAGCCCCAGCGCAGGACGATACTTCACGTAGACCTGGACGCCTTCTACGTGTCGGCAGAGGTGCGGGAGCGCCCGGAGCTGAAGGGGATTCCCGTGGTGGTCGGGGCGGACCCCGAGGGGGGCAAAGGAAGGGGGGTGGTCATCGCCTGCTCCTACGAGGCGAGGAAGTTCGGCCTCAGGTCCGGGATGCCGATCTCCCAGGCATACAGGATTTGTCCCCAGGCGAAGTACATCCCTCCGAGCTGGGGGCTCTACGAGCGCACGTCTGAAGAGGTGATGGCGACCCTCAGGGGGTTCGCGGACAAGTTCGAGCAGGGGAGCATCGACGAGGCCTACCTCGACGTGACGAGCGGGGCCGCTGACGAGCAGACGGCGGTCAAGGTCGCGACCGCGGTCAAGTCGGCCGTCAGGCAGAAGCATGGGCTGACCTGCTCGATCGGCATCGGTCCGAACAAGTCCTCCGCGAAGATAGCGTCCGACAGGAACAAACCCGACGGCATGACCGTAGTGCCCTTCCGGGGCGTCAGGGGTTTCCTATCTCCCCTCCCGGTGGGAGTCGTCCCCGGCATCGGCAGGAAGACCGGCGACTTCCTTCACGAAAAAGGGATCTCGACCATCGGACAGCTCCAGGCCCTCGACGGCAAGCAGCTGCTGACCTGGTTCGGAAAGAACGGGGTCTGGCTCTGGGGGGTCATCCACGGAGAGGAGAACGTCGAGGTGAGGCAGCAGGAGATGCCGAAGTCTCTGAGCGTGGAGAGGACGTTCAAGGACGACGCCACAGATTTCCGCCTTGTGCGCAAGGAGGCCGCGGACGGGGCGGCCGAGCTGATGAGGAGGGTGAAGTCAGGGGGGTATGCCTACCGGGTCGCGGGGATCAAGATCCGTTTCCGTGGCTTCGAGACGCACACCAGGGAGAAGACCCTCGTCAGCCACGTCGACGACGAAGAGCCACTGAAGGAAGCCGTCGAGGGGCTTCTTGACGAATTCGAGGCGAGCGGGAAACCAGTGCGCCTGATAGGGGTCCGCGTCGCCGATATTCAGCGCTCAGCTTCCGGCCCGTCCAGGCTGGACGACTGGACTGTGACCTGAGGCTTGGCCTCCTCGGGGAGCCTTGCGTCCTTGAACACGAACCAGAACACGCTGATGCCCACCGCGTACAGGCCGGTGGCGATGTAGAATGGCAGTGCGAGGAGCCCCAGCCCTATGAGGTAGTAGCCCGCAATCTGAGACAGGGAGTTGGGGAGCCTCCACAAGGAGGCGGTTATCCCAGACGCCATCCCTCTCTCCTCCGGGGAGACGAGCCCCATTATCAGCGACTGGGTGAGTGGGTTGGAGAGGTTCATGAGGAATACCCGCACCAGGTAGAGCGAAGCCGCCACGGCGAAGGTGGGGGACGACGGTATCGCGAGCATGAATGCCATGGACGAGGCCTGCGTCATCACTGTCGCCTTCACGAGCCCGAACCTCCTCGCGAGCCTGGGGGACATGAAGACCACCGCCGCTGTAAGGAGGTTCGTCACCCCGAGGACGGGCCCGCTGACCGCGTCAGTCACCGCGTAGGCCTTGTAGAACCAGAAGCTCATCAGGGGGACGAAAAGTCCGGCGCCCACCGCGATGGCGATGCTGTAGGCGATGTACTTCTTCAGCACGTCCCCGGACTTGCGGGGGAGGATCCCCTTCCTGACCTGGGAGACGGGGCTCTCGGTTATCTTGAAGAGCAGGGGGGTGATCGAAAGGTTGAGCAGGCCTACCACCACGTAGAGCACGACGTGGGCCTCCCTCGCATCGAGACCCAGCCCCTGGAGGGCGAGGACGGAGGAGATGATGAACCCCCCCAGGGCCCCTGCCACCCATCCCAAGAACGCCAGCAGTGAGAACGCGGCCGTCCTCTTTTGGTCTCCGGCCTTGTCCGCTATCAGCGCGCTCACGGACACGGCGTAGGCAGCCTCGCCGGTGCCCTCCAGGAACGCTATCACCAGGTAGAGGGCGAAGTTCGTCGTGAGGGCGAAGCCGATCAGGCTCAGGCTGGCGCAAACGTTCCCAAGGAGCAGCATCTTCCTCCTCCCATGCCTGTCGGCGAGGATCCCGAGGGGGATGCTCAGGGCGACCAGGGTGATCCCCATCGCGGAACCCACCACCCCGGTCAGCGTCGGCGCCAGGCCCTGGACGTTCGGAAGGAAATACGAGAGGTCGGTATAGATGAACCCTATCGCTACGTTCGGGATGAAGCTGAGGTAGATCAGCAGCTTCGCCTGGTCGGGGATCCCCCTGTACTCGCTGAACAACCGCGCCAAGCACCCGGCTCGGAGAATCGGTATAAACACCAAGGGTGGCGCCGGGAACCGCGTCTTTGCCTGCGAGACAAGGTGGCCTGACCTTAGGGGTGGACGTCGGCGGCACGTTCACCGACGTCGTGGTCGCGGGGCCACATGGGCTCGAAGTCCTGAAGCTCCCAACGACGGCCAACCCGGCCGCCGCCGTGCTGGAAGGGCTGAGGAGGCTGGGGCCAAGGGCGAGAGAGGCGGGTCTGATTTCACACGCGACGACCCTCGCCACCAACGCCCTTCTCACCCACGCTGGGTTGGCCCGGTCGGCGCTCGTCACCAACGAGGGGTTCAGGGACGTCCTTGAGATAGGGCGGCAAAGGCGCCCAGAGCTCTACGACCTGTCGACGAGGAGACCGAGTCCCCTCGTCAGGAGGCGCGACAGGCTCACAGTACGCTGCAGGATTGACTCGACGGGCTCCGAGCTCGAGCCTCTATCCGGCGCCGACGTCCTCGCCAAACTGGTGGTCAAGCGGAGATACGAGTCGGTCGCAGTCTCCTTCCTCAACTCCTACCTTAATGGCAAGCACGAACGAGAGATGCGCGAAGCCCTCCGTGCCGCAGGCTTCGGCGGGCACGTCAGCATCTCCAGCGAGGTCGACAACGAGTATCGAGAGTACGAGCGGACTAGCACCACCGTGGTCAACGCCGCGCTGTCTCCCCTCGTGGGGGGCTACCTTTCCTCGCTGCGCACTTCCCTTCGCAGGAGGAAGATCACTGCCCCCGTCTACATCATGAACTCGGACGGGGGTGCTAGCACCGCGGCCTTCGCCTCATCCAGGCCGGTCTCGATAATCGAGTCAGGGCCAGCCGCCGGAGTCGTCGCATCGACGCACCTCGCAAAGGCGCTTTCCCTGGACGCGGTGCTGACCTTCGACATGGGCGGCACCACAGCCAAGGCGGCGACCGTCATCGGATACGAGCCCGAGGTCATCGAGGAGTTCGAGGCCGCCGGGAAGACCCACAGCGGGAGATCGATCAAGGGGAGCGGATACCCGGTCAGGGGGCAGTTCATCGACCTCGCCGAGGTCAGCGCAGGGGGCGGAACCGTCGCCTGGGTGGACGAAGCAGGGGAGCTGAAGGCAGGGCCCGAGAGCGCCGGGTCAGTTCCAGGGCCCGCATGCTACGGGACGGGCGGGGTGGACCCGACGGTGACCGACGCCAACGTCCTGCTAGGCAGGTTGAATCCGACCGCCCTCCTCGGCGGGACCATGCCGATCAGGCGAGACCTGGCTCTGCTCTCCATGAAGAGACTCTCCAGGGGCCTCCGAGCCAGCCCGCTCGGAACGGCGAAGGGAGTCGTGCGGCTGGTGAACGACGGCATGGCCAGGGCCATGGCGCTCGTGACCGTCGAGCGCGGCAGGGACCCGCGGGAGTTCGTGATGTTCGCCTTCGGGGGGGCCGGCCCAGTGCATGCCTGCGACCTCGCCGAGGAGATGGGAGTCACAGACGTGGTCGTCCCACAGCACGCCGGGCTCTTCTCCGCATACGGCCTCGTCGCCGGGGAACTCACCCGGACCTTCGTGGCTCCGGTGATGGAGGTCGATCCACCCATGGCCGAGCGCTTCCGTCTCCTCGAGTCGGCCGCGGCCGAATCGATGAAGGAAGAAGGGTTCCACAGCTATAGGCTCTCACGCTACTTCGAAGGCAGATACGTGGGCCAGTCCCACGAGCTCCTCCTCCCCTTCCACTCCGACTCCGGCTCCCGCGCTGCCTTCGACGCGCGCCACGAGGCCCTCTACGGCTATGCGCTGCCGGACAGGATGGAGGTGGTGAACATCAGGGTGAAGGCGACCGTCCCTCGGCATGTCCCGGCGCTCTCGCGCTCCGCCGGTGCTCCTTCTCACCCCGTCAAGGAAAGGCTGGCATGGATCAGCGGGACCAGCGCCGTTGCTCCCGTCCTTCTCCGCGACGCCCTGCCTTCGGGGACCGACGGGCACGGCCCCTGCATAATCGAAGACTACGACTCCACACTCGTGGTGAACCGGGCCTGGCGCTGGAGAGCCGAAGACTACGGCATGAGGTTGACAAGATGAAGACGGACCAGGTCTCGCTCCAGATCATCAGCAACTCCCTGCTGTACGCCAGCGAGGAGATGGGGCTGGCCCTTCGCAACTCAGCCTATTCGCCCAACATCAAAGAAAGGATGGACCACTCCGCTGCGGTCTTCGACGCGGGCGGCAGGCTCCTCGCGCAGGCGGAGCACATCCCGGTTCACCTCGGCTCCCTTCCGTGGGGGCTCGAGAACCTGATCCGCCACTTCTCCCAGAAGGGGATGAAGTTGGACGAGGGGTCCATGGCGGTGGCGAACGACCCCTACATCACCGGGACTCATCTGAACGACGTGACAGTCGTCGCCCCCATCTACGAACGGGGAGAGGCCGTGGCCTTCGTGGCGAACAAGGCCCACCACGCCGATGTCGGAGGCCTCGTCCCTGGGAGCATCTCCATGGGCGCCCACACTCTCTCGGAAGAAGGATTCGTCCTCGAGCCCACCCTCCTCTGGAAGGGCGGAAGCTTCGTCGAGTCGACGGTGAGAGAGTTCTCGGCAGCCTCCCGGACGCCGGCAGAACGGAAGGGAGACCTGAAGGCCCAGGTGGCGGCAAACCTCACCGGGGTCAGAAGGGTCAGGGAGCTCCTGGCGAAGTACGGCCCCGACCCCTTCGGGCTCGCGGCCCGAAACGCTTTCAGGCATTCTGACGTGCTCACCAGGAAGAGGCTCTCGACGTTCCGCCAGGGGAGCTACGAGGCGACGGACTTCCTCGAGGGGCCCTCGGGGGAGGACCTGAAGCTCAGGGTGAAGGTGACTCTGTCGAAGTCAGGCATCTCGCTGGACTACTCCGGCACGGCGACCGAGGTGGACTACCCCCTCAACGCAGTCCTCGGGGTGACGATCTCCGGGGCGTACTTCGTCCTCCGGTGCCTCCTGGGGGACGACATCCCGGCCAACTACGGGGCCTTTGCCCGGGTCAAAGTGAGCGTCCCTCCAGGCACGGTCCTGAACCCTACTCCTCCTCATCCCGTGGGAGGGGGGAACGTCGAGACCAGTCAGAGGAACGCCGACGTGCTCTTCAGGGCGCTCGCGCCTGCAGCCCCTGGCAGGGTCCCTGCGGCAGCCGGAGGCTCGATGAACAATGTAATGATGGGTGGCACCTTCCGGGGCTCGCCCTGGGCCTTCTACGAAACGATAGGAGTGGGGCTAGGAGGGCGAAGGCAGATGGACGGGGTGGACGGCATACAGGCCAACATGACGAACACCATGAACACCCCGATAGAAGAAATCGAGCGAACGATCCCGGTCAGGATGGTCGCCTACGAATTCAGGCCGGACAGCTCGGGGGCAGGGAGATGCAGGGGAGGCTCGGGGCTGGTGAGGGCGTATCAGTCCCTGGAAGACGGTACAACCTTCACCATCCTGGCGGAGAGAGGGAGGCACGCACCTTGGGGCCTCGCAGGCGGGTCCGCCGGCGCGGAGACCGAGGTCCTCCTCGTGAAGGGCGGAGAGAAGGCGAGGATCCCGTCCAAGTCCACGCTCAACCTGAAGGCAGGGGACGTCATCGAAGTGAGGACCGCGGGAGGGGGCGGCTACGGGCGTCCCTCGGCGAGGCCGTCTTCCAAGGTCGCCGAGGATGTCGCAGACGGCATCCTCACGTTGGGGAAAGCAGAATCCGAATACCGCTACAGAGGCCACACCTCACCCTAAAGTAGCCCGTCTCTTCCGGAACCCCATGCGGCCTGCCCTTGGCGCGTCCCTGGAACTTGCAGCCCTCGCTCTGATCTTTTCCCTCGCGCCAGCCGTGCCTGGAGGGGTAGTCTTCGCCATCTACATCCTGCTCGCAGAGTTCGCCGCGACCTTCCTGATACATTGCCCCGCCCATTACGCCGTCGGCATGGCGCTGGGGATCAGGTTCACGGAAATGAGGGCCGGCCGGACGACCTTGGCCCGGGCCCTGCCGCCCAGATTCGGGCGGTACGCCCGCCTTATGCCGATCCTGACCCTCAGGGCTGACAGGCCCTCCTTGGCCAAGGCGTCAAGGGGGAGGGCATCGGCGATGTTCGCCTCAGGGACGGTCGCCTCTACATCGGCTGCCTTTCTCGTCGCAGGAGGCAGTACGCTGGTCCAGCCTTTGCTGTACGCCTCATTCGCTTGGGCCCTGGCGCTGCTCTACCTCGCCTTCGACCTGTGGTTCTCTCCTCGGGGCGGCGACCTCAGGAGGGCCAAGGCTGCGTCCGGCCGGTAGTTCGACGGAGACCCGGAACGCGTCGGCTGGACCGGAGGTGCGGTTTTACTTCGTCCTGAACCTGTCGGGGCTCAGGAATGCGATGTCGTACCCTGCCTTCTCTCCCGCCGACAGGTTGGCGGCGATTTCGCCCATCACGCTGGCGAACTTGAACCCGTGCCCCGAGCAGGCGCTTACTACGGTGACCTTCGGCTCCCCGGGAAGGGGGCCCACCACGAAGTTGAGGTCTGGGGTGTTGGTGTACAGGCAGGTAGTCGACGCGATGGGCACGTTGTCCAGTCCCGCGAGCCGCTTCGCCACGAAGTCTCTGACCGGGGCAGCATCTTCGTCTGTGACCTCGCGTCGGACCTTGTCCGGGTCGCCCATCTCGCCTCCGTGGGTCCGGGCGACCTTGACTCCATGGCCGAGCTCAGGGATGCCGTAGTAGTAGGAGTCTGCCTTTTCTTCCATGATGAAGATTGGCATCTTCGGTGCCGTGAACACGTCCCTCCCTCCAGAAGAGAACCAGAACGGGACCTGTCTCTCGCACTGGAGGGGAATGGCCCCGCCCAGAAGGCGGCCATTCCATGCACCTGCACAGAGGATCAGCCTCGGCGCGGTCTGCCTCCCGAGGCTCGTCTCGACCTCGACCGAGTCTGCCCCAGCCTTCCACCCCCTCACCTCTTCGGAGAACCTGAACTCGGCCCCGGCCTCGCTCCCCAGCCCTACGAACGCCCTCACGCTCTCTTCAGCGAACAGGACCCCGGCGTTGCGCTCGTAAACCGCCTCGAACTCGTCGGTCAGAGAGAACGCCCTGAACCGATCCTGTGCCTCTCGCGCCGATAACACCTCGTGGGGGACCTCGTGGGCCGCGGCGCTCTTCAGCACCCCCTTCACCAGCGCCCCGTCGCTTCGGCCCACCATCAGCCCCCCGGTCATCAACAGCAACTTCTTGCCCGACCTCGACTCGACCTCCCTCCAGGATTCGAATGCTCTCCGGAGCAGCGGAATGTACCTCGCGTCCTCGTAGTACGCCAGCCGGATTATCCTCGTCTGACCGTGGGACGACCCGAGCTCATGGTTCACCCCGAACCTCTCTATGTTGAGCGTCCTGAGGCCCTTCCTGGCAAGGTTGTAGGTCACAGAGGCTCCCATGACCCCGCAGCCCACCACGATGGCGTCCCATCGGCCCCGCCCATTGAACAGACCCGGCCGCCTGACTTCCTGGCTAAGGGCCAACTGTGGACACCGCCAACGCCCGGTCTTGGCTCTGGGAGGGGATATCCGTTTCCTGGCGCGGTGCGAGTATTATAATTAACGTTAAATACGCTCGGAGGCGCGCCTTATACTGCTCACCAGTTTGGTGAATACAAAGAAGCTGATCACGGCCACGCTCTTCGGCGTTCTGATTGGCGTCGTATACGGGGCCCTTCCTTTCGAGGTCGGCGACACGCTAATCGTTTTCGAGGCCATCATCCTCTCCCTCAGCTTCATCCTTCTCGGGCCAGGAGGTGCGACCTACACCGGTCTAATCAACGGGCTGGTCGAGACTCCGTTCCAGCTCGCGTTCGGGCCCTTCGCGCTGGCAGTGGCCCTCTTCTATGGAGTGCTCGTAGACGTGTTCAGCGTCCTATTCAGGGTCAGGTCGGAAGGCAAGGTCCGGCCCAAGAGGCTGGTCGCGGCCCTGAGCCTGAGCTCGATCATCACGGGCGTGTCCGCGACCTACGCGTTCATCACCTTGGGTTTCGGGACGACCGCGCCGTTCGTGGAGGTGTATCTACCGGTCCTGATCGTCGGGGCGCTCAGCGGGACGATAGGAGGTTACCTCGCCGCGAGGATCTGGGATCGGAACCTGAAGCACAGGTTCTCTCCCACCCAGCCTGCGTCCTAGCGGGTCGCTCCTGAGACCTCAGACCTGAGCTTCCGGGCGAACCTGAGCAGCATCGCATAGAGGACCACCCCCAGGAGTATGAAGGCGGCCCCAGCCACTTCGTTAACCAGAACCCCCGCGACGAGCCCTGTCAAGAGCACGAACGCTCCGATGACGATGATCAGGATTGCCGCCGTCTTGGAGATCGGGCTTACCTTAACCGACAACCCGAGGACGCGTGCCGGCAGCAGGTTAAACGGTTGCGGTATTCAGACGCGCTTATCTCCAGCCCGGCCCCGCCCAACACCGTTGGACAGGGAAACCACCGGGATTTCATGCTGCTTCGACCGCCAGTCCCAGAGGATGTTCCGGGGCTACGAGAAGAGGGGGTTAGGCGCGTCCGCTCTCTCTATTGCGGAGGCACTGACGGAGAACGGGCTGAAGGGGTCGACCGTACTGGAGGTGGGATGCGGCTTCGGCGCACTGGCGCTCGAGCTTCTCCGCCGCGGCGCCTCGGGGGCGGTGGGCATCGACCTTTCACCCAGGATGATTCAGATGGCAGGCAGCCTGGCGGCTGCCAAAGGCCTCTCCGGGTCGGTTTCGTTCCAGGTCGGCGACGGAGCCTCCTCGAAGCTGCCGAGCTCCAAGATGGTAATCCTTGACGGCGTCCTCTGTTGCTATCCAGACTTGGACGCGCTAATCGACAACTCCAGCTCGGCCGCGGAGGCTCTCTACGCCATCGCCGTGCCTGACGATACCCGCTTCGCCACGAAGGTGGTGAGACTCTTCCTCCCGCTGCAGGGACTGGCCTTCGGGCGCGACGGATTCAGGTTCTTCGTGCATCCGACTAGGAGAATCAGAGGGGCGCTGCAGGCAAAGGGATTCAGGCTGGTGTCGAGGTCCCCGGCCGGATGGGTCTGGTCAGTCTTCGTCTTCAGAAGATCCTAGGGGCGCTTTGTTCCCTTCTCCTCTTCCTTCAGGAGCTTGTAGAGCCTGAACCTGTCGCCTTCCCCCGGCGATAGGGTATAGCCGCAGACCCGGCAGGATATGCCCTTGTCCGTCTCCTTCAGGTCGAAGCGACCGCACTTCGGGCACTTCATCTGGTCGGCTTGGCTCTTCACGTTCCAGGTTCTCCCCTGGTCGCTTGAAAAGCGTTCCATGCTCCTTCCTACCAGACCCTGATCAGCCCTCTTCGTGAGAACACGCCCGGACAGGAGTACTTCTCGTAGATTGTCTTCGGGAGCGAGATGTCAGCCACGTATAGGTCTCCGAGGTGTCCCTTCGCCCTGGCGTCGAGGAAGCCGGTTTTCGGGAACCCGAAGGTCACCGTCGCCCTCGCCGTCACGCAGGGCTCCCCAGGCTCCCCCGTCGTCGCGTCGAGCCCCGACGGGACGTCCACCGCAAGGATGGGCAACTTCGAAGCAGTCGCCCTCCTGATCAGTCCGGCAAGGGGCTCCCTGGGGCTCCCCCTGGCCCCGTACCCGAGGAGCGCGTCGACAATCAGCTCCCCCTCGAGCTCCTCGTCCGGCGCCTTCTCCCTGACTCCCATCTTCTCAACTGTGGCGAACTGCTTCGCGGCAGAGTCCCGCAGTGCGGCACTGCCGTCTCCGAGGATTACTGTGACATCTCCGCCCCAGTTGTGGATGTGCCTGGCGGCCACCAGCCCGTCTCCTCCGTTGTTGCCCTTCCCCACCAGAATCTCTATCTTCTTGCCGGCGACGTCACCCCCGAGAAGGCGCAGCGCCATCTCCGCCGTCTTCACTCCTGCGTTCTCCATCAGCGAGTCCACCCCTGTCCCCAGCGTGTCGATCGCGAACCTGTCCGCCTCAGCCATCTCGCCAGCCGTCAGGAATGCCAGCCCATCTTGGAACTTCAACGGAGTTGCGCCGCCGCCCTTCTGTATTTCAGGATGAGCGACCGGCGCCGCTGTCAACATTAATTCTTCAAACTGGCACGCCGATTAGAGCCCGCCGTATATTGGAGCCATGAAGGCCCTGATGACTACGCATGAGCTTCTCTTCCAGATGGGATAGGAAGGACCAGGGGCCCGGCCTCGTGGACAGGCTCAAGGGGACGGTGCGACAGGCGGCACCCCTGAAGCCACAGCTCGAGCAAGCAAACAGGCAGGTCAAGCTTCTCATATCGCAGCTCGACAGCACAGTCAACAGGATCAAGCAGCGAGACGCCACCATCTTCAAGAACGTGGTGTCTTCTCTCGCGAAGCACGACACGCAGCACGCGGCGGTCTACGCCAACGAGCTCACGGAGGTGAGGAAGATGGGGAAGATGGTCACGCAGGCTCAGCTCGCCCTGGAGCAGATTTCCCTGAGGCTGGGGACCATCAACGACCTCGGCGAAATCGCCAACACGCTCGCTCCGGCTGTGTCCGTCATCAGGAACATGAAGGAGGACCTCCGCATGGCGCTCCCAGAGGCCGACAAGGAGATCGGCGAGCTCTCGGGCCTCCTCAGCAGCGTCTTGGTGGACGCAGGCACCACGGGAGGCATCTCTCTCAACTTCGACGCAGCCAACGAGGATGCCCAGAAGGTTCTCGAAGAGGCATCGGTGGTCGCCGAGCAGAGGATGAGGGAAAGCTTCCCCGAGATACCCGCCAGCGTGTTCGCCCAGGACGAAAGAGAAGGCCTCACGGCGTAGCCGACCTCTCCAGCAGAGAAACCACCGCGCCTGCACGCGGTTGAACAGCGAAGAAATTCAGTTGGCTTATAATCGAGGGGCGCGACCAGAACCCCAAGATGAAGCTCGGCACCCGGGCCGCCACGGAGGGCTCCGCGATCGAGGCGCCTGCGGCCCCCGAACGGAGGGGACGGAGGGCAGCGGCGATGATCGTCGCGGCTCTGATCTTGCTTTCAGCCTTCGTCGCCGCGGCCCCGTACCTCTCTGAGGGTCTCAGGCGGGGCTATTCACTAGTCTCCGGACTGGAGGGCGGCGGAACGACGAACGGCAGCACGGTTACCGGGGGCGCGAACGGCGGGTTCGTCACCTCGACCAACTGCTCGAGCGTCGTGTCGGTCCGTCCTCTCGCCTCGCCCAACATCAACGGAAGCGAGGCCGCGATTTCATATCCCAGCGACTACTGTGCCCTGGCCGAATATGCCCTCGGCCAGATCAACGCGGACCGGGCGGCGAACGGCTCCGGACCCGTCTCCCTGGGCTTCAACCAGGCAGCCCAGCAGCACGCCGACTCGATGCTGTACTACGGCTACTTCGGTCACTATGACGTCCAGGGATACAAGCCCTACATGAGGTACTCGCTGCTGGGAGGCAGGGGAGCCGACTCCGAGACCGCCGCCTACCTGTCCTACTCGCTCCCGCACTACACCACGACCTCTGCCGTCGAGCAGGCGATCCAGTTCTTGGAACACTCCATGGTGTACAACGACGTGGCCTGCTGCAACAACGGCCACAGGTACAACATCCTCGACCCGCTCCACAACTTCGTCTCCATCGGCGTCGCCTACAACAGCACCCGCGTCTTCCCCTCCGACGAGGAGTTCGAGAACGATTACATTGCGCTCAACTTCACGACCACAGGTTCGTCAGGTTCAAACCCATACTACGTCACCATGAGAGGGACGCCAATCCCGGGCACCCCCAAGGCGGACTCGATCTACATAGGGTTCGACGGAACCCCCACGGCCCAGACAAGGAGCCAGCTCGACAGCGCGCCGCACGACTACGGCCCCGGCACCCTCGTCGGGGGCGTGCTCCCTCCCTCTGGCGTCTTCGGGGGGTGCGGCCAGTTCACCAGCGGGACCACCGTGTGCGCCGACGGATGGACCATCAACCAGAGCACCGTGAACATATCCTTCTCGCTCGAGCCCTTCATCCGGAACTACGGGCCAGGGGTCTACACCGTCTACCTGATCACGGGATCGAGCACCGACTCCGCTCTCACGACGATCTCGGTGTTCGTCCCCTAGGCTCTGGCCATCTCTGTCCTGATCAGGCGCGCGGTCTCATCCATCTCCGCCGGGGCGAACTTCCTGCGGTCGGAGAACCTCCCTTTGTCCTCCATCTTGACCGGGATTACATGGACGTGCACGTGGGCCACCACCTGGTTGGCCGCTTCGCCGTTGTTCTGGACGAACCTGAACCCGTCCGCCTCGACGGCGGTTACCACTGCCTTTGAGACCTTGTAAGCCACCTGGAACAGGTCTGCGATGTCTGCCTCCTTCATGTCCCAGATGGTCTCACCGTGCTCCTTGGGACAGACCAGTGTGTGCCCCCTCGAGAACGGATAGATGTCGAGGAATGCTATGTACCTGGCATCTTCATAGACGACGTTGGAGGGCGCCTTCCGGGTAACTATCTGGCAGAAGATGCAGCTCTCGGGTCCCTCGTTGGGCGTTGACAGAGGCAGCCGCCTCATCGGTCTCATCCCGAGATTCCGTGCAGCAACTTCACGTAAACCTTTCCGCGGGGGCCCTTCTTATTACACATGCGGGGACGCGGATGCAGTTTGATGTGCGAGAGGTGCCACGCAGGCCAGATGCTCGAGTACGAGAAGCGGCTCGGCCGCAGTGGCAAGGAGACCGTCATCAGGGGGCTCAGATGCGAGCGATGCGGGTACGTCCAGCTCTCGGACGACGACGCGGTCTGGTCAGCCGTCTGACGTCAGACGGCGCCGCCTGCGGCCTTCCGGTGGGCTGCTATGAAGTCCAGGGCGAACCTGTCCGCCTGCTTCTCTGTGCCCCGGTGTCTCCCGCTCACTGACCTGAGGTGATGGTAGTACTCGTGTATCATGACGAACGGGTCGAAAAGGTACTCCCGCTTGGCGGCGAGTATCTCCTTCCTGTTCTGAGAATACACCGCGGCGACTCGTTTCGTCTTCCCTTTGACCACTCCCACCCCGAGCTTGGGGACCGAGATCCCATACCACTTTGAGAGGAGCTTGATCGCCTCCTCCGGGTTCGAGTCGAGAATCAGCGCGACGACATAGACTTTCACTTCGTCCGGCGTCGTGTCCAATGGACTTTCGGCAGTTCCAGGGCACTTAAGGCATCGCGCCTTGTGCACGCAGTTGAGCCTTTGGTCAGCAATCGTTGATTCCCCTGTTCAACTGCCGCCGGCACCGTCACAGGGACATGAACAGGCGCAGCAGGCACATCAGGCTCGACGGACCGAAGGGTATGAGGTTCAGGGGACCGCCCTCTCTGTTTTCCGTCGGCTGATCGGGATATCGGGAACTGCGCTCGCGGGCGTCCGTGCCCTAGGGCGTGCATGCCGGGTTGAAGCTGGCATCGTAGCCGCACAGGGTCCACGCCAATACCGTCCCATTGACCACCTGTAGCTGGTCGGAACCGCTTACGGAGGGGGTCCACCCGCCGTTGGCGAACTCCCAGACGAACCAAGCGCTGTTCGAAGTCTGGTTGACGCCGTCGATCCCGGTCACGAAGTGCTCTCCGTACTGAGGATACCAAGTCGCCTGGACGTCTCCTCGCAGCAGCACCAGGCTGACGACGTAGCCGTTCCACCCTGGCTGGGCCGTGGAGTCGTTGTACCACCTGCTCGTCCCATTGCCGTAGTCGACCACCATGCGCACGTTGTAGACCAGCGCCCGGTGGCCGTTCCCGTTCGCAAGGGTCTGGTACGACAACCAGAGCGAGGCGAGGTCGGCCGCAGCGGCGCGATAGGCGGGGGTGCTCGTGTTCAGGCTCGACACCGCGCCGGCGAGCAGGGAGAGCGTCTCGTTGTAATAGCCAAGGCTGTAGTTGTAGAGCGAAGTGAGGGAGTTGTAGTTGGCGAGCGCCAGGGACAGCTCGGTCTGGTGCTTCATGTCGAGCGACCTCTCCTGCTGGTATTCGCCATAGTACACCGCCGCCAGGGCAGAAGTGACCAGAAGGAAAGCGACGAGCACCACGGCCACCCCGTAGAAGACCGGCTTGGTGACGGTCAAGTGATCTTCCTGAGCCTTGGCATTATCAGAAGGGACGCGGGCGCAAGAAACATGCCGAGGGCGAAGTCCGCCAGCTCGTGTGCCATGGGGACTGGGAAGACGAAGCCAGCCAGCTCGACCGTGAGGAGCTGCGCCAGACTCAAGCCAGGCCCGAACCAAATCAGAGCGGTCATCGCATTGGCTGCGAAGTCCCACACGAAGGCGCAGATGGCAAGCGTCGCGCCGATGAAGACCGCCACCGGATAGGGGCTGGCTCCACCCGTCCGCCACACCCTCGACGCCCCCCACCCGGCTAGGGCGAAGAGCAGTTCCCCTCCGACAAGAAACGGGGTGATCGCGCCTGCGGCGCCCCAGGGGCTCACGACGCTCCACACCGCTTCTGACACCACCGCCACGGCGGCCCCTTGCCTGAAGCCGTAGACGAAGGCCACCATGAAGACGACGGTGTCGAGAAGCTTGAAGCTAGCGAAGGGTGCCAGCGCGAAGTCTGTCCCTATGACGAGGGCGCTGAAGACGGCGACAATTGCGACGTCGGTCTTTCGCATGGCTGGTTGGATTATCCAGCCAGATGAGATATAAGCTCTATGTAGCCAAGTTTCTTGACAAGACGGAACGGGTTAAAGAGAGCCCCAATCAAGACCGCTCACGTTGACCGGGGTCAACGACGTGCTGAGGGTCGTCGAAAGGCGGGAGCAGGGACCGTCCCCGGGCTTCACCAGGGAGCACACGCTCCTCGCATTCCTGACTCTTGGCGCTTCGAAGTCGGTGGGGAGGCAGACCCTGGCCGCCGAGTCCGGCCTTGGGGAGGGGTCCATGCGGACGATACTGAAGAAGTTCCGAAGGGCCCGCCTAATCGAGATTGGCTCGGCCGGGATAAGGCTCGCCGACGCCGGCGTTCGCGCCAATCAGGCGATCCTGAAGTCGCTCACCCTGCCGGTGGTCCTGCACGGCTCGACGCTCACCCTGGGGAAGAAGCAGGCGGGTACCCTAGTCAGATCGGCCGGGGGATCGATTTCAAGCGGAATCCAACAGCGAGACGCCGCCATCAGGTTCGGTGCCGACGGAGCCACGACTTACGTGTACAGAGGGGACAAGTTCACCGTGCCGGGCGAGTCGTCCGACTGCGAGAAGGACTTTCCAGGCAAGACATGGTCAACCCTCCGTGGGGAGTTCGGGCCCCGTAGCGGAGACGCCATCATCGTCTGCGGTGCAAGGGATGAAACGACGGCCAAGCTAGGTGCCCTTTCAGCAGCCCTTACGCTGCTGTAGTCACGCCTTCTGGGTCTGCTGCGCCGTCGAGCCTTCGGGACCAGCTGCCGCCTTGTTCACTTGCCTGTTGATGGCGTCAGCGAAATAGTGTCCAGTGACGACGACCTTCACCGACTTCACTCCTTTGACCTGAGCTAGGCCGTCCTTGAGGTCCTGCGAAATCTTGAGGGCGAACACCGGCGGGCAGAACTGGGTCGTGGCATGATACTCCACGTTGATGTCCCCATCCTTGATGTCCAGCTTGTCGATCAGGTTCATCTCCACTATGGGCATCCCGATCTCAGGGTCTACTACTTTCGAGACCGTCCTCTGTACCTCCCTCACATCGACCTGTTCGGCTGACATGAAACGACCATCAACACGAGTTTCCGCTACTAAAAGATTGTCCCCCCGACTCCGACCGACAGCTTTACAGCGCGTGATGGTGTTCGACGTCGGATGAAGCCTGAAGAGGTGCTGGCCTCGATCGAGTCTGCCGCCCCCGGCCGGGGTTGGCCGATCATCGGTCCCAAACGCGGGATGATCCTGGACGACGTCATCAGAGAGCACCGACCTGCGAGAATCCTGGAGGTCGGGACCAACGTGGGCTACAGCGCCATCAGGATGGCAAGGCACCTGAAGGCGGGCGAGAAGGTCACATGCGTCGAGATCAGCGAGGAAATTGCCGCGCTGGCCCGCTCCAACTTCGCGAAGGCTGGGGTCTCCGACCGTGTGGACGTCGTCGTCGGCGACGCCCTGCATGTCCTCCCGACCCTCGGCGGCTCATTCGATATGGTCTTCCTGGACGCGGTCAAAGTCGACTACCTTGCCTACCTCAAGTCAGTCGAACGCCTGCTGCACAAGGGGAGCGTCGTGGTGGCAGACAACGTGAAATCGTTCGGGAGCGAGATGAAACCCTACCTGGACTACGTCAGGCGCTCCGGAGCATACTCCAGCGCCTATAGGGAAGCGCCACCGAACTGGGGGATGGGCGCCGGGGATGCGGTCGAGATAAGCGTCAGGCTCTGAACCCGGCGACCAGGGCGCGCCACCTCTCATCCCCGTCGAAGGGGAGGTAGAGCCGCGCGCGGTCGATCAGTCCGCCATATCTGGCGGTGATCAGGCCCCCGATTTCTTCCCAGGTCCCTACTACGACGAACTCGTCAAGGACCTCGTCTGGAATCTCCGAGGACATCCCTTTCCAGTCCCCCGCGATGGAGCGCCCGCGGAGCCGGTCTGCGATGTCTCCCCACCCGTGGAGCTCCATCACCTTCCTATAGCTCCGGGTGGAAGCGTAGAACGCGATCTGTTCCCTGTACGCCTCCCTGACGTTGCCTGTCTCCTTCGCAGAGTCGCCCGCGGCCACGAAGATCGAGGCGGCCACGGCGACCTCCCCTCGCTTTCTCTTCGCCCTTGCTGCCCCTTCGTCCACCGAAGGGACGACGACTTCCTTGAGGTATCTTACCGTATGCAGCGGATGCACGTGGAGCCCATCGGCGACTTCTCCCGCGACTCTGCACATCCCGGGGTTCACGGCAGCGACATAGATTGGGATTCTCGGGTTGGGGATGGGGCCGGGGTCGAAGAACGGGCTCATCAGGTCAAGATGGAAGTACCTCCCGTCGTAGTTGAGCCTCGTCCCATCCTGCCAGGCCTTCCAGACGGCTCTGATGGCGAGGACCTCGTCTCTCATCTTCGGCGCCGGAGGGTCCCACTTCATCCCGAACCTTCGCTCGATGTGCCCCTTCACCTGGCTTCCGAGCCCGAGGATCATCCTTCCCTTCGAGAGGCTCTGGAGATCCCACGAAGAGTATGCCAGCGTGGTGGGGCTCCTTGAGAACGCGACCGCGATCGAGGATCCCACCTGTATCTTCTTGGTCGAGCTCGCGGCTATCGCCAGCTGCACGAAGGGGTCGTGCTTGGTCTCGTTGACCCAGAAACAGTCGAACCCGAACTCCTCGGCCCTCCTGGCGAGCTCTGCAGACTCCGCGGGGTCGCCCACTGCGACCTCGGCGTCTATCTTCATTCTGTCCGGCTACCTTCAGCACGCCTCTTAAAGCCGAACCAGGAGGGATGGAACCAGAACACTTGGTGTACCAGTCCGTATTCGCTGGCCTGGTGACTGCCCTCTGCTGGGGGACCGCCGACTTCACGTCGAGGAGCCAGTCCGAGAGGATAGGCTACTACAAGACGATCGTCTACTCGATGCTCTTCACCCTGGTGGTCCTTATCCCGATGACGCCGCTCGTCAGCCCGAACTTCGTCGCCCCTCTCGTCCCCCTGCTCGTGCTCGCGGTCGCGGGGGTGCTGAACTTCGTGGCTTTCACCTTCCTTTACCGCGCGTTCCACAAGGGGGTCGTCTCCGTGGTCGCGCCCGTGGCCTACACATATCCGGCGATCACGGCCGCGCTCTCCATCGTCCTGCTGGGTGCCTTCCTCTCGCCCGTCCAGGCCCTCGCCATCGCCGGCATCATCATCGGCGTGATCCTCACTTCTGCCAGACTGTCTGAACTGAGGAAGTCGGTCTCCGGCCGGGCCCCCAACCTGGCCGCAGGTTTCACCTCCGCTCTGCTTGCCGCAGTCTTCTTCGGCGCGGTGTACGTCGGGGTGGGCTACGCCGCCCCCATGGTGAGCGTCATCGTCCCGGTGCTGGTCCTCCGGGTGGTGGGGATCTCGATGGGCGTGTTCCTCGCGCCGGCGCTCAAGCAGGATGTCCGTCCCTCCAGGGCGGTCCTCTCGAAGGGGCTCGTGGTGATCGGCGTCCTGGAAGCCGTCGGCTTCGTCACCCTGACCTACGGAATCTCGGTGCCCGGTGGCTCGCTCCCTGTCGTGACCGCGATCTCCGGGATGGGGGGAGCGGTTGCGGCCAGCTTTGGCCTGGCGCTGCTGAAGGAAAGGCTCGAGCTCAACCAGGTAATCGGGGTGGCCCTTTCTCTCCTCGGCGTCTTCACCCTGCTGTATCTGGGGAGCTAGGATGGACTACTTTACAGCTGTCCAGGAAGGGAGGAAGAGGGTGACCGGGGCCCTGGCGGCGCTCCAGGAGGTCGCCGGCCCGAGCTACCCGATGCTCCTGCTGAAGCTTGGCGTGAAGGAGTGGACCCCGGTGGGAGAAGAGATGATGCACAAAGTGGTGCGCGGGAAGGATGACACCGCGGCCCTCGTGATCTGCGACGCCGACGGAAACTCCAAAGCGATGAGCGGCTGGACCGCGAGTTCAAGGGCGGCCGAATACTCCCGGGTCCTCGAACTCAAGGGCGTCCCCGTCTTCCCGGGCGAGGTCAAACTCCCAATCTAGCCGTCCTGTTTATTAGGGAGCCGGGCACCCTAAGCTCTGCGCCTTACCTGTACTTCGCCGGAAGACCAAGAACTCAGCGAGGTCGAAGTTGTTTCGGTCCGTGCAGCGTACGTCGCAGAGAAAATTGGGGGTGAACGAATGGCAAGATGTTCGGTCTGCAAGGGTCACGCCGTTGCTTCGTGTGCGGAATGCGGAGTCCAAGTGTGTATGTCGCATTCTACTACCATCTTCGATGAAACTAGCAGGGCTATGAAGACCTACTGCGGCAACTGCACGGCAAAGAGGATGCCGCTCTGGGTAGCTCGGAGAAGGTAGCTCACTAATCGGGGACGCGCGCCTATGGTCTGACTGTGAAGTGGAGCCTTCTGTTGCTCTTCCCTTTGTTCTCGGTTCCCAGGGCAACCACCGTCCCGATTTCCTTCGTGTTTGACACGTGCACTCCGCCGTCCGCCTGGGTATCCGCATCGCCGATCTTCACTATCCGCAGCTCAGCGAGAGTGGGCGGCATGGCGTTCGCGAGCTTCACGAAGCCAGGGTTCGACAGGGCTTCCTCCCTCTTCATGAAGAAGGTGGTGACCTCGAGCCCCCTCCCAGCCTCTCGGTTCACCCTATCGACGTAGGCTGACATCTTCTCCTTGTCGAAGTTCTCCAAGTTGAAGTCGACCCGAGACTCGTCCGGGCTGATCTGGTTTCCCGTTATGAGCGCCCCGGTCTCCGAGTTCACCACGGCGCTCAACAGGTGGGCGGCCGTGTGCATCCTCATGATCCTGTGCCTCTTCTCCCAGTCGATGGCGCAGTGGACGGGCTGGCCCGGCGCCCAGCTCCCCTCCGCCTTCATGACGTGAACTATCTCGTCACCCTCTTTCACGACCTCGCCCACTTCGACTCGGTCGATGGTTCCGACGTCTGATACGAGCCCTCCTCCCCTCGGATTGAATGCCGTCTGGTCGAGTACGAGTCTGGAGGCGTCCGCCGAGACGACCCGGGCATCGAACTCCTTCAGATACATATCCTCCCAGAACAGCTTCCTCGTCATCGGCAATTCGGTCCTCGCTCCGCGCTTTAAGAATGCGAGGGGGCCCACCGCTCAGAACTTTGTGATCTTGGTCTGGGTGAGCTCCCTCGAGATGAGGACGCTCTCCCTCGTCCACTTCGACCTTCCAATCCTCATCTTCAACAGCGCGGACCCGAGGGCGCCAGCGAAAGTGTCGTGCCTTTCGAAAGGCTGCTTCATCAGCCGCCTTATGCTCTCCCTGACGTTCCAGACCCCGAGGGGGATGATGAACCCGGGGTACGTCTCCCGGAGCACCACCGCCGCAGCCTGCCTCCTCTCCCTGTCCAGGGCTTCGGTGACCGCGAGCCGGGTCGAGTAGTAGCACCCCCCGACCCTGGCATACTTCGTCCTCCCGAAGTATTCCTCGTAGTCACCGATCATATACGGGGTGGTGGTGAACTGGTTCCAGGTCGTGTTGGGGAACCAGGCTTCTATCCACTCGAACCTCCACGGCTCTGGGAGGAGCATGGCCACGTACTGGTTGTCGTAGACCCCGAAGCTGTACACCCTGTACTCGTCGATGGTCGGATGATGTTTGACCCTCTCTACCAGCTCCAGGCTGATGGCGCTGTCGACTGCCGTTATGCTCCACCTCGTCGGGACTATCCTGCGTCTCGGCCCCATCCCAAACATCCCGAGCGAGAACGCCTTCTGGATCCGCGTCACAAGGACCCCCTTCCTGTAGAGGTCGCCCACCGCTCCCGCGGCGTCCAGGTCCCGGTCGTAGTAGGCCGTCTGGACTCTCCGGTCGACCGAGGGGTTGTCGATCCTGAAGTGGTCGAGGGGGCCCGATGGGCCGTAGGGCTGCGTGTCTTCGCTGAGCGTGAGTATCTTGCGCGGGGCCTTCGTCAGCTTGAGCTCGGTGTCCACAGGCCTCGCCGCCATCGCCAGCTCCTGCAGGGAGGCGAGCATCCGCCCAGGGTCTCTGGCATCCTCTACCTTTGCCTTCGAGTTCCCTCTGACGAGCGCATACCGGTAGTCGACTATCTGGTCCACCGGGCGTCCCAGCCACTCTTCCGGCGTGTCAAGGATCGCAGTGTCGCCGTACTGGGGCGGGACCATCGGACCGATGGAGACCTTGGGGTACCCCAGCCTTCCGACGAACACCCCAGGGGGCGACGAGCCCTGGATTTCGTTTGTCTCCAGTGCGTCACCCTGCTTCGCCATCGCCTGGGCCTTCACTATTATGGGGCACCTCGGCTTCCCGCAGAGCAGCTTCGCCCCTCTGCACGCGAGGCACATCCATGCAGGCGGCGTCTCCACTACTTCGATGGACCTGGCGACGTCGTCCTCGAGGCCGGTCACCGAGGCCTCCATCACGTTGGACAGCCACGTTATCCTCCGCGGCATGGGCCTTCTGGCCCCCTTCGGCTCTTAAACTCGGTGGCTGGCAGGCGACTCAGGGCGCCGCGATCGACGACTCGTCTCCGGACTTCACGACCCGGAATATCTGGTCCGCGAAGCTCTCGAGCTCCTTGTCATGAGACACTATGATCACCTGGGGGCAGGCTACTTCGTCCAGCACTTCTCGGACGCTCCCCAGCTGCTCCCTGCTGAACCCGTCGGTAGGCTCGTCGAGGATGAGGAGGTTCGACTTCATCCCCACCGAGACCCGCTGGGCGAGGAGGTTGAGGGCCAGGCGGTAAGCGAGGGCCACGCTGGTCCGCTCCCCTCCGCTCAGATATTTCACGTCCTGCTCATACCCACCCTGCATCACAGCGGGGGTGAAGTCCTCGTCCACGCTGACCTCCTTCTCGGGGTCGGCGACGAGCATCGCGAACCACCGCTTGAACATCGAATCGAACTCCTGGTTGATCGTGGCGAGCACCGACTTCTCAATGGTCCTGACCGTCGGCACGAAGTAGTCCGAGAGCCAAATCTCCCTTTCTTTCAGCTTCCTCCCCCTGTTCGAAGCGTCTTCCTTGGCCACTATCTGGATGGCGATCTCCGTCTGCCTCTTCTGGACCCCTTCGAGCCTCTCCTTCGCCTTGACGAGGCCCTCCCTTACCCGCCGGAGGGTTACCTCGGTCTGGTCGAGCTTCTTCTCAGTCACCCTCTTCTGCTGCACCACCTCCTCCAGAACCTTCGTCTGCACGCCGATCTGCTTCAGGCTGTCTTTGGCGAAGGCGACCCTCTTCTCGAGCTTCCTCATTGCGACCTCCTTCCTGTCCAATTCGTCCTTCAGGCGAGACGCCTCCGACCTGCCCGCGGCGAGCTCCTTCCGCGCCTCCTGAAACTCCATCATCTCCTCGACCTTCCCCCTTAGCTCCTCGAGCTCAGACTCCGCCCCGGCGAGCTCCTCGTTGATGTGTTCCCTCTCGGCCTCCTTCCTTGACCGCTTCTCATCGAAGTCGTGCGCCTCGACCGGCCGCTCGCACACCGGGCAGACTCCCTCCTCGGTCATCGACCGGTACTCTGACAGCTTGGCGTCGGTCGCTCCCTTCAGCCCTTCAAGCTTCTTCACCCTGGCGTCCAGGCTCCGCTCCCTCCGCTTGAGCTCGGCCAGGGGAATCGTGGTCGGCGCCTTCCTGCTGCTGGCCTCGTCGACGGCGGCCTCTGTCTTCTTCAGCCTCCCCCGGACGTCCTTGATTTCGCCTGCCAGTTCGGCCGCATCTTTCGAGGCGTCCGACCCTAGCCGCTCGTAGTAATCCCTCTCGGTCTTTGTGCTCTGAAGGTCCAGCTCGCGCTTCTGCGCCTCCGCCAGCTCTGCCTTGAGTGCCAGCGCCTGCTCCTCCCCCTTCACCTCCTCGGCCTCGAACCCCGCCAGCTCGCCCCTGTGCCTCTCCTCTTCCTGCAGCAGCCGCTCGGTCTGCGCCCTTAGGTCCCCCACCCCCACCGACATCCCTTCGAGCTTGGTCGCTTCGAGTCGTATGGCGCGCGCCGCCTCCTCGGCGTTGCTGGTCGCGGTCTTGTAGTCCTCTACTCTGAACGCCCGCCTGAGTATCTGGAGCCTCTGGTCGGGGGCCAGCACTAGTATGCTCTTCATCTCTTCCTGAGGGGTGTACACGGCGTACCTGTAGATCCAGCTCTGGGCCTTGGGGTCAGGCGCCTCGTTGAACTCGAGGACCTCCAACACCTTCTCCTTGAGCTCGCTGGGGGAGAGGTTCAGGGTCTCCGCCGGGGTCCTGAGCTCTCCGTCGATTTGCTGCACGCGCCCGGCCTTCCTCTGAAGCCTCCGCTTCACCTCGTACTCCGACCCGTCCACGTCGAAGACCATCCGCACCTCCCCCTCGTCCGCGCCCAGCTTGAGCACGGCGTTCCCCGACTCCGATCCGAGGCCGAACAACGCGAACTCGACCCCCATCAGCACGCTGGATTTCCCCGATCCGATGTCCCCTTCGAGCAGCGTCCTGCCCTCGGGGAACCGGACGACGGAGTGCCCGTGGCTCCTGAAGTTCCTCAGTTCGAGCTCCCGTATGATCAATCCTTCTCCTCTCCTTTCTCCAGGGCGGCTATCCCTTCCCTGACCATCCTTGCAGCGTAGTCCTTCTTCGCCTCCCCGAGCTTGGAAGGCTGACGCCACAGCCTGAGCAGCTCGAGCCCTCTCTGGGCTCCGTCCCTGCCGCGGAGGTGCTCGTCCCCGACTTTCACCTTGGACGCCTCCCTCTCGAAGAGCTGCTTCTCTATCGAGGCAGGCTCTTCCCCTGAGAAGACGGCCACGGCCGCCTCCCTCGACTTCAGCCCGCTCCTGTTCAGATAGACGTGGACCGCGCCCCGCTCGGCAAGGTTCGTCCTGATTCCGGCAAGCCCCACGTCGGCGACCTTCCCACCTGCGAGCTCTCCGTGCGCCTTGACGACCACCAGCTTCCCCTGCACGTCCACCTTGCCCAGGTCGTCGGCGACCAGCCTCCCCGCCTCCGGGGCGCCCTTGCCGGTCAGGTCGTATTCCCTGAAGACTCCCTTGAACGTGTCGACGGGGACGAAGGTCTTGCTGGAGATGCGCTCTTCGAACTCGACCACGTAGAACCCCCTCTTCTCACCCTTGGCCGTGGCTTCGAGGTCTCGCCCATACCCCGTGAAAAGGGGCCCCGGGAACACGATGTTCCGGCGGCCTGGGAGATCGAACTCCCCCCTCTCATGGATATGCCCTCCGGCGTAGTAGTCGAACCCCTTCGGGAGCAGGTCCGCATCTACGGTCTCCATGGCGCTCAGGTATTCCGGTTTCAGCTGAGTGAGCCCGCTGTGGAACGCGAAGATCCTGAACCCCTGCTCCTGCTCGAGGGATGCTCTGTCCAGCACGTCGAAGTAGCGGCTCTCAAGACCTATCTTCCGGGCGGACATTCCGACGATCTTCGCCCCGGTCTTTTCGTCGACAGTCACCCCGAGCCTGAGCGAGTCTCCTTCGAAGCTCGGCTTGAACACATTGTTCACCACCCCTGCCGTGTTGAGGATATCGATGACCGAGGTCCCGTTGGGGGTGTAGTCATGGCTCCCGTAGATGGCGTAGATCGGAATCCCCTGCCTCTGGAGTTCCATCATGCTCTTGAGAGCAGAGTTGACCACGCCCAGGTCAGGGATGCCCACGTGGAAGAGGTCCCCGCACACGAGGATGAAGTCCACGTCCATCTCCGCGCACTTCTTCATGGCCGCGTCGAAGGTCTGAAGTTCCAGCTTCTGCAGGCTGGGCTCCCTATGGGCGCCCAGGTGCGCGTCTGCAAGGTGGGCGAATCTGTGCAACATCGGGCGCTCCTCGGCGGTCGTTTTATGCATGTTTCGGGCAAGCGCTCGCTGAAGAGGCCCCCAGCGGAAGGGTCTCCCCCTCCGCCGAGGAATCCGACTCGTGCCGGCCGTAGTCCTCCTTCTGTTCTCGACGGGATTCCGCTTAGCGGCCTACCCTGGCCTCCTGCAGGCCTCTCATCGGCCACGTTTGGCCTTGCTCCGCACGGGTCAGCCGTTTCATCCCGCGTCCCACCGACCTCAGGGTCGCCCCATCACCGCCTTTGGTGGGCCGGGTCTCGTTTCTGTTCTGGAGCCGGCCGTCTCCGGCCGCGCCTCCTGGCGCCGTGCGTCCTGCTCCGAGGGAGGAACTTCCCCAGGAGATCCCCGTGGCCCGTCCACCGGCTCGGGTCGAAGCGGCCGCCAGGCCGCCACAATTAATCGTTTGCTCTCTCGAAGAGATGCGGGAAGTACTCCCGCTGCGCCTGAAGCACCCTACCTTCGGTCCGCGACCTCCGGTACGCCTCCAGTGGCTCCTGGTTCAGGGTGAGGAAGGTCGGCCCCCACTTGTATATCGAAAGGTACCGTTCTGCTTCCTCCACCTCCCCGAGAATGTACATGGTGGCGGCTACCGCCTCCAGGGAGCTGAGCGTCCCCGCCCTGGCATAGTTGGTGGGGTTTGCCGCCAGGAGCACTGGGAGCCTCCTGTGCTTCCCCCCGAGCCGCCTGAAGAAGACTTCCTGGGCCTGGTTCCACGAGCAGTCTATCACCAGGACCGACTTTGCACCCTTGTCGGGGGGCGAGAGCACCCGGTGCGCGTACGGGTTGAGCACTATCACCTTGTCGGAGGCGTGGAACTTCCTGCTTACCCCCCTGGCCAGGTCCATGTGGACCATCTTCTTGGCGGTGCACTTCGTCGGGTCGTCCTGGCCCATCTCAAGGGCGAACACACCTAGCATCCTCGGAGCCTCGGGAGAGCGCCCTCCCACCCCTTAATGTCTGTTCAGTCTGGGCTTTCGTCAGACAGGAGCAACGGTTATTACGGAACGCTTGCGTAGAAGGAGGTTAGGTATAGAAATGCCCCAAGCCTTCGTACTCGTAAACGCCGACCTCGGCGCGGAAGAAGACCTCCTCAAGAAGCTCAGAGACATCCCCAACGTCAAGGAGGTATACGTGGTCTACGGGGTCTACGACATCGTAGCCAGGGTCGAGGCCGACACCATGGAGAAGGTCAAGGAGACCATCACCTGGAACATACGCCGCCTCGACAAGGTGAGGAGCACCCTCACGATGATCGTGGTCGACGCCTAGTAGCTCGGCCCTTCCACGTTAAAATAATCCGGGACCGGTTCTTTCACGATGCGCTTCCTGGTGGGATTGGACGACACCGACTCGTCCCGAGGATACTGTACCACCTACCTTGCCTACCGAATCGCCGTCGACCTCCAGCCGGACGTCCGGGTTCTTCCGTTTCCCCGGCTCGTGAGGCTCAACCCCAACATCCCGTTCAAGACCCGGGGGAACGCGGCGGTATGCCTTCAGATTGAAGCGCGCGACCAGGCTCTGGCCTTCGAGCGGATTTCCGCGAAGGTGGAGGAGCTGTCCGACGTGCGTGGCGGCGCCAACTCCGGGATGGTCCTGGTCCAGGGGACGTCGGCCGGGGCGTTCCAAGCGCTCTACCTCGACGCACTGCACGGGGTCGTGAGCCCTCACAGAGCAAGGAGACTCATAGCCGAGGCGGGCGCGAAATCATTCGAGCTCGGGAACGGCATGGGCCTGGTCGGCGCTGCGGCCTGCCTGGGCTTCGACGAGACCTTTGATCACACCTTCGAGCTTATCGCCTATCGCAAGCGAGACAACTGGGGGACCGCGCGGGCGGTAGAAAGTCTGTCCGTGAGGGACATGGATGCGAAGATGTTCCCGCACCTCTACAACAACTACGACTACCAGAAGAGGAAGGTCCTGGTCGCCCCACACGGGCCCGACCCAGTCTTCGTCGGGGTCAGGGGGGACTCACCAACGAACGTGCACAAGGCCTTCGAGATGCTCAGATACGACGAGGAGCTCGACGGGCAGATGGTGTACGTCTCAAACCAGCACACGGACGCCCACCTCGCGCTGCAACTGGACTGGAAGGTCTACTCGTCAGGGTGGGCCGAGGGGACCGTCCAGGGGCTCCGGATAGGAGAGGGCGGTCATGTCTACATCTCCATCGACACTGCGGGGCTGACCCGCTCCGTCGCAGCCTACGAGCCGACCGGAGACCTCACAAGGACTGCCAGGCGACTGAAGGCGGGTGACAGGGTCAGGGTCTTTGGCGGCATCCGGAGGGGGACGGCGAAGCACCCCAAGGTCCTCAACCTGGAGAAGATCGAGGTGCTATCATCAAAGAAGGGCGGGCTGCCTAGGGGCGCATACGTCTCGTCTCCAAGGGCCAACAGGCACCTCACCAAACCACTGATCCGCTACGGGATGGAGGACTTCTCGAGCCCGCGCCCAGTCGGCCGCTGGGTCGTGGCCCGGCTCATACAGCCGCGAGTGCGCGCCTGAAGTCTTCGATAAGGTCGTCGACGTCTTCTATCCCCACCGACACCCTGACCAGCGTCTCCGGGATGCCGGTGCTGGCCCTCTCCTTGGCCGACATCTGCGTGTGGGTCATGTTGTAGGGCTGAGAGACCAGGGTCTCCACGCCCCCCAGACTTGCCGCAAGCGTGGCGACCTTCACCGACTCGGTGAACTTCATGGCGTCTCTGGTAGTCCCCTTGAGCTCGAAACTCAACATCCCTCCGAACCCCTTCATCTGCTTCCTGGCGAGCTGGTGCTGTGGGTGGTCCTTGAGCCCAGGGTAGTGCACTGTCGCGACCTTCTTGTGAGTCGAGAGGAACTCTGCCAGCGCCATCGCGTTGGCGTTCTGCTGCCTGACGCGGATCGCCATTGTCTTCATCCCCCGGAGTATCAGCCAGGCGGGGAGGGGGTCGAGGGTGCCGCCGAACTCCCTGCGCATCATCTTGATCTTGTGAGCCCTAGCCTGGCTTGCGACCGCAGCTCCTGCTATGAGGTCGGCGTGGCCGTTAAGGTACTTGGTGACGCTGTGGAGGACGACGTCCGCTCCCAGTTCCAGCGGGGTCTGGTTGATGGGGGACGCGAATGTGTTGTCCACCAGGAGGAGGGCGTCGTTGGCATGGGCAAGCTTCGCCGCCTTGGCGATGTCGACCAGCTTCATGGTGGGGTTGGTGGGGCTCTCGATGTAGACTATCCCTGTGCTCTTCCTGACCCCCCTCTCCAGGGCGCCGAAGTCCGTGGTGTCGACCAGGTCCGTGCTGAACCCCAGCTCCGGGAGCAGGTCGTGGAGGAGGCCGTAAGTGCCGCCGTAGAGATCTTTGATCGCCAGGATGTGCGTCCCCTTCTTCAGGAAGGCGAATATCGACGTGGTTATCGCGGCCATCCCCGAAGAGAACCCCGCGCCGTCTCCGCCACGCTCGAAGGCGGCCAGCTTCTTCTCGAGCCTGTTCACGGTGGGGTTGTCCCACCTCGAGTAGGTGTATCCCTTCGCCCCTGAGTCGGCTACGGCTATCGGGACGTCCTCTGCCTTGGAGAAGCCGAAGGTCGAGGTCTCGTAGATGGGGGTAGTCAGCGAGCCGGTGTGCTCATCGAACGGCTCGGCCTCATGGACTGATTTCGTCGAGTCCCCGGGCAACTCTGCTGACCCCGGCTGGGGCGTGGTAAATACGTAGTGCGCTCGATGCTGGAAGTAGCGAGGGGAGGATTTGAACCTCCGCTCTGCGGGTTTCTCAGTCCGAGTCTTATGAGCCCGCCGGGATGATCCTTACCCCCACGGGGGGTCTGGCTTCCCCACCTCGCTGAAGAGACCTCCCTACCATTCGGCCTTAAGTCTTGCCCGGAGAATCACTCAACTGCGACCTGCATACAAGCCGCCCTCTGATACTTGCAGCAGGTGCACTTCGTGCAGCTCTCGTAGTCCTTGTGCTTGCAAACCCTGCAGATGCACGACGCCACGTTTTGGCGCCCTTCAGTGAGTTTCTTTAATCTTATCGAAGATGAGCTTCTCGGGGTCTCCGCCCAGCTCCTCCTGCACTCCGCGTTTCAGGGCGAGAAGCCTCTCCACATCGTGCTTCTTGACCTTGAACCTGTACACCTCGCCGTCGAAGGGTCTGACCAGGTCGCCGTCCACCATCTTGTCTGCGAAGCACACGATCCTCTCCTCCAGCGTCCGGGGGACATAGTCGAGGTCAGGGAGCCCCAGGGTCCTCGCTTCCTCCGGAGAGATTCCGGCTCCCACATGTCTCCTCACGATCTCCACCACCTTCCCGTCTGCTCCCTCCTTCTCGACAATGTCCGCCCCCTCGACTCCATGTCTCACGGTCTGGACCCTGGACCTCCCGATGTCGTGAAGCAGGGCACCTGCGACCACCGCCCTGGTGTCCACCGGCCGCCCGCGGTGCTCGAACTCGTCGGCCAGGATCTTCGCGACTTTCGCCACCGTCTCACAGTGCCTGACTGTCTTCTCGTTGCTTCCGTGCCTCCGATGGAGCGCCATGGCCTCTCCTTCGGAAGGAATCACTTGGCCAGTTCCTCTTCCAGCTGTCTAATCTTCCACCGCAGCGCTTCTTTCAGCTCCGCGTTGTCAAGGCGGTTGAGGGGTTTCCCGCAGGTCGGGCACTTGAAGAAGTTCTCCATGGCATCCTCGAACGTCCTCGTCAGACACGTGGAGGTCCCACAATGGTAGAACTCGTGCATCTCTTCGAAGTCGAGCCTCTGCTTCAGCCTGTTGACCACCTTCTTCCTCTGTGTCTGGATGAACCCATCGGTCTGGTCCCTCTGGGCTTTCCATCTGTAGACGAACCAGCCGCGCTTGGGGTCCCTGACCCTGACCCCGGTGATCAGGCTCCGGCCGAAGAGGTCGTAGAGCGCCTTCCTCACTGTCTTGATTTTGAGCCCGGTCGCCGACGCGATCTCCTCGTCAGTCGCATTTTCGTTGTTGAGGAGTGCTCTCGCGACCCGCACATAGTCCGGCCCTCCAATGAGGCCGGCGACCTTTACAAAGGTGTCTTCGTATTCAATCTTCAATTTTCTACAACTCTCTTGCCGTGGGAGGTCGGCAAGATTCTGAGACGACTTTTCTGAAACGTCCTCTTAAGCTCTTCCCCACCCTGTATCTCATGCAGCACTATGGCCAGGGCCGCCACCTCCGAGTGGGGCTGGGAGGTCACCGCCACGTTGTAGTCAGCCTCATGGTAGACTTTGCCGGGGACCTTGGGCCCTCCTACGACTATAAGCAGCTTGTCGAGCTTCTTCAGGTCGGGGACGACCTCCTGTATCGGCATCCCATACATCGTCAGGTGGACGACGCTCCTGCCTTCCTTCTTCGCCTCCCGGATCACGCCCCTCCACGAGGCCCCCAGCTCGGCGTGGAAGTCCCCGCCCCAGGTCCTGTTCACTTCTTCCAGTGTCCTGAGCACGTCCTTCTCGGCGTCCTCTAGATAGATCGACTCTGCCCCCAGCGCCCTCGAGACCAGGCACAGGTGGGTCAGTGTCCTTTCATCCCTCACATATCTCTGGCCCACGCGGAGAACTCTGATGCTTGTCGGGATGCCTTCCACCGTGGCACCGCCCAGCGGTCGAATAGATGAACGATTCCGACCCCTCCACGTCCGTCGCAATCGGTCGATTGGTCCGCGCCAGACCGCCGCCTCTTTATCGGGCCTGCCCTGCGCCCAGCCGTTGAAGCCGTCGGACGACCTGAGGACAGTCTCCCTCATGGTCGACTATCTCTTCGGTAGGGGGGTCAGCAGGGCGCTCCCAACATCGGGGTTCCAGCTCTATCATTCCCGGAGGTCCGGCCGGGTTAAGCTCGTCAACCTCGACGGCAGGATCTTTGCGACGGTCAAGCCGAACGGCTCCATGGCCCTTTCCGTCTACGGGGCCACGGTCCTCTCGAAGAGCCCCAAGTTCCGGGAGAACTGCGTCCGAGTCTCCGATGACGCCGTCCCCTTCGTGAAGGGAGGCAAGTCGGTCTTCTGCAGGTTCGTGATTCAGGCCGGGAAGAACATACAGCCCAAGGGCGAGGTAGCGGTGACCGACGTCCGCGGTCGCATCCTGGGGGTCGGGATGGCGGTGCTGAGTGGGAGTGTCATGCGACAGTTTAAACACGGGGTGGCGGTGAAGGTCAGAGCAGGTCTGCCGGCATGAAGATGGACAACAGGAACGCCAGGCGCATGATGGACAGGATGGGTATCAACATGAAAGAGATTCCCAACGTGGAGGAGGTAATCATAAGGACGGCCGACAAGGAGCTGCACATCACCAACGCTTCCGTGTCCGAAGTCAACGCCCAGGGGAACCGCATCTTCCAGGTGGCGGGGGAGGTCGAGGAGGTCGAGGTCGAGAAGAAGGCCTTCAGCGACGAAGACATACTCCTAGTCCAGCAGCAGACCGGGTCCAGCAGGGAGAAGGCGGTCGCAGCCCTGGAACAGTCGGAGGGCGAAGTGGCCAGGGCGATCCTGAAGCTCACCTCATAGTCTGAACGTTTAATTACAGAACTCGGAGGCAGACGAATCGAGGCTTACATGACTTCGGCCGTCGAAGAGACTGTGAAGGCCCTGGTGCAGTTCGAGTCGGAGCTCGACAGGGCTAAGGCCGACGCAGCCGAAGCAAAGAGGAGGGCGACGAAGGACGCGGCCGACTGGGCCGAAGGGGCGAGGGCCACGGCGGTCTCGAGGGCCCAAGAGATAGCGTCTCAGAGGGTCGCCAAGGCGAAGAAGGACGCCGAGGCCGACGCAGACAAGATCGTGAAGAAGGGGGAGGCGGAACTCAGGACGTTCGAGGGCTCCATTTCGAAGCACAGGTCCGAGGCGGCCAAGATGGTGGCGGCCAGGCTCCTGGGTGAGGGCGCATGAAGGTGGTCGCGGTCGGTGGCAAGGCGTTCGTCACGGGGTTCGTGCTTTCTGGCGTCAGCGGGGAATACGTGTCCAGCGCGGACGCTGCGCTCGGGAAGATCGAGTCTCTCTCCAAAGACCCTACCGTGGGTCTGATCATGGTGAGCGACGACGTGGCCAAGCCGATCTCCGACAAGCTCACCGCCATGAGGGCGAAGAAGGCGATACCCTTGATCTATGAGGTGCCGGGCCCGGGGAGCAAGAAGGAGAAGGTCGAGTACAGGGCGATGCTGAGGGCGATCCTAGGAGTCTGATAGGATGAGCAAGGCAGCTTCCGACACTCTCGAGAAGGTCGCCGGAGAGTTCGAAAAGGAAGCACTGGCGGACATCGAAGCGGGGCGCAAGGAGACCCTCGCCAGGGTCGAGGCGGCGAGAAAGGACACCGCTGACGCGGTCGCCAAGGTGCTCGAGACGAGCGTGAAGCAGGCGGAGTCGGTGAAGAGGCAGATCATCGGAGCGGCGGAACTCCAGGCCAGGAACTCTCAACTGAAGGCGCTCGAGAAGGCGGTCAACGAGGCCTTCGACGCGGCGATGAAGCAGGCTTCGGAAGTGGAAGGGGCTGCCCATGAGAGGGCACTCGCAGGGCTCATCCAGGAAGGCCTGGACGTGTTAGGTCCGCGGGCCACCGTCCACTGCTCCGCCAAAGACCGGAAGGCGGCGGCCGGGGCGCTCAAGAGACTCGACGCCGGGGCCAAGGTCACCCTCGCGTCGGAGCCGATAGACGCAACCGGAGGGGCGGTCCTCACGACCCCTGACGGCACAGTACGGTTCGACAACACCTTCGAGGCTAGGCTCGAGCGGATGAGGGCGGACCTCAGGAAGGAAACTGCAGCCATCCTCACAGGGGCCTGAACCGACCTGTCGGACGATTTCGCGTTCTAAACGTTATAAGGCCGACAATTTCGCCGGTCAAACAGTTCTCTCTTGCCTGTCAAAGGGAAGATCGAGTGGATTTCCGGGCCGGCAGTGAAGGCTTCTGGCATGGCTTCCGCAAAGATGTACGAAGTCACCCAGGTAGGCGAGGAGAAGCTTGTGGGCGAGGTGATCAAGCTCACGGGGGACATTGCATTCGTCCAGGTCTATGAGTCGACCAGCGGCCTCAGGCCGGGGGAGCCGGTAATCGGCACGGGGCAACCTCTCTCCACCACCCTCGGGCCGGGCATGATAGGGACGATCTACGACGGGCTGCAGCGGCCCCTGGACGTGATAGCTCAGAAGGCCGGTGCCTTCATCACCAGGGGGGTAACCGCCAACTCGATACCCTTCGACAAGGAGTGGGAGTTCGTCCCCTCGGTCAAGAAGGGAGACGACCTCGAAGGCGGCTCGATACTCGGGACGGTCAAGGAGACCCCGCTGATAGAGCACCGCATCCTGGTCCCTCCGACGGCGCCCAGGTCGAAGGTCAAGGACGTCGTCAAGGGAGGCAAATACAAGGTCCAGGAGGTCGTCGTAACGGCCGAGGACAAGTCCGGCAAGAAGCAGGACCTCATGCTATATCACAGGTGGCCCGTCAGGACCCCCAGGCCCATCAGGGAGAGGCTCGACCCGGAGATCCCGCTGCTCACCGGTCAGAGGGTCCTGGATTCCTTCTTCCCGATGTCCAAGGGAGGGACGGGGGCGATCCCCGGAGCGTTCGGGACCGGCAAGACCGTGACCCTGCACAGCGTCGCAAAGTGGGCCGACGCCAAGGTCGTGTTCCACATCGGCTGCGGCGAGAGGGGCAACGAGATGACCGAGGTGCTTGTTGAGTTCCCAGAGCTGATCGACCCGGCGACCGGCCGCCCTCTCATGGAGAGGACCATCCTCATCGCCAACGTCAGCAACATGCCGGTGGCCGCCAGGGAGGCTAGCATCTACACCGGGGTCACCATGGCCGAGTACTACAGGGACATGGGCTACGACACGGTCCTTGTAGCCGACTCGACCAGCAGATGGGCCGAAGCGCTCAGAGAGATCAGCGGCAGGCTAGAGGAGATGCCTGCGGAGGAGGGGTACCCATCGTATCTCGCCTCAAGGCTCGCCGAGTTCTATGAGAGGGCAGGCAGGGCCGACACCCTGGGCACACCGGCGAGGACTGGTTCAATCACGCTCATCGGGGCCGTCTCTCCCGCGGGAGGGGACTTCACCGAGCCGGTCACGTCGCAGACCATCCGCTTCGTCAAGAACTTCTGGGCGCTCGACGCGAGGCTCGCCTATTCCAGGCACTACCCATCCATCAACTGGATGAGCTCCTACTCGGGCTACATCGAGTCTGTGTCGAAGTGGTGGGGCGAGAGGGTCGACAAGGAGTGGTTGTCGATCAGGAACGAAGCCTACGGCATCCTTCAGAGGGAGGACGCCCTCAAGGAAATCGTCAGGCTGCTTGGGCCGGAGGCTCTTCCAGACGAGGAGAAGCTCATCCTCGACGTCGCTAGGATGATCCAGATCGGTTTCCTGCAGCAGAACGCCTACGACGACACCGACGCCTACTGCAGCCCGCAGAAGCAGTTCATGATGATGAAGATGTTCGTCCAGTACCATAGAGAGGCGCTGAAGGCGGTGAGGAACGGGGTCCCGCTTTCGAAGCTAAGGGGGATGCAGGTGGTGGCGCCTATGCTCCGAGCCAAGTTCTCCATCAAGAGCGACGAACTGGGCAAGCTGGGGGCGCTTTCCAAGCAGATGTTCGACGAGTTCTCGTCGATCTCCGGGGTCCAGGAGGTACGGGCTTGAGCAAGTCTTCCTCGGGGCTAGAATACAGCAAGGTCGCTGAAATCAGAGGTCCGCTCCTCGTCGTAGACGGGGTCGAAAGGGCGGCCTTCGACGAGCTGGTCGAGATCGAAGACGACTCCGGGAACCGGAGGCTCGCCAGGGTCCTCGAGACTGGCTTCGGAAAGGCTGTCGTCCAGGTCTTCGAGGGGACTTCCGGGCTCTCCGTGAGCGGGACCAGGGCGCGCTTCCTGGGCAAGACCATGCAGCTCCCCGTCTCTGACCAGCTGCTGGGGAGGGTCTTCGATGGCCTCGGCCGCCCCCAGGACGGGCTCCCAGAGCCTGTGGCCAAGACGTTCCTCGACGTCAACGGCGCGCCGATCAACCCGGAACGGAGGGAGTACCCGACGGACCTCATCCAGACCGGAGTGTCCGTCATCGACGGCATGCTCACCCTCGTCAGGGGCCAGAAGCTCCCAATCTTCTCCGGGGCAGGGATGCCTCACAACATGCTCGCCGCGCAGATAGCCAGGCAGGCAACGGTGGTGGGGGAGGGGGAGGAGTTCGCAGTGGTCTTCGCCGCGGTCGGAGTCTCGCACAGCGAGGCCTCCTTCTTCCAGAGGACGCTGGCCGAGTCTGGCGCGATCAGGAGGAGCATCCTCTACCTGAACCTGGCCGACGACCCAGCCATCGAGAGGATCATCACCCCGAGGGTAGCGCTCACCGCGGCAGAGTACCTGGCCTTCGAACTGGGGATGCACGTCCTAGTGATCATCACAGACATCACCAACTACGCCGAAGCTCTCCGCGAAATCTCGGCCGCCAGGGAGGAAGTCCCTGGCAGGAAGGGGTTCCCGGGGTACCTCTACACCGACCTCGCCACCAACTACGAAAGGGCAGGAAGGATCAAGGGGAAGAAGGGGAGCATTACCCAGATGCCCATCCTCTCCATGCCCAGCGACGATGTCACCCACCCGATCCCTGACCTCACCGGCTACATCACCGAGGGCCAGATATTCCTCGGGAGGGAGCTCTTCAGGAAGGGCATCTATCCACCGGTCTACGTCCTCTCCAGCCTCAGCAGGCTGATGGGGCCGGCGCTCGGATACGTCATAAAACAGGGGAAGGCCCGCCCCGACCACCACCAGGTGGGGAACCAGCTCTACAACGCCTACGCCAGGGCGGTCGAGCTCAGGGCTCTCGCTGAGATCGTCGGCAAGTCCGGCCTCACCGGTGCGGACCTGAGGTACCTCCAGTTCGGGGACGAGTTCGAGCAGAAGTTCCTCAACCAGGGGTACGACGAGAACAGGACCTTCGAGGACACACACCGGATCGCCTGGGAGACGCTCTCCATCCTGCCGGAAAGCGAGCTTACCAACATCAAGGAAGATTTCATCAAGCAGAACTACGTCCGCGGCAAGTCGACGGGGTAGAAGATGTCCGTAGCTTCGGGCGGAGCTGTGCTTCCGACCAAGATCGAGCTCATCGGGACCCGCCGCAGGCTCCAGACCGCCGTCAGAGTGAAGAAGGTCCTCGACGACAAGCGCGACGTCCTGCTGAAGCGCCTGGACGAGATGATCGAGCGGGCCACCACCGCCAGGGACGAGATCTCCCAGCCTCTCTCCGAGGCCTACCTCGCCCTGTTCGACGCCTACCTCAAGCTCGGCCCGCTGAGGCTGGAAGGGACGGCGGCCAACACCCCGCCCATGGTGGAGGCAGACGTAAGCGTCCGCCGGATAGTGGACGTCGACATCCCCTCGATCAAGCTCGCTGAGAAGGACGTGGGCATGACCTACGGCTTCGCGGACTCCAACGTCGCCGTCGACAGGGCCTCCCGCCAGATGAGGAAGGTGCTCCCGTCCATCTTCCGGGCGGCGGAATATGAGAACGCCATCTTCCGGCTGGCGAAGGAGCTGGAGAAGACCCAGCGCCTGCTGAACGCCCTGGAGTACATGATCATCCCCAGGTACGAGCGCTCGATCCGTTACATCCAGGCGACCCTCGAAGAGAGGGAAAGGGAAGAGTTCTCCAGGCTAAAGCATGTTAAGAAGGTCCTCGAAAGGAAGGCCGCCCGATGAGCGACAACCTGGTGGACGAGCCCTTCAAGTCCGCGACCAAGCGGGTGGCCGAGGCCTACGACCAGGCGGCAGAGGAGCTGAAGGCCAAGGTCGAGAAGGCGAAGGCAGAAGCGCTGAAGAAGATCAGCCAGTAGCGTCGGCCCGAGCCACGACCGCCTTTATCACCCGGAAGATCACCACCATCCCGACCACGAACCCCGCGGTCGAGAACGCTATGGCCAGGACGCTGCCCGAGTACCCTGTCTCTCCTCCCACGTAGAAGCCTAGCAGCGCCCCTCCCAGGACGAGGGGGGTCATGACGAACGCCGTCACCAGGACGACCGTGAACAGGGCCCTGCTCCCCTTCGCCATCGGGGCCGTTGCTTTGGGGCTCTGTAAAATCATTGTGGGGCCGGGGGTCACCCCCCGACTCGACAGTCCCTACTCACACTTTGAATAGCCGCACGTATTGCAGTGGTAGCACCCGTTCTCAAAGATCAGGGTGTTCTCGTGGCAGTCAGGGCAGGTTCCTCCCTCTGACGGCTTCGCCGGGGCAGGGTTCGCCGACTCCTTGACCACGTGGTTCAGGGTCAGCAGCTCTAGGGCCTTGGCGATGGCGTCGGGGATGGACTGCAGCTGAGTCCCCTCGTCCCAGGAGACGTACTTCCCCTTGATCCCCTTCAGGGTGGAGGTGACGTTCTTGATGTCCCCTCCGTGCTGGAGGTAGAGGCTGATGAGCCTTCCGAGGGCGGCTGCGTCCGCGTTCTCGTCTGCGCCAGACTTGCCCAGGGTGACGAAGACCTCCTTGATCTCTCCGCCGACGAGGTTGGCCGTGAGGTAGATGCTCCCCTGAGGCAACTTCAGCTTCAGGGTCCTCCCCTCCATGACCTTGGGCCGCTCGAACGTCTCGGGGGCCTTTGGAGCTTCGACCTTCTTCCCCACCTTCTCCGTCTCAAGGATCCCTTCTCTGCTCCCCTCCCTGTAGACGGTGATGCCCTTGCATCCCATCTTCCAGGCGAGCAGGTAGATCTTCTCGACTTCCTCGGGCGTGATCTCTTCCGGAAGGTTGACGGTGCTCGAGATGGCGGTGTCGATGTGCTTCTGGATCGTAGCCTGCATCTTCACTCGCATTTCGGGCATAATCTGGTGGGCGGTGACGAAGTAGTTCGGGATCTGCCCTTCCTCCCTCGCCCCCGTGGTCGCCATGTACTCCTTCACGAGCGGGTGGAAGACCTTGAACTCCCCCTCGCTGAGCGACTTGCTCCTCCGCGTGTAGAAGAGGGCGAAGACCGGCTCGACCCCACTGCTGGTCCCTGCCAGTATCGACCCCGAGCCGACCGGGGGTATGGTGGTCACCGCAGCGTTCCTGATCCCCTGGGTCCTGATCTTCTCCTTCACCTTCTCATCCAGCCTGGAGACGAACGGCTGTGCGAGATGCTTGCCCGCGTCGAAGGCCGGGAAGCTCCCCTTCTCCTTGGCGAGTTCGGTCGAGTAGTCGTAGAACACGTTCTTGATCCTCTCGAACAGGTGGTCCACGAACCCTATGGTGGAGTCTTCGTCGTACTTCAGCCCGAGCTTGATCAGCATGTCTCCCAGGCCGGTGATGCCCACCCCTATCCTCCTGCTGTGCAGCGACGCTTCCTTCTGCTGCTGCAGGGGGTGCCTCTCGGCGTTGTAGTCGAGGACGTTGTCGAGGAACCTGACCCCGTACTGGGCGGCCCTCGTGAGCTGGTCCCAGTCGATGCTCGCGCTCTCGGTGAACGGGTCTTTCACGAAGGCGCTGAGGTTCACCGACCCCAGGCAGCAGCACCCATAGCTTTCGAGGGTCTGTTCGCTGCAGGGGTTGACTCCTTGGACCTCCATGCCGTTGTACTCGGTGGTGGACTCGCGCTTGATGGCGTCCCAGAAGAGCACGCCGGGCTCTGCCGACTGCCACGCTCCCTTGATCAGCGACTTCCAGACGTCTCGGGCCCTGACCGTCCGATTGACTTCCACCTTCTCGTTCTTGAAGTGCAGCTGGAAGTCGCCGTCGGTCTCCACCGCCCTCATGAAGTCGTCGGTAATCTTCACCGAGACGTTGGCATAGTTCACCTTCCTGAGGTCCCTCTTGACGCCGATGAAGTCCATCACGTCCGGGTGATCCACCCTGATGGTGATCATGAGAGCACCCCGCCTCCCCGCCTGGCCGATGGTGCCGGTGGTGGTCGAGAGCAGCTCCATGAATGAAACGGAGCCGGAGCTGTAGATCGCCGAGTTGTTCACCGGGGCCCCCTTGGGCCTCAGGACCGAGATGTCCGTGCCCACCCCTCCGCCGAAGCTGTAGGTCCTCGCGGCTTCCTTGCACCAGTCGAAGATGGCCTCTATGGAGTCCTCTCTTATCTTGAAGAAGTAGCAGTTCAGCAGAGTTGACTTCCTCGTCTGCCCCGCGCCGAACAGAATCCTCCCTCCTGGGACGAACCGGTAGTTCTCAAGGAGCCAGTAGAACTTGGCCCCCCACTCCTTCCGCTTCTCCTCGTCCTTCTCCGGCGAGGCGAGCTCCCTGGCGACCCTGCGCCACATGTCTGAAGGGACCTTCTCCACCTGCCTCCCGTCGGCGTCTCTCAGGGCGTACTTCTCATAGAACACGCGGGCGCGCAGTTCATCTCCTCCGAATGCAGCCAGCGTCTCTGTCGGGAGTCTTACCTCCCCCTTCGGCTCCTCTCCTACGTCCGGAGAGTCGTGTGGTTGTTCAACGATCGACGTCATAACGTTAGCCTCGACCCCATCGTTCGGGATATATATCTCACCCACGGCTGATTGTTAGTTAACCAACAAGCAAGACGCCGAGCGCCCGGTCGGCGACATGAAGCGTTCCGCTGTTAACTCGTTTTGACAAGAAGTTAAGTGGATTGGAGGGGACTAACCCGCTGTCGAATACTGAGCCATTGCGACCGACTTGCACCTCGGGCACCTGGCGGAGCCCTGCGGGAGCTTCGCACCGCAGTTCCTGCAGACGGAGATCGTCCTGTCCACCTTGAAGTACGGCAGCTTCGGCGTCGCGTTGAGTATCAGGTTGTAGATCCCCCTCACTTCCTCCGCCGAGCCGTCGAGGGTCACCGAGACTCCGCCATGAAGCCCCGCGGACAGCTTCAGCATGTAGTCCATCTTCTCCGGGATCTCGAGTTCGGCGAGCTGAACCCTGGGAGCCTGGGTGTAGGCGCCTCTCATGAGAGGCTGTAGGTTCGCCTTCCCATACTTCTCGGAGTCGAGGCTCGCGAGCCTGGTCGCGCCGTCCAGGTCGAGCATGGCCACCCCCAGCCTGTCTATCTTCGTGGATTTGTCGTCGGCCACCTGGGTCGCGGTCCCGATGATCTTGTCCGCCAGGTCGTAGCGCGAAGCGGTCGTGGGGTCCCGGATCAGGCTGGCGAGCGTCTCGTCGAGGCCAACTAGGTTCATGATAAGAGGCATGGTGTCGGAGGTCACAGCGTCGGAGCCAGACGCGAGCGACGGCAACAGTCCCCGCTTCAGCGTCCTCTCTATCAGCTTCCGCCTCGTCGAGAGTGCGTCGGCCGCGACCCCTATCAGGAGGGCTAGCTTCGCCCTGAAGTACGTCTCGTCCTGGTTCGAGTCATACGCGAGCCTCGGCAAGTTCAGGCTGAGCCCATGCAGCACGCTGATGTTGTCGGCCTGCGACTCCGCCGAAAGGACGTTGGCGTTCAGTCCCAGGAAGCTCCTCCTCTGGTCAGAGGAGAAGAAGGCGATTCTCCCGCCGTTGAATATTATGGAGGCCGCATCCTTCAGCGTCTTGGTGTCGTCCACCCGGTTGGGCTTGGCCAGCAGTATCCTCACGTCTGGTCGCGGGGTCTCTTCGACGTAGCTTCGGTAGGCCCCCAGGGCCGCATCGAGGGTCTTGTCCATGACCTCCCTTCCGACGTCGTCATGCCTGTACGGGTTCAGGTCTATGCTGATGGCTGGCCCGTTGGCGCCTGCTACTGGGGACCCGACCACCTCGAAGAACCTGAGCAGCAGCGACTCGAGCTCGCGCTTCCCCCTCGACTTGCAGAAGGGCCCGATGAACTGGAGGAAGTTGCGGAAGGTCACTTCGTCCGAGGCTTCCCTGGTCAGCATCGACGCCATGTTGAGGATAATGTTCAGGGCCCTCTCGGCGTTGTCAGGGCTGGGTATCATCGAAGTGTTCGGTATCTTCCCTCTCGGGTTGAGCCCGGCGCTCTTCATCGAAAGCAGGTCGACGAAGACCGTGTCCGGGGTCAGCCCCCAGGAACCCGCGTTGGTGATGTGAATGTCCCCAGAGAGGTGGGCGTCGGCCACGTCCCTGGGGAGCTGCTCCAGGAGCAGGTACTCAGAGAACACCTGCTTCCCGGTCTGGTGCAGGAGGGACTCGACGTTCCCCCCATCATCCCCTGCCCTGCCCAGGAGCTGGGTGACGTCGTAGATTGGCATGCCGAGCCTAGTCAGCTTGTGCCTGTATTCTTCCATGCTGTGCTCCACCAGCAGGGCGTTGACGATCTCCCGGATGAGAGGGGCCGTGAGGTACTGTGTCTGGAACTTGTAGAGCCTGGACTCGGTCTCACTGGTTATCTTCTGGGCCAGCTCCACCGGCATCCCTGCCTCCTTCACAAGCGACTGAAGTATCTTGTTGGCGTTGAACTCCTCCATGGTCTGGTGCGAGGTCCTGACGTACAGCTTCCCGCTCTCCACCAGGGACTGCTCTTCAATCTGACGGGTGAGGTTCAGGACGAGCCTCCCAAGGTTGGTCACTGTGTACTTCCTCTCCTGCCTGTTGAGCTGGATTAGGAGCTGCTTGACGAGCTTCCTCAGGTGATAGGCGAACTTCCCGGACTCCTTCTTCGACTTGAATCCCGCCAGCGTCTTGAGGGCGCTGTACGTC
>JAGWHE010000065.1 GCA_028866945.1 Nitrososphaerota archaeon
CCTCTCCCCTGGTGAACGTCACTGTGAGTTTCGTGACCCCGGCAGTCTCCCTCGCGGCCCCCAACCCCGCCTACGCCGGGCAGCCCTTCACGGTCAACGGCACTCTCTCGCTGGCGGGGGCGCCCCTGAAAGGATACACGGTCACGCTCTCCGGTTTCAGGGCGACCGCGCTGGGTCCCCTGCTAGCCGCCGAAGCCCTGACCGGTCCCGACGGCTCCTTCTCCGTAACCCTGACCCCTCCGACGAACATCGGCGGCGGGAGCTATCCGCTCTCCCTCGAGACGTCCAGCAAACTGAACATCGGCCCGGCGGTCATCTTGCTCCGCGTCGACCTAGTCAAGGAGATTCCTGCCGTGACCTCGAGCATCCCAGGCTTCGCCCTCGCCGGGCTGCCCATCACCATCTCAGGCACGGCCTCGGTCAACGGAACTAGCGTCGCAGGGGCCCAGGTCCTCAACACCAGCCCAAGCCCCACCGTGGACGCCAAGACGTCCCCCTCCGGCGCGTTTACCTTCACCGTCACCCCGCCGCTCACGACCGCAAACGGCCCCTGGGCCTACACGGTCGAGGTCTACCCCTCCCAGAGCTGGATCACCCCTGCCCCCATCAACGTGAGCGTCTTCGTGATCAACCCCCTGGTGCTGATCTTCCCTGCTTCCAGCTTGGGGCTCCTCGCCCTCGTGGTCAGGCGGAGGCGACCGCCGGCGATGTCCCCGATGAAGGCCCTTGTTCGGGCCGAAGAGGCCGCCGCTGAGAAACCCAGGCCACACATCACCGGCGGGCTCCCCGGCATCTACTTCGAGGCCGTCGGGCTGGTCGAAAAGGCCACTGCCGTTTCCCTCCTCCCCCAGGCGACCATCCGTGAGTACCTCGTGCAGGTCAGGGCCGTCCTGAAGGGGTTCGAGCACTTCCGATACATCTCGTCTGAGCTGGAGAGGCACCTCTACGCCGGCGGTGCCGCAACAGCAGACGAGGCGAAGGCCCGGGCCGAGCTGGAGTCAATGAGGAGAGAGATTGAGAGCTAGGACCGCCGTAGCGCTGGGGATCGTCGCCGCCCTCCTGTTCGTGTCGTTCGCCGTCTACTTTGCCGCTTCGTCGAGCATCCTCGGGAGCCCCGACGACTTCGGCACGTCCAACACATCCTGGAACGGCTTCAGCGTCTTCGCCTCCAACGAGCACCCCATAACCCTCCGCAACATCTCGGCCCTCCCCCCTGACGGGGCCGGGTACGTCCTCCTCGAGGACGGGCCGTCGAGCCCCTACACGCCGGCCGAGTCTGCCCGCATTTCCTCCTTCGTGGCCAGCGGGGGGACGCTCATCGTCGCCGACGGCCAGGACGCCATCGCCAACTCGCTCCTGGCGGGCATCGGCCTGACGTCCAGGTTCAGCGGGGGCATCCTCACCGACCCGCTATTCAACTTCAGGAACTCCTTCCTGGTGGTGGCGCCGACCGTCTCCCCCTCCCTGAACAACGTCAGCAGCATCGACTTCAACTACGGGACGACGCTCACGGTCTCCGACCCAGGGGCCTCGGTCCTCGCCTACTCCAGCGACTTCGCCTACCTCTATCCGACGCAGCCGGGCGGCTCCATCGCCAACGCCCCCCACGGCCCGTTCCCAGTCCTCGCCGAGGTCCCCGACGGCAAGGGGAAGGTGTACCTCGTCGCCGACGACTCGCTATTCATCAACTCCATGATCACCCGCGGCGGCAACGGCAACCTGCTCAGAGACGTCTCCACCGGGACCATGCTCCTGGACACCTCTCACTTCTCGGTGAACCCTGCCACGGTGGTCAGGAACGCGGAGCTCTCCTTCTACTCCGTGGTCTCCCTCTGGGAGTTCAAGTACTCCCTGGTCATCGTCGGCCTCGCGGGCATCCTCGCCTACCGCTTCAGCCAGCGGCCATCGGCCGGGGAGGAGGAGTTAAAGGCGCTAATGGAGGAGCATCCAGAGTGGAGCGAAGAGAGGCTCCGAAGGCTCAGGGAGGAGACGGGCGCACGGTGACCGACGCCGACGCCTCGAGGAAGATCACCGACAGCGTGGAGTCGGTCATCGTAGGGAAGAAGGACGTGGTGGTCAAGCTGCTCATGGCGCTGATGGCTGGCGGGCACGTGCTCCTCGAGGGGCCCCCCGGCATCGGCAAGACGACCATCGCCAAGACCTTCTCTTCCACCATCGGCGGCGCCTTCAAGAGGCTCCAGCTCACCCCCGACCTCCTCCCCGCCGACATACTCGGCTCGAACGTCTACAACCAGAAGACAGGCTCCTTCGAGATCCGCGAGGGCCCGCTCTTCGCCAACGTCGTGATGCTCGACGAGCTCAACAGGGCGACCCCCCGCACCCAGGCCGCCATGCTCGAAGCCATGGCCGAGGGCCAGGTCACCATCGAAGGGACCACCCTCCAGCTCCCGAAGCCCTTCATCGCCGTGGCGACCCAGCTCCCCTCGGGGGCCGCGGGCACCTACCCGCTGACCGAGGTTCAGATCGACAGGTTCGCGATGCGCATCAACATGGGCTACCCCTCGGCTGTCGAAGAGAGCGAGATACTCGCCAACATAGACGCGCTCGACTCCATGTCCCTGAAAGCTGCCGTCAAGCTCGACCAGGTCACGAAGCTTGAGGACAGGACGAGGTCCATCGCAGTCTCCGACAGGGTGCGGGAGTACGTCGTCGCCCTCGTCAACAACGTCAGGTCCAACCCGAGCGTCAGGACGGGGCCGAGCCCCAGGGCCACCATCTGGCTCTACAAGCTTGGGAGGGCGAGGGCCCTGCTCGAAGGGAGGGAGTACGTCCTCCCCGACGACATCAAGTACGTCGCCGCCGACGTCGTCACCCACAGGGCCATACTGACCCCGGACGCCGAGAGCGAGGGGGTGACCCCGGAGAAGGTCGTCTCGGACGCCCTCAACACGGTCCCAGTGCCCAAGGAATGAGGCTGACAGGGCGAGGCAAGAAGGTATTCGCCGCCTTCGCGCTCCTCCTCGGGGCGGGGGCGACCTTCGTCGACGCTTTCCTCCTCGCCGCGGCGGCTGCGGCAGCCGCGCTGATGATCTTCGACGCCTTCGACTGCTACCTCGTGGCAGCCAGGTCGGGGAGCTTCAGCTTCGAGCCCTCGGGGTTCGAGGGGAGGATGCTGAGGGGGAAGAGCAGGGAGTTCAGGTCCGTCGTCAGGGCGGCGCGGCCCGTCACCTTCGACCTGACCTCGGTGGGGTGGCTCAGGGCCCCGGTCGTCTCCTTCTCAGCCGGCTCCTGGCCCTTCGATTTCACTCTCGCGTCCGAGCTCTCGGGGACCTA
>JAGWHE010000066.1 GCA_028866945.1 Nitrososphaerota archaeon
ATCCAGCTCCACATCAACTACTCCAGCCCGGCGCAGGGAGCGTACACCTATCGCTTCAGCTACGTCGCAGCCGGGGGCGCCACCTTCGTCTTCGAGGATCGCGTCCTCGTCTCTCACTACGCCACGTTCACGGCCGAGCACTTCGTACCCGTGTCAGGCACCCCTGTCACTGTGCTTGCGGAGGTGTACAGGGGCGCCCCGTCGGACGGGGCACTCGTCTTCAGCGAGGCCCTGACTGTCTGATGCACGCTCCCGCCCTCTGCTAACCCGCAGGGCGCGACCCGTCGGCCCGTGCTCAGCACTCTCCGCCGCCGAGAACACGGTTTTATGCGACACCCTGCACCCGCGCCCTCCATGTCGCCTCCAGCTCGCGTGCCCCGGGGAGCGCCTTTGCACGAGGTCCCGTCGTGAAGCTCACTACGGCGAGGGGAGCATTGCTTCTCATGGCGTTCGTGGTCTTTGCCGCGCTGCTGGGCCCCACGGCGCACGGGCAGTCGGCGCCACAGGCCGCAGGGCAGGTGGCCCAGGCATACGCCGCGGTCCTTGGGGCTGAACGCGACGGGGGGAACGTAACGGCCCTGGTGGCGAAGCTTAACACCGCCGTCGCGCTCATCCAGCAGGCAGAGGCCGTCAACGCGACCGACCCATCGAGGGCGCAGGCCCTCTTCTCCCAGGCCTCTTCTCTTGCCCAGCAGGTCCTCCAGGCGGCTCCCGGGGTGGCCGCTGCTGGAAGGTCGTCGGTCTTCGCTGGCCAGATTGAGTTGTTTGTCGAGACCGCCGTATTGGTGGCGCTCGCGGCAGTCGCCTACATCTTCGCGCCGAGGGTGTTCTGGCGTCTCTGGCTGCGGACGCGCAGGGATTGGAGGGTGAAGAAGGCGTGATCGACGACGACGTCCGGGTCGCCGCAGTCGGAGTGATATTGCTCATAGCTGTCTTCAATCTATCAGGCTACTACCTGGCGAACAGGAACGTCGAGCCGTTCTCAGAGCTGGGCATCCTCGGCCCTAACCAGAAGATAGCCGATTATCCGACCAGCGTCCTCACCGGTCAGAACTTCACGCTCTACCTCTACGTGGGGAACCACGAGGGGCACGTCGCCTACTACCAGGTCCTCGCCAAGCTCGGGAACCGCTCCAACGCCGGCATCAACGCCTCGCTCCCCGTCCAGCCCATCGCCTCTTACAGCATGCTCCTCTTGGACAACCAGACCTACCTTGCGCCCATCACCCTGAGCCTCAAACACAACGGGACCGACGTCCGCCTCGTCTTCGAGCTCTGGGTCTTCCAGACGAACACCTCGTCCTTCGCCTTCGACAACAAAATCAACCAGCTCTACCTGAACGTCACGGGGCCGTCGATATGAGTTCCCCCGTGGACCAGAGGCAGACTCGGGCGAAAGAAGTCCTGTTGACCGCTCTTGCCGGCGAGATGTCCGTCACGGAGGCCCTCACGAGGGCCAGGCAGGGAACCGGGGCAGCCCTTACCGACGCCTCCAGGGCCCTCTATTCCCTGGTTGAAGAGAAGAGGGTGACCCTCACAGACCCTTCGCCCCCAGGCACGACCATCGAGTACCTTGGGAGGGGCTACTCCTTCTGGTTCTGGGGCGCGATGGCCTACCTCGCTGTGACCGCCGCCTCGATCTATTTGCTCCCCCAATATTCTCCCTTCATCTACGTCCGATACGTCTTCGGCGCCGTCGCCGTGCTCTACTTCCCGGGCTACACCCTGATCGAAGCCCTCTACCCCAAGAAGGAAGACCTCGACAGCCTGGAGCGCCTCGCGCTTTCGATAGGCCTGAGCCTCGCCCTGGTCCCCCTCGTGGGCCTCCTCCTCAACTACACCCCCTGGGGAATCCGCCTCGAGCCCATCGTGGTGTCGCTCTCCATCCTCGGGGTCTCGCTGGCGCTGGTCGCTGCCGTGAGGAAGGAATCGTATATCAGGCTCGCCGCCAAGGCGAAGTAGCAACTTGGCGACGGTCCGGTACTTCTCGTTCGGGGCGGGCATCGCATCCTTCGGTGCCGTCGTCGCCTTCGTCTCCTACTACTTCCTCTTCAGCGTCCCCTTCGCCGCCCTTGGCGTCGCCTGCGTCATCCTCGGAGGGGCCACCCTGACCCTGCCCGAGTCCCCCGTCCCCAGCGGCGCCGTGAGGGGGGTCATCCACGCCTCGGTGATGAACGTCGAGGCCCTCCTCGAGGAGTTCGACGTGAGCGAGAAGGCGTTCTACCTCCCCCCCAAGGAAGGCCAGTCTGTGGCCTTCGTCCCCCTCGCCACCAACCCCGGCTCCCCTGACCTCGAGTCTCTCTTGAACGCGCCACGGAGGCTCGTCTCCGACGCCGGCGGCGTCCCGGTTCTGCTCGTCGTCCCCCCCGGCTCTGAGCTGGTGAGGGCGTCGGAGCTGACCGACGCTTCGGGACTAGAAGACGCGATGCAGTACATCCTCACCGAGGTGTCAGAGCTCTGCTCGTCCGCCAAGGCCGTGGTGACAGGCGACAGGCTCGTCGTGGAAATGAAGGGTATCAAGGTGAAAACGGAGGCCGCGAAGTACCTCGTCTCCCTCGGGAGCATCCCCGCGAGCACCGCGGCATCGGTGGCGGCGACGGTCATGAAGAAGGGGGTCACCCTCGTGTCGGAGGTAATCGAGGGGAAGAACTCGACCGCCACCTTCAGGGTGCTGTAGATGGAGCGCCAGAACTTCTATCTCATGACGCTGGCGTCGCTGCTCCTCCTCTCGACCGCCGGCCTCTCGATGATCGGCGGATACACCCTCGACGTCTACGTCAGCATGTTCACCATCTGCTACTTTGTGGCCTCCACCATATTCCGTCCGAGGCGGCTGACCTTCGACTTCGTCGGCGTGACCCTCTTCATCGTCTTCGCCTACATTGTCGCCCTCAGGGTTCTGGCGGTCCTCGCGCTTTGAAAAAACTCCTCGCTCTGCTCCTGGCGGCGCTGGTCCTCGTCTCCGTCCCCGTCACCCTCGCCATCCAGTTCCCCAGGCAGGTCGACCCCAGCACCGCGCCCGCCGACCCCGCCTACGGCCAGGGGCTCTACCTCTTCTACGGCTCCATCGTAGCCGCCCTGAGCGGAGGCAACTTCACTGCTGCCAAGGCGCTAATCGGCCAGACCTCTTTCATCCACATCCCCCCTGAGATTCTCGACGCCGTCAACAGCTTCAACGGCCTGGTCAACTCCACCGCGAACCTCTTCACCGTCATCGACTCGCAGCTCATCAACGCCTCGGGGTACATTTCGACCGGA
>JAGWHE010000067.1 GCA_028866945.1 Nitrososphaerota archaeon
ACTCCAGGAGGACTCGTGTTCTGGAAGCACGACCCATAGCCGTTGCAGTAGCCGCTCGGGAACCCTAGGACTCCCGTCGAAGTCACATAGATGGGAAGTTCGAAGCAGAAGCTGCCCTGGCAGTTGGGCAGCGATGGGATGGCGGACTGGGTGAAGAGGACGTCCACCACGTCGCAGGTCGAGACGTCCGATGGGGTGCATGTAGCAGGCGAAGCGGGGAACCCGCTCGAGTTAATCTGGACGAAGCTGAAGGGCGGGTTCGGTGTGTAGGGGACGGTATCCGGGATCACCGTGATGGTTGGATTCACCACTGTGATTGACGCGCTCCCGGAGCTCCCGAGGTTGCCCCCGTCTCCGGCGTACGACGTGCCAATGGAGACGTCTCCCACCGACGCTCCCGAGAATGTCACCGCACAGCTGCCTCCGCTGAGGCCGCAAGACTGGGTGGCAGGCGAGACGGACCCGGCTCCGCTGGCGGTGAATGTCACCTGGCCCGTGGGAGAGGACCCAGAGACTGTTGCGGTGCACGTAGAAGTATGACCGACATCCGGGTAGACAGGATCGCAGACCACCGAAGTGGTGGTGCTTGCTAGCAGCGGAGTCTGTATGACGTAAACCGTGACGTCGCTGTTCTGACTTTCACTACCGCCGTTCACCACGTAGATGTAGCCGTCGACGCTGTCGTAGGTTACGCCGTAGCCGCCGAAGCCGCCCACCGCGATGGACCCCAACACGGTCGTGCCCGATATTACCCCAAGGTTCGAGTTGCCGTCGCAGCAGACATAGACGTACCCGTTCGCGCTGTCGTACGCCGCCCCGTTCCCACCTACGCCCGAGACCGTCGCCGTCACCGTCGTTCCCGAAACAACGGCCGTGCTCCCTCCCTCCATCGACACATAGATGTCTCCCGACGCGCTGTCGTAGGCGAGGCCGTTGGGAGAGTTGGAGAGGTTCACCGTCCCCACTATGGAAGTCCCGGAGACCAGGCTCAGGGTGTGGGCGAAGAAGTTCGCGACATAGACGTCACCGTTGCCAGGGTCGTAGAGGATGTTGTAGGGACCGCTGAAGCCCGAGATAGTCGTCACCAGGGTGGTCCCAGAGACCACTGAGACCGTGTTTGTGTATATGGCCCCGGCGTAAACGTAGCCGTTGGCGCTGTCGTAAGCAATGCCTCCGATTCCAAGCCCGTCGGCTATGTTGGCCGCGACGGAGCTCCCCGAGATGACTGCGACTCCCGTTTGTGTCCTGACATATAGCTCGCCGGTGCCGCTGTTGTACGCCGGGTAGAATGGATAGGTAGGGAGGCCAGTGATGATGCTTTCCACAGCCGTCCCGGACATCACCGTTAGCGTGCCTGCGAACATGTTGGCAACGTAGACGTATCCGCTCCCGCTGTCGTAGGCCGACTCGTACGAGGCGCCCACGGTGCCCAGGTCTGCCGAGCCGAAGACCGTGCCTAGGTTGGGCGACTGGGCGGAAGCCCTGGAGATTGGGACGCTCAGGGCCATCGCCAGAAGAAGCGCAAGCAGCAGGAGGACCGCCAGGCGTGCCCTCAGCTCGAGCCTCGGCTTCGCTCGCCTCTGCAACTGCTACCGGGCATTCCCTAACTATGTAGTTATTTATTGTTAGGGACCAGTGGGGTATTTGCCTAAAGGAGACGGATTTCGACCATGTTAAATCCCATCCGACGGGGGCCTGTCAGGGCGCGATGGTCCGCAGGAGAGACAACCATGACCGCAAGATCAACAGGGCCAACACGGATGGATCCCTGAAGGTCACGGTCCCGGCCGCGGTAGTCAGAGAATTGAAGCTGAAGCCCGGAGACACCGTAAGGTTCGCGGTCGTCGAGGAGGATGGGAAGAAGGTCGCGAAGTTCACGAAGCTACGCGTCGTTGTCAGCGAGGACTGATTCCCCGTGATCGGGCCACGACTTTAGTTGCTCGTTTTCCGCCTTTAGCTTCCTCAATTCCTTTCTGAGCTGCGCGTTCTCGAGGTTCAGACTCTCGATTCTGTTGTTCCCCGGGTCCTTGGAACTTCCCTTCTGGCGCCTTTCTACACCCGGGTCCTTTGCGCTCGTTCCTCGCTCCTGCGCCCACAGGAAGTTGAGCCGGTGATTGGGAGCGGAGGGCTGGCGAGACGCCAGCGCGAGGCCCACCAGGACAGCCACCACCGCGAGTCTGACGTAGAAAGGGTGTCTGTTGGGCCGTTCGCCTTCTCGCAAGCGGCAATCTCTGCGCCTGAAACGATATTTAGATTTTGGTGGATTCATGGAGAATGGCCCATAACGACCGATCTGCTCCCGGGCGACGCTTCGGCCATGCTGAGCGGGGCAGGCTCATAAACCCAAAGGCAGGGAAAGTCGGCGAGGTGCTCCTCCCCAAGACCCTCCGCTTCGCCCGGGCAGTCCCCGCGATACTCGGCAGCGGGCCGACGACCACTTCCCTGGACGTGACGAACAGGTGCAACCTCTCCTGCACCCACTGCTACTACTACGCGAAGCCCTACGAGCAGGACAACCTCACCGACGACGAGTGGGTCGCTTTCGTGAAGGGCCACCTGCTCAGAGAGCACCCCTCGATCAAGATGGTGACCTACGTCGGGGGCGAGCCCATGCTGAGGAGCGGCCTCATCGAGAGGCTCCGGAAGCACTTCCTCTTCAACTGGGTCGTCACCAACGGGACCAGGCCCGTCCCCCGCTGGCCCTGGGCGACCTTCGCATTCTCCGTCGACGGGGACCGCGAAGACCACGACAGGATAAGGGGCGGGGGCATGTTCGCCAGGACCCTGGAGAACATCGCCGGCTCTGACAACCTGAACTTCGTCCACACGACCATCACCACGGTGAACCTGGGCGGGCTCGGGAGGATGGTCGAGGCGCTCTCGGGCCTCCCGGTCCGGGGGGTCAGGTTCTCGGCGTACACCCCGATGGAGGGGGTCTCCGACCCCATGCTCCCCCCGAGGGAGGCGGTCTACGGCGCCGTCAGGAGGCTGAAGGCCGAGTACGGGGGCTTCGTCCTCCACCCCGACGAAGAGATAGAGCACTTCAGGACGGGGGTCGCCTGGGGCGAG
>JAGWHE010000026.1 GCA_028866945.1 Nitrososphaerota archaeon
GTCCCCGGCCCTCATCCCCTTCAGCGACTTCACAATCTTGCCATCTTCCACGAGGTAGGCGCCGTCCCTGGGGACGGTCGAGAACTCCCCCGTCCTGTAGTTCTTGAACCGCGTATACCAGTTGCTCGTGAGTATTATTCCCCGCTTCATCTCTCTGACCATTTCGTCGTAGCTCGAGTCCCCCTTCCCGACCTCCAGGTTCCACGGATGTGGGGTCACTAGCCCCGCGTTCCCGGTGCTCTTCGCCTTCCACTTCTTCGCGGTCGTGAGGTTGTGGAGGTACCCCTGCAGCACCCCTGCCCCGATTATCTTATTCGTCCTGGTAGCCGTCCCTTCGTCGTCGAACGCCCTCCCTCCCAGCCCACCCTCGACCACGCCGTGGTCCGTGAGGCTGAACGCTTCTGATGCGACCTTCTTCCCGAGCTTCTCGGTCAGGTAGGACGTCCCCGCGTCGACCGCGAACGCCGAAGCGGCCGCCGCGACCGTCTCTATCAGGTTCGATGCCACGGTCGGGCTGAGCAGCACCTCGTACTTCCCGGCCTCCGGTTCCGAGGCCTCCTTCATCCGCCTCGCGCCGTCGCCGGCCCTTCTCCCCGCCTCCGTCGGGTCGAACCCCTTGAGGGTGGAAGAGCAGGACAGCCCATGGCCGCTCGCCTCGTTCTCCCCGAAGGACCTGATGTTGAGGGTGATAGCCGTCTTCGAGTCGGTCCCCTTCGTCCCGGTCGACGTCAAGATCGACACCGTCCCCTTCCCCGCGTTGATCACCCCGGCCGACCTCTTCCCTCCAGCCGCCAGGGCGGAGTCGATGGCCTCCTTCGCGAGCCCCGGGAGCTCAGCGTCCAGGTCCTCGAGCTTCCTGTCGTATCCGGAGCGGCCCTGGGTGTATTTCGCTGCCTTGTCGGGGAGGGGGACGTACTCGGACTCGGGGAGCCCTTTCATCGAAGCGAAGAGGTCCTTCACGAACTTCTTTACGGCAGGCGCGGAGAGGTTCGAGGTCGACGCGATCGCCCTCCGCTTGTTCTTGGCAAGGTAGACGGTCAGCTCCGCCTCCTCGACCCTGTTCACTACCGTCACGGAGTTGTTCGCGAACCTGATCATGCTGTCCGCGCTCCTCGCGCTAAGCGCTATCGCATCGTCGGCCTTGAGGGCCTTGGCGGCTGAGACGGCCAGCTGGTTCAGCTCGTCCAGGTCCATCCTATCTCGCCCCCAGCCTGATCCCGCCCAGCAACGTCTCTGGGCCCCCAGTCCACACCGGCGCCCCCTGCATCGGGTCTCCCTTGCCGCAGGTCGCGGCCTCGAACTCCATGTGCCTGCTCCTCGCCTTCACGCTCCCCCAGAGCTTGGGGGTTGTGACCTCGAGCACCGGGGCTTTCACCAACCCCTTCAGCTCCCCCTGCTCGATGGCGTAGGCCTCGAGGGCGACGTACCTCTGATTGAGCCTCTTGTCGTCGATGTTCCACTCGGTGAACGTCTTGAAGAATACCCCGTGCCTGACCTCCTTGAATATCTCCTCGGTGGTGTAGTCGCCGGGCTCGACGAAGGTGTTCGACATGCGGATTATCGGCTCCCTGTCGAAAGACACGCTCCTCGCGGCCCCGTTGCTCTTTAGGCCGAACTCCCCGGCCGTGGTCCTGTTCTGGAGGAACTCGTTTATCACGCCGTCCTTGATGAGGAACCTCTTCTTCGCGACCACCCCTTCGTCGTCAACGGGCACGTAGCCGTTCGAGTGTAGCAGCGTCGGGTCGTCGCTGACGTTCGCCTGGTCGCTCCCCACCTTCCTCCCCAGGCTGTCAGCCTTGAGGTAAGACTCCCCCGCCTGGGCGCCTTCCCGGCCCAGCACCCTGTCCGCCTCCTGTGGGTGACCCACCGACTCGTGGGCCGCGATGCCTGACAGTTCCGGCCCCAGGACTACGTCCAGCGTGTCCGACGGAGGCTTCGCCGCCGTCTTCAGGACCTTCCCCATGACCTTGGCCTCCTCCTCCACCTTCTCGACCAGCCCTATCCGCTTCACGACCTCGAGCCCCCCTGTCTCCCCCTGCTGGATGAACCGCTGGGCCGTGGCGCCCCCGTCCATGGCGGTCAGGGACCCGAAGAAGAACACCCGCGGGACCCTCCCGACGACCCTGGCCCCGTCGCTGTTGACATAGTACCTCTCCTGCAGCTCGGCTGCCATGTACAGAAGCCTCCCCGGGATCTTGACCCCGGCCTTCCCGTCCGCGATCCTCCCTTCCATGTCCACCAGGATATTCCGCAGCCACGCCGCGTCTGCGCCCTCGATCCGCTTCTTCTCCGGGGCGGCCCATCTGGTCCTGGCCGCCTTCGAGGAGTCGAGCAACACCGGCTGCTTCAGCACACTCTTAGAGGCCTTCGCGAGCTTGACCGCCTTCAGCGCCACCTCGTTCACCGAGGCCCGGTTCATGTCGTTTGTGGCCGCGAACCCGAGCGCCCCGTTGGCGATGACCCTGATCCCGACCCCGAACCCCTCCGCGAAGAACGACGGCTGCGGCTCACCGTTCTTGAGCCCGAACTCCCTCTCCCAGGTCGTCTGCACCCTCGCCTCGGCGTAGGACGCGCCCGCGCTCCGTGCCTTCGCCACAGCGGCTTCCGCGAGGTCCCTCGCCTGCTGGGTCCCCATGGTCGATGAAGCCCCGAGGACGGGGCTTGTAAACCTGACTTCGCCCGACCGTTTTCAGCCGGAAATGGAGATGGGGACCCGCTTCTTCGGTATCTGAAGCCTCCACCCCCCACGCTTCCTGTATGAGGCGAACAGGTCAGGGTGCTCGGTGTGGATCGGCACCACCTTCTTGGCGCCCACCTGCCCGACCAGGGCGCCCACCTCCGCCGAGGGCGCATGCCCCGAAGCGTGAAGCTGCGCGTACCTGAACCCCACGTGGTCGACCCAGTTCTTGATGACCGACTCCTCCCTCTCCCCTTCCTCGTTGAAGGCCTCCGTCGCCGAGTGGATGTAAGTCCCCCCGCTCCCCGGCCGGATGTCGATCAGCTCAGGGAAGTCCCAGGCTTCCAGGTGGAGGAATGTCTCCTTCTGCCTCCGCTTCACGTCGGCCGCGCTCACCCCCAGGTCCAGGAAACGCCTCTCCCACTGGAAGTAGTCCGAGTCGTCCAAGCTACCGGTCCTCTTCCTCTTCACGTAGACGTCCACGTCCTTCCCCACCCTGGGCACCTTCAGCCTCCGATCCGACTTCAGTTTCTCCAGCAGGATGGCCATCTTCATGGAGACCACGAGCCTCCTCCCAGAGTTCTGGCACGCGTCGAAGAAGGTGTTGACCCGGTCGACGTCGTTGCCGCGGAAAGACGAGAAGACCAGGGCCCGGGTGCCTTTGACCACCCGGCGCGCCTCCTCCAGCACCACCTTCTCGGTCATGTTCGCCCTGCCGTCGCCGTGGCCGACCCTCGTCCCCTCGGTGAGGAGCAGCTCCGGCCTCTCCTTCCTGGCCGCCCTGACGAAGTCCGTGGTCATCGACCCCGCCGGGCCATGGAACCGGAAGTCTCCGGTGTACGCCATCGTCCCCTCGCTCGTGTGCACGATGAACCCGTAGGCTCCCGGGATGGAGTGGTCCACGTGGACAGGGACGAACTCCACAGACCCGACCCTGAACCTGTCCCCTGTCCTGAACTTGCGGATCGGGTGGTCGTCCAGGGGGGACGACCTCGACTCGCTGTATGCGTCGTGGATCAGCGACGTCGTCTCGCCGCAGTAGACCGGTATCTTGGGATCGGTGAACTCTATCCTCCCGGTGTGGTCCGAGTGGTAATGGCTGAGCACGATCGCGTCTATCTCGGGGTCCGCGTACTTCAGGCGGGTGTTCTGGAGCGCCTTCTCAGAGTAGAGCCCGCGTATCTCCGGGAGGAGCCCGAACTCGAAGAGGTCCCCGGCGCCGTTCACCGACCGCGGCTGTATTCCTGCGTCGAAGTAGTCCGAGCCGTCGCCGAACCCCGTGCCGAAGTCGATGATGACCCTGGTGTCCCTGTCCTGCAGGAGGAACTTGTTCCCGCCTATCTCTCCCACACCGCCGAAGCAGCTGATGGATGGGGGCAACGGAGTGCGCAGCCCTTCCAAACTAATTAACGGTTCCAAGAACGAATAAATACGAAGGCCGGGTGGTGCGTGAAAGGTTGGCCCCATCTCTGCCTGTCCTTCAGGCGGACCCCTCCGGAACCTTTACGGCCATTGCCATCCTGGTCGTGGCGATAGGGCTCGTGGGGCTCGCGATACTGATCCTTTTCTCGAAGAAGAAGATCTAGACCGACATGGTCGTCGGGGTCATCTTCGACATCGATGGCACCCTCGTCACCTTCCGCTTCGACGTCCGCGGGACCAGGAAGGCCCTGATCGAAGAGCTGGGGAGGCAGGGGCTCGACACCGGTGCCCTCGACCTCACGACGCCCACCCAGAGGATACTCGACTCGGCGAGGGAGCAGTCCGAGGCGGGGAGGGGCCCTGGCTATGTTGCGCTGCGCAGGTCGGTCTTCTCAATCCTCGACGGCTTCGAGTCAGCTAGCTCCGAGACCACCTCGATCCTCCCGGGGGTCCGCGGTGTCCTCGACTCCCTCCGCTCGAAGGGGGTGAGGCTCGCCGTGCTCACCAACAGCGGGCAGAGGGCCGCCCGGGCAGCCCTCGGGCGCGCCGGGCTCCTGGACTGCTTCGAGTTCGTCCTCACTCGGGACGACACGGAGATCATGAAGCCCAGTCCGGAGGGATTGGAGATGGCGGCGGCGAGGTTCGGGCTCTCCAAGGCGGAGATCTACTACGTTGGGGACAGCGCCCTCGACATCCGCGCCGCCAGGGCAGCAGGCATAAGGGTCGTGTCGGTGGCCACCGGGAACTACACCGCCGAGAGGCTGAAGGCGGAGGGGGCAGACTTCGTCATCTCCGCGCTCTCAGAGCTCGGCGCGATTCTGGGGGTCTAGACAAATATGAGGGCGCAGGTGGCCTGTGACGTTGGAACTCAGCGGGGCCGAGCGGCGGGTCATGGCGGCCCTGTGCGACTCGATCTTCCCTGCGATCGCAGACGGGTCTGACTTCTACAGGAGGAGCGCCAGCGACCTGGGGATCGACGCCCTCCTCGCCGACGCGGTGGAGCATTCCCTGCAGCCGGCGAACGCGAGGGACTTCCGGCGGATCCTCTCCGTGGTGGAGAGCCCTCTGTACAACCTGGTCCTCACAGGGCGGCCCGTCAGGTTCACCTCGCTCACCCCCGAGGGACGTGAAAGATATCTCGCAGCCTGGCGCGACAGCCCGGTGGCGCTGAAGCGCACGGCGTTCCAGGCGCTCAAGAGGCTCACCCTCTTCCTCGCCTACGCCTCCATGGGGCCTGACGGGTCGAACCCCAACTGGGAGGCCATAGGCTATCCTGGCGCTTCGCACGATGCGCCCGTCCCCGTCCCTGACGAGCTGCGCCTGAAGCCCCTGGCCGTAGACTCGGACCTGACGATCGCCGTCGACGTCGTGGTCGCAGGCTCGGGGGCCGGGGGGAGCGTGATCGCAGACCACCTCGCGAGTTCCGGCTTCGACGTGCTTGTCCTCGAGCAGGGAGCCTACGAGAACGCGGAGACCTTCCAGCAGAACGAGATGACGATGATGCAGAAGCTCTTCCAGCAGAGCGGCACCGCTGCTACCAGCGACCTATCCTTCGTCCTCCTCGCCGGGCGGGGTGCGGGAGGGGGTACCACAGTGAACTGGAACACCTGCCTGAAGCCCCCCGCCAGGGTCCTCTCTGAGTGGGAGTCTGAGTTCGGCGTCGCCGGGGTCACGGGCCCCGAGTTCGCCGCGTTCCTCGACGAAGCCTGGAAGACCATAGGGGTCAACGAGGAGGAGAGCCAGCGCAACGGTAACAACGCCGTCCTCTGGGACGGGTGCAAGGCCCTCGGGTACAGCGAAGGCACCGACTTCCACACGATCTCCCGCAACGCCGTCGGGTGCAAGCAGAGGTGCGACTTCTGCACCTACGGCTGCATCTACTCGGCGAAGCAGTCCACGGCCCTGACCTACCTTCCCAGGGCGCAGCGGAGGGGTGCGAAGCTCATATTCAACGCGCGCGTGGAGCATGTGGTCATAGAGGGAGGCGCGGCGAAGGGGGTGGTCGCCAGGGTCGGCCCGGAGCACGGAGGCCACAGGCTCGAGGTGAAATCCCGGGTGGTCGTGGTCGCCTGCGGAGGGATAGAGACCCCCGCCCTCCTGCTCAGGTCCGGGGTGAGCGACAGGAACGTCGGCGCGTACCTCCGCCTCGACCCGACCGTCGCCGTCGGGGGCATCTTCGACAGGCCCATCGAGCCCTGGAAGGGTCCCCCACAGACAGTCGCTGTCTGGAAGTTCATAGACCTGGATGGGACCTACCACGGGTTCTGGGTAGAAGCCGCTCCTGTCCACCCGGGCCTGTTCGCGCTCTCGATCCCGTGGGCCAGCGGCAGGCAGCACAAGGATTTCACGCAGCGATACTACAACCGCTCGTCCGCGTCCATCGTCCTGCTCCGCGAGCGGAGCTCTGGGAGGGTAACCGTCGACAAGGAAGGCTTCGCCAAAGTGTCCTACGACCTGGGGCCGGCCGACAGGGAGACCCTGGTCCGGGGGATGGAGGAGACCGCCAGGATACTCGCGGCCGCGGGCGCGAAGGGGGTCTGGACCACCCACAACTCCCAGGTGTTCGCCGGAGACGGCGCGAAGCTCACCGGCGGAGACCTCGACTCATTCGGAGCCGCCCTGCGGAAGGAGGGGGTCGAGTACAACAGGATGATGCTCTACAGCGCGCATCTCATGGGCTCGTGCAGGATGAGCGCCGACCCGTCCAAGGGGCCCACCTCCCCCACCGGGGAGTTGCACACCGTCAAGAACCTCTTCATCGGCGACGCCTGCGTCTTCCCTACGACCCCTGCCGTGAACCCCATGATCTCCATAATGGCCATGTCCCGCAGGACCGCAGAATCCATAAGACGCACCCTTGGTGGCCACTGACGGAATGTCGAAGCGACCACCCTACTACATAGTCGGCCTCCCCGAGGAACCCGTGGAGGCGACCGAGGCACAGGCGAAGTTCGAGAGGCTTTCTGGCGAGCTCTGCAAGGTGTACCCGTTCATCGAGGAGATCAGGGCAGTCGTGAAGTCGAAGAAGGCTGCCAAGACCCACGCCAGGTACGAGGTTTCGGTCGAGATCTACACGCCGCGCGACAGGCACTCATTCACCGAGACCGGATACAACATCGCGAGGGTGTTCGACGTCATGGGCCCGAAGATGAAGAGGCTCCTCTCCTCGAGGCAGTCCAGGGTCACGTCGACGCACGGGGACAGCCCCCGCAAGGGCTCCCCCTAGGCCGGCGGCGCCGGTGCGCGGGTCGCTTCCTTCAGCTTCTCCACCTCCGCCCTGAGCGAAGCCACCGCCTCGTTTGTCTCCTGCATCGACGAAAGCTGGTGGTAGAGGTGGAGTGACTTCCTCCTCACAGACAGCTGCGAGTCCGACCGCGAAGCCTCCTTCAGGGCCGCCAGGAACCGCATGTCCTGAAGCGGCCTCAGCACGCTGTTCACCAGGAACTGCCTGACCCTGAACTCCTTGTCGTGGAGTAGGATGTCCCTCAGGAGAGGGACCTCTTCGTCCAGAATCTTCCCTCTTTCCTTTATCGCCTTCAGCGCCCCGACCCGCTCCCTGGTCGGCCTCCCATATCGCAGCGACGCGGCCACGATGCCGTCGACCTCGGCGCCCTTCAGCTTCCCCATGGCCGTGAGGCAGGCCTCTGCGAGGGTCTCGTTCACGGTGTGCACCTTCATGGCAGCCTTCAGGTGCGGGAGGGCGCCCTCGGGAGACGCCTTCGCAAGGCTCAGGGCTGCCTCGCACCTTACGAAGGGGCTCTTGTCCGATTCCAGGATCTTCAGGAGCATCTCCACCGCCCTCTTGTCCTTGAACCCTCCCAGCCCGGCCGCCATGCCGCGCCTTGCACGACTGTCCGCTGGGACCCCCGCTCCGACGAGCGACCCGAGCGCTGCGTCCGTCCCGATCTCACCGAGCGCCTTGAACGCGCAGGCCCGGACGTGCCAGTACTGCTCCTTCGCCGCGGCCTTCGCCAGCCCTTCGATGGCCCCCTCCGACTTCAGCTTCCCCAGCTCCTTCGCGGCCTCCGCCCTGCTGTAGGCGTCCACGCTCCCCGCGAGCTGGTTGAGCAGGAGTGAGACGCTCTTCTCGAACTTCGTCCTCCGGAGGAGCCAACGCCTCGGGTCGAACTCGACTATGGTGGGCCTCTCGGGGAGCGAGAACGAGAAGGTCTGGTCTGCGCCTTCGATGGTGACCCTCCTTGCGGTCCGCTTGCCGCCGGCGTAGAACACGATCTCGCACGGGAGCTTGTAGACCGGCGTCCCGTCCGCCGTGCCCTGGGTCTGCCTGACCCTGACGACGGCCAGTCCCTGCGAGCCGTCCCAGGCGTAGCTCACCTCGAATTCAGGGTGCCCGGGCCTGAAGAACGACTGCTCGAAGAACTCCTCGAGCTGCATCCCGCTCGCAGCCTCCATCGACTTGCGAAAGTCATGCGTGTCGGCCACAGACCGTGCGTGGGCCTTCAGGTACCGCGAAATCCCCGCGAAGAATGCCTCGTCCCCCATCAGGAACCTGAGCTGGTGCAGCATCGCCGCCCCCTTGGGGTAGAGGTGGGCGTCGAACAGGTCGTCGGGCCAGACGTACTCCCTCTCGACTATAGGCCTGCGGTACTCCTTCTCCGCTTCGTCGAAGTAGTCCTCGGCCCTGGTGTCGAGGTGCCAGATCGCCTCGTCCACCCCCCGGGTATTCTCGAGGTACAGCTCCTGGAAGTAGGATGCGAACCCTTCGTTCAGCCACGCGTGCGGCCAGTCTGCGCAGGTGACCAAATCCCCGAACCACTGGTGCGCCAACTCGTGGGACACCAGGTCCACTGGCCTCTGGGTCGGCGAGCCGTACGACGTCGAGAAGTCGTCCTCAGACGCGGCGTCGGGGTAGTAGTTCGTGGCCAGGGTGGTGGCGTTGAGGTTCTCTTCGCCTCCCGCCACGAAGTCTTCCACCGTCGTCTGGTCGTACTTCAGGTACGGGTACTTGACCCCGGTGAGGTCCTCGAAGACCTCGATCATCTTCGGCGTCTCGCCGAAGTACCTGAGCACGTCGTCCCTCTTGTACTCCGGGAAGTTGTAGTTCAGCTTCACCCCCCGAGACTCCTGCGTGACCACCCCGAACTTCCCGGCCACGAAGGACGTGAGATAGCAGGAATGAGGGACGTCCTCCTTCCAGTGGAACGTGGACGTGTCTCCGTCGGTCACGTTGGAGAGGAGCTTGCCGTTGGAGATCACCCTGAACTCCTTGGGGACGGTGAGGATCAGCTCGCTGCTCGACTTGTCCGAAGGGTGGTCGTGGCATGGGAACCAGTACTTCGACTCCTCCGCCTCGGTGTGGGTCCAGGCCTGGACCTCCTTCTCCGGGTGCTCCGCGTCGGGGGACGGGAAGTACACGCCCATCTTCGGTGACGCGGCGTACTCGACCCTGACAGTGCGGCGCGCTCCGGCCGGCCCGATCTTCACTGACAGCTCGTCGCCGTCGTAATCGAACTGGGCGTCCGACCCGTCGACCTTGACGCCCGAGATGTCGAGGCCGCATGCATCGAACCGGGCGGTCTCCAGCCCCTTCCTCACGGGCTCGATCTCGAGGGTGCACGAGCCGCCGATCCTCTTCCTGGCGAAGTCTATCTTGAGCTCGATTTTCGTATGGATGGTGCGGAATTCCAGTGGCGGCGCGTACCTCGGCCGGGACTCGGGGAGCTTGAAGGATAGGCGGCCAGCCACGTCCATCGTGGCGGTTCGCTCCCCACTGCTCATAAAGACTTCCGGAGACGGCAGCGTTGAAATATCGAGGCCGGGACCGGATGCGTGATGGGCCGACTCGAACAGGGGATCCAGGCCGTGATCCTTCTCGCCACCATATTCGGGGTGCCCTTCCTGTATGAGGTCTACCCGGTCCTCCCGCAGCCGATATTCTACACCGTGGCGATCGGATGGGTCCTCTTCGTGGTGGACAGCGTCCTGACGTTCGTAAGGCCGAGGGCCTCGTACTACCTGGGGTTGGTCCTCGCGGTCGCAGCCTTCGGGGCCACGGTCTCCCAGCCCGCCCACTTCGCGCTAGTCAACGGCGGACTCACAGCGGCTGCTGTCACGATACTGGTGGGGTCCGGGCTAGAGATCATACTGATCTTGCTTGTCCTTGCCTTCATCGTCGCCGGGCGAAAGAAGGGTCAGTGGGACGTGTCCTCGACCCCGCAGGGCTAGATGTATCCCCAGCTGATGAGCATGTCGCTGTCGTGGGTCCAGCGCTGCCCGATGTCGCTGCGGTAGAACATGTTCGGTATCATGACGTTCCTCACGTTCTGGTAGGACCTTTCGATGGCGTCGGACATGGTCGCGCCCGAGCCTGTCACCACCAGCGCGTACCCGGAGTTGCCCGCGATGTGCCAGTCACCGTCCTCCTGCTTCACCTCTCCGATGTGGATTCCGTCCAAGGCCTGGCGCTTGAACAGGATGGTCGCCCCCTCCGAGTAGCGGCGGAACGCCTTCTCGTCCTCGAAGGGCCAGGGCGGGATCGCGACGACGACCCCGATCTGGTACCCCTTCTTCGTCTTGAGCTGCGCGTCGTTGCCGTGGGCCAGGTCCGACAGGAACGGCCCCCACTCGCTCGTGATCCCCTCCATCTGGATGCTTATCGTGGGGTAGCCGAATCTCGAGGTGAACTCGAGGGGCCATATCCCCTTGCTGTTGGCTATGCAGTTGATGTCGATGTACCCGACGTACTTGCTCGCGACCAGCCTGTCCTTCATCTTCAGCAGGGTCCTTTCGAACACCGGGCTCCCCTTCGTGTAGAACATGGCGGTGCCCATCTCGCCCGTACTGGGGCCCAATTCGCCAGGAAAGAGCCTCTTGTGCTCGAAATTGACGCAGACAGGCATTACGAACTCCTTTCCGTTGAAGAAGGCGCCCACGGCCACTTCTACCCCCTCGGCGAACTTCTGCATCTGGAACTCTTTGATCTTCTTCGCCCAGTTCACCTTGTAGTGCTCGAGGATCTGCAGGATGTCCTTGCCGTCCGCCTCCTGTCCTACGAAGAGGAGCTCCTTTTCGCTCTGGGCCTTCCCGCTGGGCTTCAGGACGTAGCGGTCGGGGTTCTTCCTGACGAATTCGATTGCCTCGTCGAAGGAGGTGAAGTCCCAGCTCGGCAGCACGTCGACCCCTGCCGCCTTGAGCTCTGACTGCCCGTATTCCCTGTCCAGCTCGAGCTTGTCGGTGTAGGGGCTCCCGCCCATGACGAACTTCCCCTCGCTGCGGAGCTGCTCAGCCTTGTTCCCGAACCCGATGTCGTCGAAGATTATCACGTCTGCCCACTCCTTGTGGGGCTCCCACTCCTCGACCTTCTCGAAGAACCCAAGGCCGACGTCCTTCTCGCCCTGGCTGTGACAGTACATCTTCACGTCCTGCCCCTCCTTCTTGAGCTGCCACGCGAGGTCAGCCGACAGGCTTTCGTTTGTCACGAAAAGAAACTTCATCCGATGCCAGTCGAGTTTCTGGCACGTTAATATCTGTTCGTCGGCTCGAAATTCATACGGCCTGGAAAAATTCCCAGCGAAGGTCTTTGCGATCAGGAAGCAAGCGCGTCAAGTGCTCCGCCGAACTTCTCCCCTGTCTGTCTGATGTCGTCGTTGGAGTGCGCGAGGGAGAGGCAGTACCTGTTCTCCGGCTTCAGGTAGACGCCGCTCGCGAGCAGGCCCATGTCGATGAGCCTGCGGAGCCTCAGGTCCGACGCTTTTGCGTCGCGATAGTTCCTCACCTTCTTGTCGGTCAGATAGATGTTGAACATGGCGCCCTCCCCTTCGATGTCGTGCGGGAGCGAGTGGCTCGTGAGCTCCCCGGCCACCATCTGCTTCAGCGACTCGGTCTTCCGGAGCAGACCCTCGAAGCGCCCCTTGCGGGTCAACTCCCTGACCGTGGCCATGCCCACCGAGAGCGATAGGGGGTTCCCGTTGAACGTCCCGGAATGAAAGACCTTCCTCCTGTTGCCCTTCCTTGGGTCGAGCTGCTTCATCATCTCGGCCTCGCCCACTACGGCCCCGATGGGGAGCCCGCCGCCGATTATCTTCCCGAGGCAGGTCAGGTCCGGGGTGACTGAGTAGTACTCGGACGCGCCTCCCGGCCGAACCCTGAACCCAGTCTTCACCTCGTCGAAGACGAGGGGGATACCGTGGTCGCTCGTCAGGCTCCGGAGGTTGCGCATGAACTCATGGTCCCCGGGGATCACCCCTTCCTCGAAGGGCTCCATCATGACGCAGGCGAGCTCCTTCGAGTTGGCTTCGATGATCCTCTCGGTCGCCTTCCAGTTGTTGAAGGGGAGCGCGACCGACTCCGACAGCAAGCCGCCGTCCACGTCGACGCTGTCGCCTACCGGGGTCGGGGACTCCTGGCTCCCGGCCTTCTCGACGTCGGGGGTGTAGCTGAAGAGAAAGTGGTCGACGGCTCCGTGGTAGTGCCCCTCGAACTTCGCGACCTTCCTCCGCCCGGTGTGCCCTTTCGCGAGCCTGACCGCGAGCAGGGTCGCCTCCAGCCCGGAGTTCGTGAACCTGATCATCCCGTCAGGGCGGTACATGTCCCTGAGGACCACGCCGTAGTCCGACTCGAGCTCCGTTGGCGTCCCCATGACAGTGGTCCCGTAGGTGTCGAGGACGGACTCCACCGACTCCTTCACGACCCTGTTGCCGTGCCCGAGTATGATGGCGCCATAGCTGAGCAGGTAGTCGACGTACTCGTTCCCGTCCAAGTCCCAGAGATGCGACCCATCCGCCTTCTTCATGAACAGAGGATAAGGCTCGAAGTGCTTGATCCCCGCCATGACGCCGCCCGGCGTGACTTCGAGCGCCCTCCTGTAGAGCTCAGCCGACTTTCGCGTCTTTGCCTCGAAACGGGCGACGATGCCGCGCTCGTCGATGTGAGACGCACGCACGGGGCCCAACTGCACGGGTTGTCGTTTAAGCATATTCCGTTAAGACGATCTCGGACCTGGACTCGTTATCACAAATGAGAATCGTCAGTCCGGCTTATATCCGCTGCTCGGCGCAGTTTTAGGCGCTTGAGTTCGAAGACCACCCTAACGGGGGGCCTCATCGTCGCCGTCCTCGCCGTCGCACTGATCCTCGCCGGCTACGGAGGCGCGGTTGCCGTAGGAGGCGCCGGAGTGAAGACCGTCACCACTACAGTCGTGACCACCACGACCAACTCGTCGTCGGCTTCGCCGTACGTGGTCAACCTGGTCATAGCGACCGGGAGCATATTCAACTCGACCGTGGGGGACCAGCCGGGCTTCTTCCTCCTCGGGCCGAACGGGCTGGAGTCGACCGCAAACCTCACCCTCCCGGCCAACCGCCTGATTGAACTCGTGATAGTGAACTACGACGACGGCGCTGCTTCCCTTGCCGTCCCCAACGACAACCTGGTCTCTGGGACGATGGGCGGGAGCGTGTTCGTCGCCTCCAACGCCAACATCAACGCCAGCCAGGGGGCGTCCGGGGTAGTCCCCACTGGCGGAGAGAAGGTCACATCAATCCCCGCCGACAACGTCTCCCACACCTTCACCATCCCCGCCCTGAACCTGAACATCCCAGTCCCGGTGTCATCGACGGTCGTAGCCTACTTCACCATCACCAAGGCCGGCACCTACTTCTGGTACTGCGAAACGACCTGCGGGTTCGGCCCCAACGGCACGCTGGGGGCGATGGAGACCCCTGGCTGGATGACCGGCAATCTGGTGGCGAGCTGATAAACTGACGCCCCCATCCCTGTTGGAGGGGGTAGGTGCTTGACATCGGCGGGGGGCGAGGGCCCGGCAGGGGAAGACAAGGACGAATCCCGCCGTGATTTCCTGAAGACCGCGGCAGCCATCTCGGGGGTGCTCGCCGTCGCCGGGATCGCCTCGGTCATGAAGTCGGTGGTCATCCCCTCTGTCCCGGGCCCGACGCAGACCGGCTTTCCAAGGGTGAAGGTATCGAGCCTGGGCGAGCTGTCCACCGGGAAGGTCGTGATATTCAACTATCCGCTCGACAACGAGCCCAACATCCTCGTGAAGCTCGGGCAGAAGGCGTCCGGAGGAGTCGGGCCCGACGGGGACATCGTCGCCTTCAGTCAGATCTGCCAGCATCTGGGGTGCATCTGGGGATACGTGGCTCCAGGGGCTTCCCCTTCGGTCAACCCCTCCTACGTCGCAGCCCAGCCCGCTGGCTACTGCCCCTGCCACGGCAGCGTCTACGACCTCTCGCAGGGGGCGAAGGTCATCGGAGGGCCCTCGCCGAGGCCTCAGCCTCAGGTCCAGTTGGACGTCGACGGTTCAGGTAACATCTACGCAGTCGGCATGGGGCCTCCGGCGGTCTTCGGCCACGGCACCGGCTCGAGCGACGTCAGCAACGACCTCCAGGGCGGCAGCCTGGTGACGTCCACCTAGGTGAGAACGAGTGGGAGAGAGGGAAGGGGCGCTTCAGCGGCTGGCTGGGTGGATCGACTCGAGGCTGGGCCTGAGCTACCCCATGCTCCGCCCGGTCCCCAGGTACGCCCTGAACCCGTTCTACTGGCTCGGCGCCCTGGCCGTGGTTGCCTTCGTGATTCAGGGGGTCACCGGGATGATAATGATGCTCTACTACGTCCCCAGCCCGACCCAGGCCTACTCGTCGACCCTCTACATCTTCCAGAACGTCTACAACGGGCGGTTCCTGGAGACGATCCATCTCTACACCGCCTACGCCATGATTATGCTCGCCTTCATGCACATGATGAGGGGATACTTCGTCTCGGTGCACAAGAAGCCGAGAGAAGTCATGTGGGTGGTTGGGATGCTGATGGGGTTCGTAACCCTGGGGTTCGGGTTCACCGGCTACCTCCTTCCCTGGACCGTCGTCTCGAAGTCCGCGACAGACGTCGGCGTCGGGATGGTCAGCGCGCTTCCGCAGCCCGTCTCCGCCCTCCTGACCTTTCTGATTGTTGGGGGAGGAGGGGACTCGGCTGAGATTCTCAGGTTCTTCGACCTCCACGTCGTGATCCTCCCGGCCGTGCTGCTGATTCTTCTCGTGGTGAAGATGTACATGCTCGAGTCCCACGGGGTGGCCGACCCGACCGGGGGCAAGCCGACCGAGGCAAAGCCCAGGGCCTCGCCCATCTTCCCGGACGTGACCATGTACCTCTTCGAGCTCTCCCTCCTGTTCGGCGCTGGGATGCTCCTGATCTCCGCGGTCTTCCCCCTCAACCTCCCTCCGGAGTACTCCGCCGCCGCGGCGTCCCAGTACGTCCCCCAGCCTGACTGGTACTTCCTCTGGATATACCAGGTGCTGAAGATGTCGTTCTTCGAGGCGAACGGCCCGCTCAAGCAGTTCGGCCTTCCGATCGCGCTGACCCTCATCACGCTGATCTTCGTGGCCCTGGTCCTCCTCCCATTCATCGACAGGGGGCGCGAGAGGCGCGTCTCGCGGAGGCCCCTCTACACCACCCTCGGCCTTCTGCTCGTCGGGGAGCTGGCGGTGCTCTCGTACTGGGGGCTGGTCACTCCGGGTCAGACGATCCCTGCCGAGCAGGCAGCCCTCGTCATCGGCGGGACTGCCCTCCTGATCGTGGCAGGGTCTGCGCTCATCTACGGAGTGATGTACAGGGGGGCGAAGGGGAGGCTGTCCACTGCCCCGCAGAAGGAGATCCCGCACTCGGAGCTCAGGAGCGGGCTGGCCTTCACAGGGCTGGTCGCCTTCGGCGCCTTCTCGATAGGCATGCTCGTGAACGGGGCAGTCGGGGTGGCCATCGGGGACTACTCCTTCGGCTCGCTGGCGACGGTGGCCGTGTCGTCGGCTTTGCTCGCCCTCGACCTTGTCGGAAGCGTGTTCCTGGTCTACCGGCTCGACCTGAGGACCGGAACGATCAAGAGGTGCGTGAAGGCCCTGGAGCTCGGCTGGAGGGAGTGAGATGCGGGCGACCCTGATGTCGTTGCAGGTCATCTTCCTGGTTGCGCTGCAGGTCGCGACGCTTGTTGTGCTGTGGCTCCTCAACCCCGTGACACAGGTCGCGACGGACACCTTCGCGCTCTACCTGAGCCTCGACCTCCTCGCCTTTGCCATGATTTCCTACATCTACAGGTCGAGGCGCGAAGCGCGGGAAGCGAACGGAGGGTGGCTGGCGGTCGGGTATCTCGTGCTGATGGTCCTTCTGGTGTCTAACCTGATCATCACTGCGTGATGCAGGTACACTCGGACAGTGAGTGGCGCCCGGACCTCGGGGAGCGCCGTGGACCTTGGGCGTACCGCGAGGGTACGAAGTATTCCTTGGCTGGGCGAGGCCATGCCGGGCTAAACCTTCAAGTGCGAGGGCTGCGGGCGCTAGGTGATGAGCAAATCCGCGCGAAAGCCTCCTTCGAAGAGCAAGAGGGCCGCGGGGTTCACCGACGAAGAGCGCGCAGCGATGAAGGAACGCGTAAGGGAGCTGAATTCGGGTGCGGGGGAAGGTGAGAGCGCCGTGCTCGCGAAGATCGCAGGGATGCCCCAGCCTGACCGTGCGTTGGCGGAACGGGTCCACGCGTTAGTGAGGGCGAGCGCACCTGGCCTCGCGCCGAGGCTGTGGTACGGCATGCCGGCATACTCCAAAGACGACAACGTCGTCTGCTTCTTCCAGCCCGCTCACAAGTTCAAGGCGAGGTATTCGACCCTCGGCTTCAACGACAAGGCGCGGCTCGACGAGGGCCGGATGTGGCCAACTTCCTTCGCGCTGACGGACCTCACCTCTGCCGAAGAGGCGAGGGTGGCGGCGCTCGTAAAGAAGGCAGTGGGCTGAGGTTCTGCTCAGGCCCCTTCAGGTCCAAGACCCAAGACCCGGCATAGATTGAGTGGTTCGGGATTTTTCGGCCAGTTTCCGACCCCATCCACGCCAAGGCGGGCCTTCTGCACCTCCTCATCGCCTAAATGGTCTGGTTCCGCCTCGAAAAATGATTACCTACTTTTCAAATCCTCCGGGGAGTTGAGAAAAGTTGGTTCAGACCAAAAAACTTACACGATATGCCCTAATCGCAGGCGCAACCCTTCTCTTCCT
>JAGWHE010000002.1 GCA_028866945.1 Nitrososphaerota archaeon
AATGGAAGAGCGCAGCCGACCGCTCCCCCTTCCACGTCGAACTTGTCAGCAAGCTCCCCGAGGGAAAGAAGACCGAAATCCGCCTGCTGAAATCCTTCATGGACGGGGTCGGAGTGTACGGAGCCGAGATCCAGAGGAGAGGGTTCAGCGGCTACGTGGCCGAGGTCCTCGTCGCGAGACTGGGCGGTTTCAAGGAGGTGCTCGATTGGTTCGCCGCCTACACTCCCCCGGCGGTAGGCAGGGCGTTCTCCCTCCCGGACCCCGTGGACGTAAGGAGGGACCTGGGCACAGCTGTCTCCGGCGAAAGCCTCGGGCGCATGGTGCTCGCGTCCAGAGAGTTTCTAAGCACCCCGAGCCTGGCCTACTTTCACAGGATGTCAGGTAAGGAGCGCCCATCGGTCCGAAGAGATGTGCTGGCCGTGGTCTTCTCCCACAAGGAGCTGAGCGAAGACACCCTCTGGGGGGAGCTGAGGAGGACCACGAGGCACATTGTAAGGAACCTCGAGCTCCGGGGCTTCGTGATTGCCAGGTCGATTGCCGCCTCGGACAACCGGACTTCTAGCGCCATACTTCTGATCCCCGAGTCAACGACCCTCCCCTCAAAGGAGCAGCGGGTAGGCCCCACGGTCGACCGGCGGAAGGACCTTGACTCCTTCCTCGCCGCCAACTCGAAGGGGTCGAAGCTTGTCTGGGTTGATGACGACGCCAGGGTCCGAATCCTAGTCCCGCGCAGGTACGTCGAGCTGTCTCGGACGATTTCAGACCTCGTCAAGGGCAGGGCGGGCCCTGTGGGTGCCTCCAAAGAGCTCGAGGCAGGGATGAAGAAGGGAGCAAGGGTGCTCTCCGGCAGTTCACTCGTCCGGGCCGCCTCCTCCGCCGGTTGGTTGAAGGATGGGATCAGGGAAATCACGACCGATGCCATCGGAACGAGCTAGCCTCGGCCTACTGACCAAGACGCCGTACATCCGGGTGCTCACCTACCCGCGGGTCTCTCTCAAGGACGCGAAGGCTCGGATAAGGCAGCTAAGGGCGCTGAAGGTGGACGAGCTCGTCTTCGAGGGCCCGTCGAAGGTCGGCAGGCTGGGGATCCTCGGGCTTGGGACGGTGGGAATCGTGGTGAAAGCGAGTTCAGGGGGCAGGCTCTTCGCGCTCAAGATCAGAAGGACCGACGCCAACCGCCCGGACATGGAAGACGAGGTCAGCCTGGCGGCCATGGCCAACAGGGTGGGGGTAGGCCCGAAGGTCTTCGCGCACAGCCGCGACATGATCCTGATGGAGCTGCTCGACTCGGAGGAGCTCATCATTTGGCTGAGGGAGCTCAAGGGGGAGGGGAAGAGGGCCACGGTGAAGGCGCTGGTCCACTCGCTGCTCAACCAGTGCCGGACTCTGGACATCATGGGGATTGACCATGGGCAGCTGAGCGACCTTCGGAAGCACGCCGTGGTGTCCGGGGGTGAGCCTCGGATCATCGACTTCGAGTCCGCGAGCAGAGGCAGGAAGCCCAGGAACGTGACAGCCGCGACCCAGTACCTGTTCATCGGGGGCGCCCTGTCCCCCGCGCTTCGGAGGGCCCTGGGCATCAGAGACACGGAGAAGCTGAAGGGGCTCCTGGCGGACTACAAGAAGGACCTGACCGACTACTCGTACTCGAAGATACTCGAGAACCTGAAGCTGGCGCGCGGTTGACGCACTCCGGCCTCGCCTAACCTTTAAACCGACTCTGGCTTCGGCCCGACCCAGCGGGGCCGTAGTGTAGCTTGGTCCAGCATACCAGTGTGAGCAAACTCACGGTGAGCCTGGGGCGCTGGCGATCTCGGGTTCAAATCCCGACGGCCCCATCTCGATAGAGCACTTCTTGTCTCCACTTCCGGAGCGGATTCGGTCATTCGGTTATATCTGAGCGCATAGTCTGACGGCCGTGGGCAAGAAGACCATCCACCACATGGGCCTCGACGACCTCGTCGCCGTTAACAAGGCGGTCGTCGCGCTTACAGGCGAAACCCACTCCTATTCCGAAGCCGACGGGAAGAAGCTTTCATCCCTGGTCAAGGAGGTCGAAGCCAGGGCCGACAACGTCTCCCCGGACGAAGCGATCCCGGAGAAGGCGTCGCTGCTCGTCTTCAAGATCGCCAGCGGCCAGTACTTCCACGCGGGCAACAAGCGGACCGCCCTGGTGTCCGGAGTGGCCTTCCTCCAGAAGAACGGGTACGCGCTGAACCTGAGGGACCCCGCCCTGGTGGACACGGTCGACAGGGTCGGCGTCGCTGCCGCTTCCCTCGACGACCTGTTCGCGGTCATAGGGAATCTCCTGTCGAAGACCAAGACAGACCGGAAGGGCTGGGACGGTGTGGTCGGAACAGTGGTGGACGCCAACAAAGACTTCCTGACCGGGCTGGCGGCCTAGGTCTCACATTCTCACCCATAGGAAACGTCTCGACCTTTATCTGGCGCCCGAAGCCCGCGAAGCTTCGTTGGGGCATGGAGGAGAAGCTCAGGCGCGTAAATATCGCGCCTGCGAAAGGTTGGACGGATGCACGAGTACGTCTACGCCGACAGGATCCTCCAGTCGGTGCTGGAAGATATCGGCAGGACGGGGAAGCCGTCCGCCGTCACCGTGGAGGTGGGGGAGATGCTCGGCCTCACGAGAGAATCGCTGACTTCGGCCTACGAACTCCTGTCGAAGGGGACCAGGGCGGAAGGCTCGAAGCTGAAGGTCAAGTTCGCGAAGGGGGCCGTGGAGTGCCCGAAGTGCGGCTTCCACGGGAGACTCCAGCTGAGTCGCCACCTCCACGCGGTGGACCCGGCCTTCGCCTGCCCAAAGTGCGGGTCGTCCCTCAGGGTCTCGGCCGGACTGGGAGCTCGGTTGATCCGGGTAGAATGAGCGAACAAAAGCTCGGCGGCGACTGGCGCAGCAAGCTCGACGTTGCCCTCGAGTTCAGCGGGACCATCGACCTGGTCGGGGTCGGGAACTCCATCAGAGGGGACGACGGGGTAGGCATCGAGATAGCGTCGAGCCTCCGTAGGAAGCTCCGTGGAGCCGGAGGGCTGAAGGTCCATCCGACTGCGCAGATGCCCGAGAGGCTGCTGTCGAAGCTCGCGTCGACCGCCCAAAGGGTCATCCTCTTCGACGCCGTGGAAGTTGACCGGCCCCCGGGGACCATAGTCTGCCGGAAGCTAGGCGAATCCAGGCACGGATTCTTCGCGACCCACAACGTCCCGCTGAACCTGGTACCGGGCCTGTCGGCACGGCTCGACGACTTCTACGTAGTCGGGGTCCAGCCGGAGTCCCTCGAGGTGAAGGAGGGGATCTCCCAAACGGCGCGAGCGGCGGCCGGGACCATAGTCGAGTTCCTCGTGGCAAGGTCGGAGGCGAGGAGATGACCGACTTCTTCGACTCCCTCCTGGGTCCGCTCATCATCGTGGCCGCGGACATTCTGGTCTTCCTCCTCGTGGGCCGGCTGGGGAAGCGCACGAAGGGGACAGGGACCAAGTACCAGCCCTTCACCGGAGGGGAGGGCTCTGTGCCCGCGAGGGGGGTCTACCAGTCGAGCCTCTTCATCTTCGCGGCCCTCTTCCTTGTTGTGGAGACCTTCGCGCTGCTCCTCGCCAGCTCCTTCGAAGCCGCTTCGTCCTACTACCCGCTCCTCTTCCTCCTGGGGGGAGGGAGCGTGATGACCGTCAGCGTCGTCTGGTTCCTGACTGCCGGGGGTGGCAAGTTTTAGGTCCGGGCTGACCCAGTGGGCCAGGAAGCGCTCCATCTGGGTCTTCCACGTCAACGCAGCCTCATGCAACGGCTGCGACATCGAGATTCTCGCGGCCCTCACGCCGAGGTACGACGCCGAGAGGCTCGGGGTCGAGCTTGTGCCTAGCCCCAGGCACGCCGACGTGCTGCTGGTCACCGGCACCCTCAACCCGCTGATGCGCGACAGGCTCAAGACCGTCTACGAGCAGATGCCCGAGCCCAGACACGTGGTGGCCATCGGGGCATGCGCCCTGGGCGGAGGGGTCATGAAGGACTGCTACAACGTCGGCCATGGCATAGACGCGGCCGTCCCCGTCGACCTCTACATCCCTGGGTGCCCTCCCAGGCCTGAGGCAATCATCTTCGGCATTCTCAAGCTGGTGACAGGGACCCCCGACCCTGTGATGGCAGGTGAGGCGCACGTCGGCTGACCCCCTCCAGCGGCTGAGCGCAAAGCTCGGCGGGGCCCTGCATCCCGAGCGAAGGACCACCCTCCTGACCGTGGACCCTAGCAAGGTCGAGGAGGCGTGCCTGGGCGTGGCGTCCCTCCCGGGGCTCTACCACCTGAGCACGATCACCGGGGTGGACCTCGGCGACCAGATCGGGATCCTCTATCACTTCTGGGAGGGGAGGCGGTTCGTCACCGTGAAGACGGCGGTGCCCAAGACCGCTCCCCGGATCCGGTCGGTAGCCGGCGCCCTGCCGGCCGCCACTCTCTACGAGGCCGAAATCCAGGACCTCTTCGGAGTAGCCTTCGACGGAAACCCCTACGCAGGCAAGCGGCTCCTCCTCCCGGACGACTATCCGGCAGAGGCGCCCCCGCCGATGAGAAAGGAGGCCGACCCGGAAAAGATCAGGAGGATGATGAAGCTTGAGTGACGCCCCAGCGGGCGACCGGAAGGAGACAGGCGCCGGCCTCATGCAGTACTCCCCCGAGGGCATGATGCCCTTCGGGCCGGTGCACCCGTCTCTGAAGGAACCCGAATACTTCAAGCTCATACTCGAAGGCGAGAAGATCGTCCAGGTCGTCCCACGCATCGGCTACGTCCACAGGGGCATCGAGCGGGCAGCCCAGGAGCGGACCTGGGTGAAGGACATCTACCTGTTCGAGAGGATCTGCGGGATCTGCAGCTTTGCCCACAGCATCTCCTTCACCCAGGCGGTGGAGTCGATGTCGCCCTTCGAGGTCCCCGACCGGGCCCGGTACATCCGGGTAGTGGTCGCCGAGCTAGAGAGGATTCATTCCCACCTGCTCTGGCTCGGGCTCGTCGGACACTGGGCAGGCTTCGACACCCTGTTCATGTGGGTCTGGAAGGACAGAGAGCACGTCCTGGACCTGGAAGAGGGGATCACCGGCAACAGGGTGCACAAGTCATACTCGACCTTCGGCGGGGTCAGGAAGGACCTCCCGGAAGGCATCGGTGCGAAGGTGACCGCCGAGCTCGGCTACATCGAGAAGCGGGTCGCCTACTACAAGGACCTGGTCCAGTCGGAGCAGACCCTGACGGTCAGGACGAGGGGGGTGGGGCGGATATCTCAGGACACGGCCAGGAAGCTCTCGCCCGTGGGGCCGCTCCTCCGCTGCACAGGCATCGGGAGGGACGTGAGGACCGAGGATCCCTACGCCGCCTATGACGAGGTCCGGCCCGAGGTCCAGACTTCGAAGGATGGGGACATCGCATCTCTCCTCGTGCTGAGGCTCAACGAAGTCCTCGACTCCTGCAGGATGGTCAAGGAGGCCCTGGAGAAGATCCCGTCAGGTCCATTCAAGGTCCCGTTCCCCAGGACCGTCCCCGAAGGGGAGGCGGCCTTCCACGTGGAGGCGCCCCGGGGGGAACTCTTCTACTTCGTGAAGTCCGCCGGGGGGAGTGTCCCGGAGAGGGTGAAGATACGGACGCCGACCATGGCCAACCTCCTCACCGCCACGGAGATGCTCAAAGGCCAGACCCTGGCAGACGTCCCGGTGGTCCTCACCGGGATGGACCCCTGCTTCGGCTGCATGGACCGGGTCTCCGTCTTCGATGTCGACAAGTCCAAGGAGTGGTCCCTCAGTGGCGAAGAACTTCGCGACTACGGCATAGAGTACTATCGGGGGAGGCGCGGTTGACCCCCGTCCAGCTCGCAGAGCTCCTCCTGTTCCCCGGACTGACGTTCTTCGTCTGGCTTGCCTTCCTCTTCGAATGGCTGGAAAGGAAGACGGCAGCCAGGATGCAGGGGAGGCTCGGGCCTGTCGTCGCCGGCCCATTCGGAATCCTGCAGCCCGTGGCCGACTTCTTCAAGCTAGCCTCGAAGGAGGAGATAGTCCCTTCCGAGTCCGACCCCTTCGTCCTCCGGTGGGGCCCCGCGCTCTACTTCGCAGCCCCCGCCATCGGCATCGCGTTCATCCCTGTCCTCGGCTACCAGTCCGTCCTCTACCACCCGCTCGACCTCCTCTTCATGTTCTTCGTCCTCGGCTTCTCCACCCTCATGGCGGGGCTCCTCGGGTACGCCTCGGCGGGGAGGTACGCGACCATCGCCATGGGGAGGCTCGTGGTCCAGTACACCAGCTACGAAGTCCCACTGCTGATCTCCATGGTGACTCCCGCGGTCCTGGCGGGGAGCCTCTCGCTGCAGGGGGTCGCCCAAGCCCAGGCCCCTCTCTGGTACATCTTCCTCGCTCCGATGGCTTTCGCCGTCTTCATCCTCGCTTCCCTCGCCGAGCTCGAGAAGCCCCCCTTCGACATCCCCAGCGCGTCGACGGAGATCGTGGGGGGATGGATGACCGAGTTCTCCGGGAACGCCCTTGCCTACGTGAAGCTGACAAAGAACCTGAGCTACGTCTTCCTTTCGGCCCTCGCCGTCACACTCTTCCTGGGGGGCGCAGGCGGTCCAGTGCTTACCGCGGACTCGGACGTCCAGGCGCTCGCCTACGTCTGCTACTTCTTGCTGAAGCTCTTCGCGGTCGGCTTCCTCATCTTCGCCATCAAGACCGGGCTGGCGCGTGTCCGCATAGACCAGGCGGCGAAGGTTTTCTGGACCGTCGTCACCCCGCTGAGCCTCGCGCAGCTGGCCCTGGTGATCCTCCTCAGGTGAGATGATGCCACGAAAGAAGCTCGGCGGCGCCCTGGGGGAGATGTTCAAGACCGCCCTCGAGCCCCCAGTCACCGAACAGTACCCCTTCGGAAGGAAGGTGGTCGCTGAGAGGTTCAGGGGGAGGCTGGACGTCGACCCTGTGAAGTGCACCGGGTGCAGCGTCTGCGAGGTCGTCTGCCCCGCCGGCGTGATCACCATGGTCCCCGTGGGGAAGAAGACCATCGGGAGCCGCGAGGTGGAGGTGAAGAGGCCTTCCTTCGACCTCTACACCTGCATATCGTGCGGCCAGTGCGTGGACGACTGCAGGTTCGGCGCCCTTACCCTCACCCACGACTTTGAGCTGGCTGTCTTCGACAAGAAGTCGCTGATAATGAAGAAGGCGTTGCAGGTTGGCAAGTGAGCTGGTCCCCCTCCTCCTGTCGGGGGGACTCTTCGCGACGGTGGCCGCGGCGCTCGCTTCGCGCAAGGTCTCCAACTCCCTCATCGCGCTCTTCTACACCTCCATGGTCCTTGGCGTCACCTTCACCTTCTACGGCGACGCGCTGCTAGGGCTCCTCACGATGATCACCTTCGCCGGCGCCATCTCCGTGCTCCTGCTCAGCGTCGTGCTGATCACGGGGGAGTCGAAGCTCGACCTCGGCGCGCGGAAGCTCGCCCTGGCCGCGGTCCCTCTCGCCGCGCTGATCGGCGCCCTGGCCGCAGCCATGGTCTTCTCCGGCCAGGCGGGGGGCCAGGAGACGGCTGACACGTCGTTCGGCGTCCTCGCATTCCTCTGGACCCTGAGGCCCTGGGACCTCCTCATCCTGGTGACCGTGTTCGGCGCGGCGATGCTCTCAGTCATCAGCCTCCTCGGAGGAGAGGACTGACCATGGCTTCAGACCAGGCGATCCTCCTCGTCACCGGGACCGCCCTCCTGTTCGTCGGGATCGCGTCCACCGCCGTCTCGAAGAACCTGATGAAGAGCATCATGTCCTTCCAGGTGGCGGTCTTCGGGGCGAACCTCGCCCTGTTCGCTTCCGGGCTGGGGTTCGGCTCGAGGCTCGTCTCCGACACCTTCGTCGCTCTCTCTATCCTGGTGGGGGCTTCGGTGGAGGCAGTCGGCCTTGCCATCGTCGTGGTCGTCTACAGGAGGTATCACACCCTGAACCCCGATGAAATCAGGAGGCTCCGGCGTTGATCTACGCGGCCTGGCTGTCGTGGCTCCTCCCCCTCGTCGGGGTCCCCTTCGCCGCCATCGCGGCGAGGCGAAGCGGCAGGGCGGGGGGTTGGTTCGCCGTCGCGTTCTCCGGAGGTAGCATGGCCGCCGCATTCTACTCAGCCATCAGCCTGGGGCCGCCTGCCACCGAAGGATTCACCACCTGGTTCCCTCCTCTCGGCGTGACCCTGCAGGTCCAGGTCGACCAGCTGTCCGTGCTCGTGGCCGCCTTCGTCTCTTTCGTGTCTTTCCTCGTCGTCGTCTACTCCCTAGGTTACATGAAGGACGAACCGGGGCTGGCCAGGTACTACTCCCTGGTCCTCCTGTTCATAGGGTCCATGATGGGGCTCGTGATGTCCGGGAACCTGGTCCAGTTCTACTTCTTCTGGGAGGTGATGGGGGTCTGCTCCGCGCTCCTCATCGCCTTCTGGAGCGACCGGCCTGCCGCTAGGAGGGCGGGCATGAAGGCCTTCGTCGTGACCCGGCTGGGGGACTCGGCGCTGCTCATCGCCGTGGTCTTCGTCGCAGTCACCTTCGGGACCACGAGCTTCGCTGCAATCCTCGGCCCCGGGGGCATACCTTCGCTGGGGACCGGCGCCATCTTCGCGCTCGGCCTGCTCATGTTCATCGGCTCCATGGGGAAATCGGCCCAGGTCCCGCTCCACGTCTGGCTCCCCGACGCCATGGAGGGTCCTACGACCGTCTCGGCCCTCATACACGCCGCGACCATGGTGAACGCCGGCGTGTTCCTCATGCTCAGGATGTATCCCATCATCGTCCTCCCTCAGCTCTCAGGGTCCTTGGTTGACGTCGTCCTGGCAGTGGGGCTGCTGAGCGCCCTGGTCGGAGGGGCCTGCGCCCTGGCGGCCGACGATATCAAAAGGGTCCTCGCCTACTCCACCATAAGCCAGCTCGGGCTGATGTTCGCCGCCATAGGGCTGGGGGGCCTGGCCGCAGCCGCCTACCAGATGATCTCGCAGGGGCTTTTCAAGGCGCTTTCTTTCCTCGCCGCCGGGTCCGTGATCACAGCCGTGGGGACCAGGGAGATCGACAAGTTGGGAGGGCTGGCGAAGGCCCTGAAGTTCACCTACGCCGGGTTCCTGGTCTCCATCCTTGCCATGGCGGGACTCCCGCCGTTGGTCGGCTTCTGGAGCAAGGACGCCATCCTGACCTCGGCCATGACCTCAGGGTTTCTACAGACGGCTGCGGTCCTCGTCGTCTTCGCGTTCACTTCCCTCTACGGTTTCAGGCTCCTCTTCCGGGTCTTTCACGGTCCCGTCCCCGGAGGCGCGAAGGCGCCGTCGGAACCTCCGGCTTCGATGCTCGTACCCATAGGGGCGCTCACGGTCTCCGTCCTCGGCGCGTGGTATGTGATCCAGGCCCAGCCCTTCCTGTCATCCGAGTCCTGGCTTCCCGACGCCTACGCGCTTGCGTCCTCGCTCGCCGTCCTCGGAGTCTCCCTCGCGGCGGCCTACTTCGTCTTCCTCGTCGGCCATCGTAAGATGGCATCCATGGTGAGCGCGGACAGGGGGCTCGCCGGGCTGCGCGACTTCCTCCACGACGGGCTCTGGTTCGACCGGGCCTACGGCGCGCTCTACGACGGCGCTCTGCGCCCGCTGGCGTCGGCCGTCTCCCGCCTGCAGACCGGCCTGGTGGAGGGGAACACGGCTCTCCTGCTCCTGGCCGTGGGCGCCCTGTTCGTCCTCTTCGCCCTGGGGGTGCTCTGACGGTGTGGCCGATCACCGTCATGGAGATACTCTTCGCCGCCGCCTTCCTCGCCCTGCTCGCCGACATTGCCGGAGGCGCCGTGAAGAGGTATGGCCCGGGGCTGGTGGTCGCTTCTGCCATCGCCTCGTCCCTGGCCGTGCTCGGCCTGGACTGGCCCTCGTCCCTGGGGGCCGTGGTCCAGCTGCAGCCCGTCGCCGAGCCCTTCGCGGCGCTGTACGTCGTCGACAGGTATACCACCTTCACCGCGTTCACAGCCCTCGTCGTCGGCCTCGCGGTGGTCGCCTACTCCGTGCGGTTCTTCGACTCCGGCCGCCGGGGGTCCTTCTACGCCCTCTTCTCCATCTTGATGTGCACTCTGATGGGGGTCGTCTCTGCCGGGGATCTGCTTACCCTATTCCTCTTCTGGGAAGGGATGACGGTCTCGGCCTACGGCCTGGTGACTTTCGGCAGGGCCCAGCTCTCCATGGAGGCGGGGATCAAGTACTTCTTCATGGCGGGCATAGGGAGCCTCCTCGCACTCTACGGGGTCGCCGCCATCTACTTCTCGAGCGGGTCGATCCTCATCCAGTCCGTCGGGGTGTCTCTCTCCTCGAGCTTCGGACAGCTCGGGGTCGCCATACTCCTGCTCGGGCTCGGGGTCGAAGCGGCCGTGGTGCCACTGCACACCTGGCTCCCGGACGTCTATTCCGCCTCCCCCATCCCCACGGCTTCCGTGGTCTCGGGGGCCGTCACCGGTGTCGCGGTGTTCGGGATCTTCAAGGTCGTGCAGCCCCTCGTGCCGGGAGGGGGGTACCTCCCTGCCGGGCTCCCCCTTGGAGGGGGGGTGGCCGCCATCGAGCTGATTCTCGCAGCACTGGCGCTCCTGACTATGTTCGTAGGCAACCTCTCCGCCTTGGTCCAGGGCAACCTGAGGCGGATGCTCTCCTTCAGCTCGGTTGCCCAGACTGGGTACATGCTCGCGGCCCTGTCCACCATGAGCGTCCCCGGCCTGGTGGCGGCCGTCTTTGCCGTCTGGAACCACGGCCTCCTAAAGTCGAACTTCTTCATGGCCATCGGCAGACGGGGGTCGACCATCGAAGGGTCAGAGTTGGACGGCCTTAGGGGAGCCGGGCGAACTGACAGGGCCTTCGGCTTCGTCTTCGCTTCGTCGTCCCTCGCGATGATGGGTGCTCCGCCCTTCGGCATGTTCTGGAGCGAGATCCTCGTCGTCCAGGCGCTCCTCATCGCAGGCTCCGCCTCGGGGGCCATCTTCTACCTGCTCGCCGCAGCCGTGGTCGTCAACATCGTGATGTCCATCGGCTACTACTTCCGGATCATCAACACCGTGGTCTTCGGAGAAGCCGCCGCCGGCCAGCCCCCGCAACCGCGCCTGGACCTCGTGCCGTCGGTGTCCCTCCTCGTGCTGAGCCTGGTAACGGGGATCGTCCCCTTCGTGATACTCGGGAAGGTGCTGTAATTCGGGCTCAGTCTTAAATCGAGAGAGGGGTTCCAGGGGCCGAGGGCCTTGAGCGACGGAACCTCGTTCAGGAAGATACTCGTCGCCGTGGACGGCTCAGATGTGTCCATGCGCGCGATGTCCCACGCGGTCCGGATGGCGAAGGAGGAAGGCTCCGAGCTTTACGCGGTCCACGTCGTCCCTTCGCCTCCCTTCGAGTACCAGGGGGAGGTGGCCGACTACTTCGACCAGGCGCGGTCCTCCGCTGCGCGCTGGATGAAGGGCATAGAGGGCGAGGCCGCCAGGCGGAACCTCTCAGTGAGGACCGAGGTGATAGTCGGGGCGTCCTCCGTGGTGGACACCATAGTCGGCTATGCCGACACGATCTCGGCCGATCTAATCGTCACCGGGACTCGGGGGAGGACCCCCTCGACCCATGTCCAGGTGGGGAGCGTGGCGATCGGACTTGTGCAGGCGGCCAGATGTCCCATCCTGGTCGTAAGGTGAACGGGGGCCACCGGGCATGGCAGTCGTTCCACTCACCCAGGTCGCTCTCATCTGCCCCAGGAGCGAACTGGATGTCATGTTGGCGAAGCTCTGCGAGACCGGGATGTTCCACCCCTCCGACCGCCAGGGGCTGGTGCAGGACACCCAGCTGGTCCTCCTGAGCTCCAAGGCCCACTCCGTCTACTCCGAGGCGGGGATGCTAGTCAAGAAGTGGGGGGCGGGCGAGTCCGTCCCCGCCACGGTCTTCGGCGCCCGCTCCATGGGCGAGCTCGTCGAGTCGCTGCGTCAGAGGGCCTCGGACCTCGCCGTGGAGCTCGCGAGCACCCAGGAAGGGGCAAGGGCCGCGCTCCTCGCCGCGCTGGTTTCTGTGCGGGATGCCGCCCTCGCGATCTTCAGGGACCTCAACAGGATACGCGTCCGCCCCGGCTCCAGAAGGTTCCTCATCCTCGAAGGGTTCGCCCCCACCCCCCGGCTCGCTGAATTCACCTCGGCCCTCCGCCGCTACCTCCTCTCCACCGAGCCGGTGCCACGGAACCAGCCGGGGGTGCCCTACGTCCCCTCGCTTCTGGTGAACCCCGGGGCGGTCAGGATCTTCGAAGGGATAACGCTCTCGCTGGGGGTCCCCAAGTACAACGAGGTCGACCCGACCCCCATCGTGGCGTTCGTCTTTCCGCTCTTCTTCGGCATAATGTTCAGCGACCTCGGGAGGGGGCTTGTGCTTCTCTTCGGAGGGCTCTACCTCCGCAACAACAAGGGCGAGAGCCTCAGGTACCTCGGCAGGCTGCTGATCGTCCTCGGAGCCGCCGCCGCGGTGTTCGGCGCGCTCAGGGGGGACTTCTTCGGGGTCGTGCTCCCCTACCCTGCGCCTCTCGCCCTTCCGAGCCTGATTTCCCAGGGCCCTACCCTCCAGACGGCGACGTTCTGGTTCGAGGTGGGCATAATCTTCGGCACCTTCCACCTGGCGACCGGGTACATCCTCGCTATAACGAACCGGCTGCTCTCAAAGGACTACGCCGAGGCTCTTTTGGGCTATGTCCCCACCTTCGTCCTCTACGCCGCGACCATCCCCTTCGTCTTCGCGCTCGTCGCAGCCGGCGTGGACCTCCAGGACGTCTTCCTCAGCAGCCAGCCAACCCCGTTCTTCTCCACGCTTCTGGGGGCGCAGCTCCCCGCGTCCTATGTGGCCGCCGTCACCTTCCCTGTAATCGTCGCCTCCCTCCTGGTCCTCCTCCTGGGCCGCGCGGCCTACAGTCTGTACTCAACCCACAGGAAGGGGCCCACCATCCGGTCGCTCCAGGCCGGCGTCGTGGAGGCCGTGGTCAGGCCGGCGGAGCTCCTCATCCACACGGTGAGCTACGTCCGCCTCGGCATCCTCCTCGTCGTGGGCTCGGTGCTAGGTGAGCTGATGTCGGGGCTGCTCAGCCAGGGAGTCTTCGGGATCATCATCGCGATCCCTGGGAACCTCGCGGTGATAGCCATCGAGGCGTTCATAGTGTACGTCCAGGACCTGAGGCTCAACGTCTACGAGTGGTTCTCGAAGTTCTACTCGGGACTCGGCAAGGCCTTCGTCCCCCTGCTGTCTCGGGGCGCGACCTTCGAGGTGAGATGGGCCTTCTCGCCTTAGGCACTGCTCTTAATACAAAGAACCGCCTCGAGCCGAGCCAGTGGGACTTTGAAGAACAGGGTCCTGACTGAGTTCGACAGCACTGTAGACGCCAAGAAGGTGGAGGAGACGGTGAAGACCGGCTACATCGACACGACTGTCGAGAACCTGGTCCAGTGGTGCGCGGTCGAGGACGACCTCGCCGACACCTATGGAAGGCTCGCTGACGCCGCCAAGGGCCAGGCCGAGAAGGCCGCCTTCAAGCAGCTCCGCGACGAATCGGAGCGCAACAAGGCGGAGCTCTCGAAGCTCCTGAAGGTGGTCGAAGAGCTCGACAGGGCAAGGGTCGGCAGGATCGAGAGGCTCGCCGGGCTTTCCTAGGCCTACTTGCTTCTCCGGGACCTGTCGGCGGAAATGAGTCGGTTGGCCAGCGTGAGGTCCAGGGCGGTGTACCTTTCGATGTTCCTCGCCTGCCTCCGAGAAAGGACGTCGCACGCGTAGTTCCAGTGGATCGAGACCACGTCCCCTGCCTTGACCCTGTCGAAGGGCTCTACCCGTGGGTCGTACCTCACCTTCTTCTCCGCCGGGGCGCCGAGCGACAGCCCGTCGCCAAGGGCGAGCGGCTGATGCAGGACGACGAGCTCCTCCCTGTCCGCCCTCCGCACCGTCCCCCAGGAGATGCGGCAGTCGTCCATCAGCCGTGCGACCTTCTTCGCGGCCCCGTTCCCCAGGCTCGGCCCATCCCCTGCGCTTCCCGCGTAGGTCCCCAGAACATAGAGCGTGTGGTGTGGGACCCCTGCGCCGTCCAGCGGTTTGAGGCTCATCTCGAGGTTCCTCATCCCGTTCCCCTTCAGCTCCCCGCGTGAGAATCTCAGGAAGTCGGCGGGGTCCACCCGCCCAAGGAGGTCGTTCCCGATCCAGTAGGCTTCGGGGACCGAGTAGTCGAAGACCTCCCTGCCGCTGTTCCTCGCTATGAGCTTGAGGAACGGGTAGGCCGCCTCGAACCCCTGCAGGGTCCTGACCAGGTCCTCCCCTCCCTTCCCGGCCTCCAGGTGGCCGAGGATCTTCCCGTTCTCGTCCGGGCCGCAGTAGCCCAGGCTGTTCGGCATGTAGGCGTGCTTGGCGTGGAAGAGGATTCCGTCCTTCATGACCGCCTGGCCTCGGCTTCCGCGAGACGCGCCCCCTTCCTCACCTCGTCCCAGGCCCTCTTTCTGACCCGGGCTTCGGATTCGCTAAGCACGGAGAGGGCCAGGTTGCCGAAGACCTCGACGTAGTCCCCCTTCGCCGCCCTGGCCAGCGTCACGTCCACCCCGTCCAGTGCCCGCCCGTCGAAGAACTCCACCCTGGCCCTCCCCCTGGCGACCTCCACCGCCCTGCCGACCCTGGTTACGCACATCGGGAAGTTTTTGCCTCCCTTTCTCTATAAATCGTTGGCTCCTAATCGCGCAGCCGCCTTCCTGGGCTCTAGCAGGAACAGCGCGGCCACTAGCATCAGGGCCGCGGGCAACATCGCGCCGAAGGCTATCGCCCTCCCCACCCCGAGGTAGAACAGCGAGCCTGGGAGCAGGGTCCCGACGACCCCTGCCGCCGACTGAAAGGTCGTGGTGAGCCCCAGGGCCGTGCCTGTCCTCCCGGCGGAAGAGTCAGACGCCAGCGCCTGCATCACAGGGAAGATGGCCCCGCTGAAGAAGCCGATGAATAGGGCGCTCGCCAGACCCGCGCCGAAGTCGGCGGTCGAGAAGAAGACCGCATACGCCGCCACGACCGCCAGCGAAAGGCCGACGAGCAGCCTGTCTCTTCTGAGCCTGTCGGAGAGCCGCCCCAGCACCACCTTCCCGAACAGCCCGGCCACTAGGACCGCGGCCGCTATCAGCCCGGCCACCGGCACGCTCGCGCCGAGGGCCTCCGAGTAGTAGTACGGCAGGTACGCCACCTGCCAGATCGACGCCCAGGTCGCCAGGAACGCGAAGGCCATGACGACGGGGACGCGGGGCCGCCTGAGCACCTCGACGGCGCCCCTGCCCAGGGAGAGGCTCGCGGCTCGGCTGGGCGCTCCGGCGAAGGCCTTCCCCGAGGCGGCCATCCCTGCTATCACAGGAAGGCCCACCAGGGGCGCTACGAAGAAGGCCGTCCTCCAGTCCGACGTCAGGGCGTAGGAGGCGGAGCCGATGGAATTCCCCGCCGCGCCCCCAAGGTCGAAGCCGGCATAGAATATACCGAGGGTCAGTCCCTTGCTCGCGCCGAAGTAGTTCGCCACCGCCGACATGGCCGCGGGCCAGAACAACCCCTCCCCGAAACCGCTCGCAAGGCGGAGGGCGAAGGCCTCCTGGAAGTCCGCGGCGTAGCCGATGAGCCAGGTGAACGCCGTGAAGACCACCACCCCCGCCAGGATCACCTTCCTCTGCCCGTACCTGTCTGACAGGTACCCCGAAACAAGGACGAAGCAGAGCACCCCTATGAACTGCGCCGACGCGAGCCACGAAGTCGCCGCGACCCCGAGGTAACTGGAGCCCTCCGCGCCGACGGCGGCCGAGAGCGGTTTCAGCACAGACGAAAGCACCGTCCGGTCCGCGGTGAAAGCGAAGTAGCCCAGGAACATCACCGCCAGGAACCCCGCCCCGCCCCCCAGCCCCCTGACAACGTGGCTGCGTCGATCCCCATCCTTATGCGAGGCTGGCACCCCAGCTCACCATCTGGCCGGTGGGATAAAGTTCAGCAGAAGCCCGACACGGCGGCGTCTACGCGCTGTCTGGAACTTTGACTGAGAAGCCCTCGCGCGCCCCCGCCTCGGCCCAGTAGGCGTTGACGGAGCTCTGTATCGTCCGGATCACATCCGTCATCTCCGCGGGCTCGAACAGGTGCGAGAACCTCTCCTGTCTCTTGAGGTACTCCTTCACCGGGAGCAGCGACCTCGGGACGAGGGTGTGCTTGACCACCCCGTCTACCGCCTCTTTGAGGGGCCAGACCCCCGTCTGCACCGCCAGCTTCTCGAGCTCGATCGAGTCCTTCGGGTCGTACCCCCACCCCGTCGGGCACGCGGCGAAGTCGATGTAGAGCTTCGGCCCCTTGACGGTCCCGCCCTTCTCCACCTTCTTCAGGAAGTCCACCCCGTGGGAGTTGGAGAGGGTGGCGACGTAGGGCGCACCCTGGGCCCTCCAGACCTCGAAGAGGTCCATCTTCTTGTGAGTATTTCCTATCGGGTTTGCCGCCGTTGGCGGGGTCGTCTTCGAAGCCGACCCGTAGGGGGTCGATGACGACATCTGGAACCCCGTGTTCCCGTAGGCTTCGTTGTCGTAGCAAAGGTAGTAGAAGTCGAGGTGCCTGTCGATGGCCCCGGCGGTGGACTGGAACCCGATGCCGTAGGCTGCGCCGTCCCCGGTCACGACCACCACCTTCATGTCTTCGGACACAGGCAGCTTCCCTTTCGCCACCAGGACGTCGAGCGCGTCCCTGACCCCCTGCGCCCCCGCCGGAGCGGAAGCGAAGGCGGTGTAGATCCAGTTCGACTTCAGCGGGCTCAGAGGGTACGACATGGCGATGGTCATACACCCTGCGGCGTTGACCCAGGCGACGTTGGGCCCGAGCACCTTGTGGAATATCCTTACGGCCAGGATGCCTCCGCACCCCGCGCACATGGTGTTCCCAGCCGAGAGGTAGTCCTCCTTCGGCATGTCCTTCAGGGTCCTGAACCTGGTGGCCGTCGACATCAGCTCCCCCCCTCCGCCAGGGCGACCGCGCGCTTCACCTTGGCCATCTCCTCGCTCCTCATCAGGAACATGGGCGCCAGTGGCTTGCTCCCGCTGTTCACCGCAATCATCTCTTCGAAGATCGACGTCATCTCGTCGGAGGTCAGCTGCTTCCCTCCGAGGCCCCCAACCACGGGGAGAATCGTCTGCGGCCTGTCCCGCACATGGTACATGGACGCCGCGACCTCGGGGAAGAGGATCCCCCCCGAGCCCGGCGACAGGTTCTGATCGAACACGGCAGCCGCCTTCCTCCCCTTGAGCAATGCCACGACCTCCTCTGTGGGGAACGGCCTGACCATCCTCAGCTTCAGGAGCCCGGCCGGCACCCCCCTTTCCCTCATCCTGTTCACCGCCTGTCTCCCCAGGGTGGTGAACGAGTTGGACATCACGATGACATACTCTGCGTCGTCCAGCCTGTACCCCTCGACCGGGCCGTAGTCTCGTCCGAAGAGCTCCTTGTAGTCCCTGGCCGCCTCGCTGAAGACCTTCTTGGCCCTGACCGCGGCAGCGTGCATGTTGTACTTGAAGTAGCTGTACACGAACCCCTCCATGACCGCCGTCCCCTTGGCCACAGGCTGGCTCGCCCTGAGCGGGTGCGGGGGCTGGTAGGGCGGGAGGAAACTGTCCACCCCCTTCTGGTCGGGGAGGACCACCCTCTCCCTGGTGAACGAGAGATAGAACCCGTCGAGGTTCACGATCGCTGGGAGCATCACCCTGCTGTCTTCCGCCACCCTGTAAGCGAGGAGCACCATGTCTGCAACTTCCTGGCAGGTCTCGGAGTGGAGCTGGATGAAGCCGCTGTCCCTGGCCGCCAGCACGTCGTTGTGGTCGGGCTCCAGCACGATGGGCGCGGCCAGCGCCCTCGACACGTTGACCAGCACCATGGGCGCGCGCCACCCCGACACGTTGTAGAGCATCTCCATGGCGTACAGGAGACCCTGGCTCGAAGTGGCGGTGAACACCCTGGCCCCCGCCAGGGAGGCGGTCCCCGCCGCCGTCATCATCGAGTGCTCTGACTCGAGCTGCACGAACTTCGCGTCCATGGTCCCCTCCCTGACCCAGTCGGCAATTGTCTCGATTATCTCGGTCTGGGGGGTGATGGGGTACGCTGGGATGTAGTCCACCCTGGCGAGCCTGGCCGCAGACGCGGCTGCCGCGTTCCCTGTGAGGAGCTTCCCCTTCACCGCGTGCCCCCCTCCATCGTCTGCGAGATCGCCCTCAGTGGGCATTCCGTGAGGCAGATCATGCACCCCTTGCAGTTGTCGTAATCAATCGCGACCCTACCGTCCTCCCGCACAGACATGGCCGACTCCGGGCAGTAGGCGTAGCAGATCATGCAGTCGGTGCACTTCTCGTAGTCGATGACCGGCTTGAAGGTCCGCCAGTTCCCGGTGTGCCTTACGGCAGAGTTGCCGGTCCGCGTCACGTCCTCCATCCCCTCACCTGACACCACCACTGCCAGGGGGACGAGCTCGAGTTTCGTCGGGAGCTCCTCGGTCCGGAGTTCGAGCGGCGCCAGCTGACCGTAGACCGCCATGGCGAGCTCCACGTTCTTCCTGACCATCTCCTCCGACAGCCCCACCTCCCTGAGCTCCTCGGCCACCGCCGCCAGGAACTGGCTCTCTCCGATCCCCGCCACCCTTGCTACCGCAGCCGCTATCCCAGAGCTTAGCACCGCCTTCCCCAGCATCTTCAGCGCCATCCCAGTGAGGTCGACGGCGATGATAGTCGCGTCCTTCCTGTCAGCGAGCAGGGCGTCCGAGCGCTTCGTGGTGTTCACGACCGCGCACCCTCCCTTCCTCAGCCCGGCGAAGGGGTTTGCGAGCGGGTCGTCGATGAGGGAGTCGTCCATCACCCCGACGATGTCGGGCGAGAAGATGAAGCCCCTCTCGGTGATCTCGCCGTCGGAGAACCTGGTGAAGGCGGCCACCGGCGCGCCCCTCCTCTCCGCGCCATAGATGGGGAAGTCCTGGCTGTAGTAACCGTCGTTGAATGCCGCGTCCCCCAGGATCCTGCTCGCAGTCTTCGCTCCCTGGCCCCCCCTCCCGTGGAACCTGACCCTGAGCATCATGACCTAACGACTTAGGGAAGCCGTCATTCTGCAGTTAAAGGGGGGTTACGATTCTCAGAGGTGAAAATCGTCGGCCAGGGGGGGATTAGGTCGTGACTGCGTTCGTCTTCTGGGCCATCGCGGCGTGGGCGGCGGCAAGCCGGGCGACGGGCACCCTGAACGCGGAGCAGCTTACGTAGTCGAGCCCCGCCTCCGCGAAGAACGATATGCTCTTCGGGTCCCCGCCATGTTCCCCGCAGATCCCGATCTCCAGCTTCCCCTTCGCCTTCCTCCCCTCCTCCACGGCGGTCCTGACGAGCCTCCCCACCCCCGCGGCGTCGACAGAGTCAAAGGGGCTCTGGGGCAGTATCCCCATCTCGATGTAGATGGGGATGAACCTCGCCTCAACGTCGTCCCTGCTGAACCCGAACGTGGTCTGGGTCAGGTCGTTGGTGCCGAAGGAGAAGAAGTCCGACTCCGTCGCAATCTCGCGCGCGGTGAGCGCCGCCCTGGGGGTCTCTATCATTGTCCCAACCTGGTAGTCAACCCTCGAGCCCGCCTCGCGGAACAGGTTCTCAGCTGCCTTGTCGATGACCCCCCTCAGGTACCTGAACTCTCCCGCGAGCGCGACCAGGGGGATCATGATCTTCACCCTCGCGCTCTGCTTCCCCTCCTTTCTGAGCTCCATTGCGGCCTGAAGTATCGCCTTCGTCTGCATCTCGTAGATCTCAGGGTAGGTCACGGCGAGCCTGCACCCCCGGTGTCCGAGCATGGGGTTGTGCTCTGCCAGCTGGCTCACCCGGCTCAGTATCGCCTCCGCCCGATGTATGTCGTCGGCGGCCGCCCCGTTCTCCTTTAGCGACTGTATGTCGAGCAGGAGCTCCTCGAGCGGCGGGAGGAACTCATGAAGGGGCAGGTCCAGGAGCCTGACCACGACAGGCTGGCCCCCCATGGCCTCGAAGATGGCCCTGAAGTCGGAGAGCTGGAACGGGAAGAGCCTGTAGAGGTGCTCCCTCCTCGCCTCGGCGTCCCTGCTCATGATCATGTCCCGCACGATGGGGAGCCTGTTCGGCGCGTTGAACATCCTCTCGGTCCGGCAGAGGCCTATCCCCTCGGCGCCGAACTCCCTCGCCTTGCGGGCCGCCTCCGGGGTGTCGGCGTTGGCCCAGACTCCGAGCCTCTTGATCCCGTCGGCGTACTTCAGCAGGGTCGTGAGCTCGGGGGACGGCTCGGGTTCCACCATCTTCACCTCGCCCCGGTAGATTTTGCCCGTGGTGCCGTCTATGGTCACCGTCTCTCCCTTCTCGATCCTCTCCCCGGTCTTTGTGGTGAAGGACCCTGCCTCCATGTCGATCTCGATTTCGCTGCACCCTACCACTGCCGGCTTCCCCATCCCCCTGGCCACCACAGCGGCGTGGGAGGTCATCCCTCCCCTGACCGTCAGTACCCCCTGGGCGGCGATTAGCCCTTTGATGTCCTCCGGGGTCGTCTCGGGCCTCACCAGTATGATCTTCTTCCCGATCCCAACCTTCGCGGCTTCGTCGGTGTCGAACACGACCACCCCGGATGCGGCGCCCGGCGACGCGTCCAGCCCCTTCGCGAGCGGCTTGTCCTTCGCCGTGGGGTCCAGCCTCCTGTGGAGGAGCGACTCGAGGGCCTCTGGCTCGACCCTCAACACCGCCTCATGCTGGGAGACGAGGCCCTCCTTCGCCATGTCGACCGCGATCTTGACCGCGGCCTGGGCGGTCCTCTTCCCATTCCTCGTCTGGAGGGTGTAGAGCTTCCCGTCTTCGACGGTAAACTCGAAATCCTGCATGTCCTTGAAGTGCGCCTCGAGGTTCTTGGCGACCTCCTGCAGCTGCGACCTTACCCTCGGGTCCATCCTGTCGATCCCTATGGGGGTCCTGACGCCTGCGACGACGTCCTCCCCCTGCGAGTTGGGGAGGTACTCCCCGAACAGCCTGTTCTCCCCCGTCGACGGGTTCCTGGTGAACCCCACTCCTGACCCCGACGTCTCTCCGAAGTTGCCGAAGACCATGGACTGTATGTTGACGGCAGTGCCGAGCGCCTCGCTGATCTTGTAGTACCTCCGGTACTCCTTCGCCCTCTCGTTGTTCCAAGACTTCAGTACCGCCTCCACTGCCAACTCCAGCTGGGTGTACGGGTCCTGCGGGAACTCCTTCCCCGTCTTCTGCTTCACTATGCGCTTGAACTCCTCCGCCACCTCCCTCAGCTCCCTCGGGGAGAGGTCGATGTCCATCTTCGCCCCCGCCCTGTTCCGCCGGTCTTCCAGCACCCTCTCGAAGGACTCGGCGTCCACCCCCATGGAGATCTTCCCGAACATCTGGATCAGCCTCCTGTAGGAGTCGTAGGCGAACCTCTCGTTCCGGGTTATGGCCGCTAGGCGCTCGGTCGTCCTGTCGTTGAGGCCGAGGTTCAGCACCGTGTCCATCATCCCCGGCATGGAGTAGGGGGCCCCGGACCTGACCGAGAACAGAAGCGGCCTGTCCTCGCCCCCGAAGACCTTGCCGGTCTGCCTTTCGACTTCGGCTATCTTGGCGCGGACCTGGTCGAACAGCCCCGCCGGGACCTTCCCGCCTGCCGCGTAGAACTGCTTGCAGACGTCGGTCGTGATCACGAACCCCGGAGGGACCGGGAGCCCCAGCGAGGTCATCTCGACCAGGCCGTACCCCTTCCCGCCTAGGAGGAACTTGTCGCCGCCCCGGGCTTCCTGGAAGAGCATGACGGTTTCCATCAATGACCCGACTTCCAAATCAAGCCCGGACTACGGGGATATATTTGTGAACGCTGGAACTTTTCACACTAACATGAAAACTGGCCTGGCCGGCGCCTGGAACCGCCTCCCGCCCGCTCGGTCTTGCTACGCCTTCTTCGGGAGCCTCTCGAGCCCCTTCTCGTCCAGCCTGTAGACGTACCACTCGGAAAGCCGCCTCGCCCCCAGCCTCTCGTAGAACTTCAGCGCCTTCTCGTTCCACGCCAGGACGGACCACTCCATCCGGCCGCACCCCTCCGTCATCGCTTCATCCACGCAGCGCCTGAACAGGGCGAACCCCACCCCGCTCTTCCTGTGCTCCTCGAGCACGTAGAGGTCCTCGAGGTAGAGCGTCGGCTTTGCCAGGAACGAGGAGTACGAGTAGAAGTAGAGCGCGTAGCCGATGAGCCTCCTCCCCCTGGCCGCCACGAACAGGTTGACCCGCTTCTTCGCGAACACGTCCTCGAGGATCCGCTTCTTCCCGGCTTCGGAGGGGGGCTTCAGCCGCTCGAACTTGGCTAGGGCTAGAAGGAGGCCGATGAACTGGCCGGAGTCTGAGGGCCTGCCGCGCCTGACCGTGACCCCTGTCATGGATGTGAGGCGGAGCCTTCCGCAGGCTCGATAAATCAGTTGGGTCGGTCCTGTAAAAAGGGAGCGAGGCCGGGAGCTAGTGCTGCTCCAGGTCTCTCGTCATCTGGTCGAACTGCTCTTTCGTTATCTCTCCCCTGGCGTATCTCTGGCGGAGTATCTCCCTGGCGTCGCCGTATCCGTAAGGGTAGTAGCGGCGCCTCCAGCCTCCTCCCCATCCCCAGAATGCCACCCTGAAGATGAAGAAGATGAAGATGAAGAAGAAGATGAAGCCGAACGGGAAGAACCCCCAGCCGTAGAACGGATAGCCGTATACCGCCATCGGCATGTATGGGTACGGATGTGCGAACATGGACGCCGCGAACGCGATGACCGCTACCGCTGCCAGAGCCAAGATCACCCATGCGAAGGTGTTCCTCGCGTGGGCGTGCCCGCCGTCGTAGGTGTTCTGCGTGTTTCTCGCCTCCTAATCCGGTGGGGATCGCGCCCTCTTTAAGCATATTGGTTTTCCGATACTGCGGTTATAAATTCCTATAAACGACGGCCAGGCGACACCCGTTCATGTGGCCATTCAGGTTCGCAATGCGGAACAAACGCGGGCTCCCCAACATGGTTGTCTACCTGCTCTCGTCTTCACCCAAGAACGGGGTCGAACTCATGGACGGTGTCGAGTCGATAACACGCGGCTGGTGGCGCCCGACGCCGGGTTCAATCTATCCTCTTCTGAAGGAGATGTCCGACCAGGGTATCGTCAAGAAGAGGGACGACGGCAAGTATGAGCTCACTGACAAAGGGAAGTCGCAATTCGAGGGCCCGACCCGCCATCGTCCGCATTGGCCACGCACCTCGGGGGACATGGTCACGCAGATGAACAGCTTCGTCTCTTACATGGAGGACCTGAAGGGCACAGAGCCCGAGGAGTTGAAGCCGCACGCCGGCGCCCTCAAGGAGCTCTCCAAACGGATCTCAGCGCTGCTCGAGTCCGAAGACGATCGGGCCAAAGGGTAAGCCCCTCTCACTTCTTCTCCCGCTTCTCTATCTCCCGCTCTATCTCCTCGACCTTCTCTTCCCCCGCCCTGACGACCCTGCCGAGGAACGGCCCGAAGAGAAACAGCAGGGCGGTGATGACCGTCCCCACGGAGACGAAGGCGAGCACTGAAGCGACTATCTTCCCTCCCGCGTCGTTGACGACGAGGTTGGCCGGGGGGCCCTGGCCCGTCGCAATGAAGCTGGTGAAGTAGAAGGAGTCTAGGTAGCTCCAACCTTCAAGCGCGTGCATGGTCAGCGTCCCGATGACGACGATAGCGGCCAAGAGCAGGAAAGAGTAGGCCGCCCTCCGCCAGAACGACCTAGGGATCCTCCTGACCTCCCCGCCCCTCGGCGCAAATCCTCCACTCATGCGACCTCTCCCTGACTCGGCCGGGGAACGTTTTAAACAACTCAACGGGCACACGCCCCTTCCGGAGCTGAATGGCTTGGACAACGAGATTCAAAGCGGCCTCAAGCAGGCCATGCGCGTCTATCCCCAGGGGGTGACGGTGGTCACCACCGACTCCAATGGCCCGAAGGGAATCACCGTCAGCTCGTTCACGAGCGTGTCCCTGGACCCCCCTCTCGTCATGGTCTCCATCGCGAAGGGATCTGCCCTGCACGACCTCCTCAGGGGGGCCAAGTCGTTCGCGGTCAACTTCCTCGCCGACGACCAGAAGTCAGTGTCCGACAGGTTCGCGGGGAGGACCCAGGCGAAGGAGAAGTTCGAGGGGCTGAAGTTTTCGAAGGGAGTCACCGGTTCGCCAGTGATCTCAGGGGCGAGGGCGGTCCTCGAGTGCACCCTGTGGAAGGCATACGAGGGAGGGGACCACTCCGTCCTGATCGGGGAAGTGGTGTCGGCAAAGACCCTCAACTCCAAGCGGCCCCTGGTCTACTACCTCCAGCAGTACACGACCACCGAGCAGGTGGAGTATCCCGCTCCGCCCTCGGACATCGTCTGGTAGGCCCTACTTCGCAGAGAGCAGGTAGTCGGGCCTGTCCTTGATCTTCGGGGCTGAAGTCTTCGCGAACCTCCCCGTCCCGGGGGACCTGACCAGCATCGCCTCGTCGAACCAGCTCTGGGGGGTAGGCGCGCCCCAGAAGGTCTGCCGCTGGGGGTCGTTGAGCTTCCACCTGACGGGGGTCCAGTCTGGGTCCGCGCTGATGTAGTCCCCGGTGTAGAGCTCTATCCTGTTGCCGTCCGGGTCCCTGAGATACAGGAAGAATGCGTTGGACACTCCGTGCCTCCCCGGCCCTCGCTCCATGCTCTTGAGGTACCCGCTGGCGGCCAGGAGGTCTGCGGCGTCCATGATGGAGCTGCGGTCGGAGACGGTGAAGCCCGCATGGTGCACCCTCGGCCCCTTCCCGGTCGTGAGCGCGATGTCGTGGCAGGTGTGCTTCCGCCTCAGCCACGCCGCCCAGAGGTCCGGCTTCGGGCCCTCCGTCTCGGTCACCTCCGTGCACCCGAACCCCAGGCCGTTGACGTACCAGTCGTAGGCGGCGGCGGCGTCCGGGAGCATGATGTTGAAGTGGTCCAGCCTCATCACCTTCGCCCCGCGGTAGCTCTGGAACTTCTGGAGCATCCACTCCTCCTTGGCCATCTCCGAGTAGAACTCCACCGGGAACCCGAACTGGTCTTCCACCAGAAGGGCCCTCCCCTGCCCCTTCTCGGCGCCCGGCTCGACCCACCTCGTGGCCCCTCCCTTGGACTTCGCCAGCCTCTCGATCGCGTTCAGACCGCCTTCGTCCGCGACCCTGAACGCGAAGTGACCCACCCCGGGGGCGTCCGACTTCGTCAACGTCAGGCAGTGGTGGGACCTGTCCTCCAGCCCCCTGAGGTAGACGTGGCTCATGTCCGCCTCGGTGACTATCAACCCCAGCGTGTCGACGTAGAACCTGCTCGCCTCCTTCAGGTCGGTGACCAGGAACTCGATGTGCCCGGCCTTCACTATGTCGAATCCTCTCTCCATTCTGTGGTCAGTCCCCCCGGTGCAGGAGCTCCTTCACCCTCTCCTTGTACGGCTCCTTGTTGTACCACGCATAGTAGGCGCTCGCCATCCTGACGGGGTCGCCGAAGAAGAACCTCTCATAGAGGTCCTGCCTCCCTCCGAACGAGCTCCCGGCCGCGTCCCAGGCCAGTTTGAACAGCCTGATGCGCTCCGGCCCGTCCGCCAGCTTGGCCTGGAAGTACTTCTCCACGTCCGGCGCTGCCGGCGAGCCAAGGATCCCCTCCGGCGGGATCGCCATGAGCCCGCTGGCTCCCACCTGCTTCAGAACGGTGGCGAACGACGGCGCGAGCCTCGGCCACAGGTTCCTCGCCGAGTTGATGGGGGTGTAGTCCGGTGTCATCAGCCCCCACCTGTTCGGCTTGGCGTTGGCCTCGCTGGCCGCCAGGAACGCCTTCATGGTCTCTGCGGTCAGGAGTATCTCGGTGATCTTCTCCTGGACCTGCGGGAACTGGTCTGCTCCGATGGTCTCGGCGACAAGGGTCACGAGCCCGGCGATGAACTCCGCCTTCACCGCCTCCCTGACGGTGGCCTGGTGCGCCATGAACACTATGGCGTCCGTGGCATCGTTCACCCTGTTCGCCCTCTCCGGGTCCTCGAGTATGAACACCCGCTCCCAGGGGACGAGCACGTCGTCGAACACCACCACCGCGTCCTGCTCGTCGAACCTCGAGGCCAGGGGGTGGTCGTACTTCGACTCCGAGGCGAACGACTCCCTGCAGATGAACTTGAGCCCCTTGGCGCTCACCGGGAGCGCGAAGGCGATCGAGTAGGGCACGTCGTCCTGCCCCGACCTGATCACCGTCGAGGGAAACACCACGATCTCGTCGGCGATGGGCAGCGTCGCGAGCATCCTCGCCCCCCTGACCACCACCCCACCGGCAGTCTTCTCCACCACTCGCGCTGCGATGAAGGGGTCCGCCTGCTTCGACGGCCCGACGCTCCGGTTCGACTGGGGGTTGATCAGTGTGTGCGTGAGGACAAGGTCGTTCTCCCTGACATATTCGTAGTATCCCTCTATGTTGGCGGCGTAGTCCCTGCCCTCGTTTCCGAAGAATTCTTTTGCCGCCGCCATCGCCATGACCGAGCTGTTCAGGTAGTCCGCGGTCCTTCCCATGATGCCCCCGGAGTACTCGGCCCAGGCTCTCATGGCGCGCGTCCTCTGCGCGAGCTCCTCCTTCGTCCTCGGCTGCATGAAGCTTGACCCGACCCGCTCCCCGCTCTTGGGGGACTTGTACGTCATGAACTCGTTGCCCGGCTTCAGCTGCATCTCATAGAGCGCGGCGATGGATTTCGCCACTCCGCTGAACGCCGGGTGCTCGGACACCGAGCCAGTGATCTTCTTGTCCCCGCACCAGACCTCGCGGGGAGTTGAGTCCAGTCTCTGGAGGAACTGCTTCCCGCTTCTTGCCCCCAACTGGCTACCGGCTCAGCAATCCGAGTTCGATAAATGAACCTTTGCGGCGTGGAAACCTCCGGGCCGGGTCCGTATCTTTAAAGTGGAATCGGGCCGGGGCCGACATCTTCCAATGCAGTTCCTGCCATTGATGGCCGCCGCAGCTTTGGTGGGCATACTCCATATGTCTGCCCCCGACCACTGGATGACCGTCTGCGTCATGGGCCAAAAGGCGAACTGGTCCAGACCGAGGCTGCTCTGGTTCGGCGCAGTCACCGCCGGGGGCCACGCCCTTCTCTCCGTGCTGCTGGGGTTCGGCGTCGTCTTCGTCGGCCTCGTCTTCTCCCAGGCCCTCTCCGGCTACATCACCATTGCCACGGGGGCGGTGATGGTTGTCGTGGGCCTCGTCTATGGGGTGAAGACGCTCCTCTCAGAGGACGGAGGAGCCCACGAAGGGGAAGGGGCGCACGACCGCAACCCAAAGCCCCAGGACAAAGGGGCCGCCTACTTCGCAGTGCTGGGGGGCGCCCTCTCGCCTGACCTCAGCATCCTTCCGATCTTCCTAATCGCGTCCCAGGTCGCCCTTGGGCTCGTCATCGACACCGCAGTCGTCTTCGCCGTCGCCTCGGTCCTTTCGCTCCTGGTCCTCGTCACCGTGGGTTCCTTGGGCGTAGCCAAGATCATGTCACGGATCCCGCCCAAGTACAACGACAGCCTGGTCGGGTTCGTCATCGCGGCGGTCGGCGCCTACGTCTTGGTCTTCGGCTGAGCGCCCGCGCCCTGCTTCAGGGTCGATACCGGGTTCAGCAACTTCCCGATGCCTTCAACCTCCAGCTCCAGGGCGCCCTCCTTCTTCGGGAGCACGAACTCGGTCGGGTCCAGATCCCCCAGGGCCTCCTTCGTCCACCCGACGCTCCCGCACGATATCACGTCCCCGGGCTCGAGGGTGAGGAACCCGGAGAGGTACGACGCGATCTTCGCCGGGCCGAACAGATACTCCGACGTCGAGCCTTCCTGCACCTTGAATCCTCCGAACCAGGTGCTCATCTCCAGGTCGGACACGTCGAGCTCGTCAGCCGTGACGATCCACGGGCCCATGGGGCAGAAGGTGTCATGGTTCTTGGACCGGAAAAGGGGGCCGCGCATGACTGACTTCCTGATCACGCCGGTGGTCCTGTCCCTTCGGTACGCCTCGTAGGCGTCCTCGCGCGAGTCTGCGGGGGCCGTCACGTCGTTGAGCACCGTGTAGCCTGCGATCCCCTTCGCTGCTTCGCTTTCCGACGCCCCGGCCAGCATCCTCCCCACTATGGCGGCCAGCTCGACCTCTGGCCTCACCCCCGAGGGGGGCGCGAGCACCGTCTCTCCCGGCCCGATCACAGTGCTGGGGACCTTCATATCGAGGCGTGGCCTGTCGAGGCGTACGTCCTCCCCTCCGAGCATCGCCTGCGTGTTCACGATCGTCGCGAAGATCTTCCCCGGGCGAGGCACGGGGGCGTAGAGCCTGACCCTGGAGACTTCATACCCGCCCCCCTTGGTCTTGAGCCCGGCCAGGGACCTTCCCGAGGCGAGCAGTTCGTGCATGCTCCCCCCAGCCTCGAGCTCGAACACCATTTGCCCCACCACGGCCCCCACGCGCTGTCTCCGCTCGTCTTCCCCGCGGAGGGTGAAGGTACAGAGGCGCATGAAGCCCGCGAGTCCGCCAACCCTTTTTACCCTTTGGCCTCGCCCAGATCGCGTTGCTCGACCACCCGCTGGTCCCGGGGGAGACTTCAGCCATCGAGAAGGGCCCCTGGCACTATGGCGCTGACTACGTCGCCGTCTACTTCCGCGGAGATAGGGACTCGCTTCGCGACCTCGTACCGCGGCCCTTCGAAGTGGGCGACGGCACTTGCATCGCCTACGTCTGCGAGATAGTCTCCGTCGCCGACTCGGGGCGTGGCATGGTCGCGAGCAGGCCGGACAGGACCCTCTACAGCGAGGCTGCGGTGGGGGTGAAGTGCAGTTTCGGGGAGAAGCAGGGGGTCTACTACCCGGTCATGTGGGTAACGTCGGAGTGGTCCCTGCTCAGGGGCCTGTTGAACGGCTACCAGAAGAGGCTCGCCGACAGGATATCGATGACGAAGCTCCACCCGTTGAACCCCGGCCTCGGCCCCGTCGCCCCGGGGATGGAGTTCGGGGGGTTCTGCGTCAAGGGCCCATCCCGTGCCCTCTCGCTCACAGTCACCGTCCTGAAGCAGGGGGCTCCCTCCGACCTGGTGCAGTTCGGCTCGACCTTCGGCATGAGGCGCTTCCCTCGCACCGAGGGGAGCCAGGGGAGCGTGGACGAGCCGGTCGAGATACTGAAGTCCAACTCAAGGGTCTCCGACGTCTGGACCGGGACCGGCGCCGTGGAGACCGGGCTCGGAGTGGGGGATGTCCGGCCGATCTCGGGGGCGGTGTACCGGAGCGGGTTCACGATCTCCGGCTCGAGGGTCCTGCGCTGAACTTCAGCCGCCGGTCTGGCGCCATATCAGACTTATATCAAAACCCCTGCACGACCTGAACGATGCAGACAAGCTACGAGCTCCGCACTTACTCGAACTACATCGGCGGAAAGTGGGTCGATACCAAGGGAGGGACCATCGAGGGCAAGAACCCTGCTACCGGAGAGCTTGTCACAAAGTCGGCGAAGTCCACACCCGAAGACGTGGCCTTCGCCATCGACGAGGCCCGGAAGGCCTTCGACTCGGGCACCTGGAGCTCGAAGCGGCCCTCGGACCGCGCGAGGATCCTACGTGAAATCTCGGAGCTCATCCGCCGGGACATCGACAACCTCACAGTCCTTCTGACATTGGAGAACGGCAAGCCCCTCGCCGACGCCAAGGGGGAGCTCCTCAACGCCGCCAACGTGCTCGAGTACTACTCGTCCGCAGCGAGGCACATAGTGGGGAAGGTCCCCCGCTACAGCGGCACCGACATCAGCCTGGTGGTCCACGAGCCGGTGGGGGTCTGCGGGCTCATCGTCCCCTGGAACTCGCCCATCTCTCTCCTGTCCTGGAAGCTGGGCCCGGCCCTGGCCGCCGGGTGCACCGTCGTGATCAAGCCCTCCAGCCACACTTCGGGCATCACCATGGAGCTCATGAAACTGGTCAGCACCGTGCAGGGCATCCCGCCCGGCGTGGTCAACGCGGTGACCGGCCCCGGTGAATCTGTCGGGATGGAACTCGTCAGGAGCCTCAAGGTGGACAAGGTCTCCTTCACGGGGTCCACGGAGACCGGGCGGAAGATAATGGAGCAGGCTTCGGTGAACCTCAAGAAGATCAACCTGGAGTGCGGGGGCAAGTCGGCCAACGTCGTCTTCGACGACGCGAACATGGAGGCCGCCCTTCGCGGCTCCGTCTGGTCGATCTTCAGGAGCGCGGGCCAGTCCTGCAACGCGGGCTCTCGGCTCCTGGTGCAGGAGACGGTGTACGGCCCGTTCATGAGGAGCTTCCTGCAGGCTGCCGCTGCCATCAAGGTCGGCAACGGCATGGACCCGGCGACTGAGATGGGTCCGATCATCTCCGAGGGCCAGATGAAGCGCGTCCTCGGCTACGTCCAGTCCGGGGCCGACGAAGGCGCCCACCTCTCGCTAGGAGGGAGGAGGCTGGTGGACGGGGACTACGGGAAGGGATTCTTCGTGCAGCCGACGGTGTTCGAAGAGGTGGAGAGGGGGATGAAGATATTCAAGGAAGAGATCTTCGGCCCGGTCCTCAGCGTCCTCCCCTTCAGGGACGAGGACGACGCCATAGCCATAGCCAACGACACGAGCTTCGGGCTCGCAGGTGACATCTGGTCGAAGAGCCTGACGAGGATCATGAAGGTGGCCCAGGGGACGCGTACCGGGACCGTCTGGGTCAACAGGCACCTGAACCCGGGGCCCGAGGTCCCCTTCGGAGGCTACAAGCAGAGCGGCCTCGGCCGCGAGACGGGGATGGAGGGGCTCATGGAGTTCCTGCAGACGAAGCACATCTCCCTGCAACTGAGCGAGTCGGCAGACAGGGTCAGAAGGTAGCCGGGAGCCTCTGGCTCCTAGCCGCCAGAGGACCTGACGATCTTCACGCCCCGCTTCGAGTGCTCTGAGATCAGCTTGTCCACTGCCTTTCCCGAGACGGCGATTTCAGGTGGGACGACCCCCTTGCCTCCAATTGCTCCTGCCCCCACCCTCTGGGCGACGATCGAGGCAGTGTACCCCGTCGTCTTCCCCATGGACGTCACTCCGTTCTTCTCGTCGTACCTGTCTACCATTTCGTATACGACCCGCCCCCGCTTCCCCTTGGCTATCACCCGCATCACCGTTATGTCGTGCGGATCCCCTTCGGAGAGCATCTTCCCGAGCACCTCCCAGGAGACCTCCAGGGGAGACACCTCCACTCCTCCCACGCGCACCTTCTCCCTCGAAAAGAACCCCGACTCCATCAGGACGTTCATCTTCTCCGCGTGTCCCGGGTATCTCAGTGTGATCTCGTCCAACGTCTTCATCCCCTTCATGGTGTACACCAGGCTCGCGAGCCCATCCGTCGCGAACCCCTCCAGCCGGCCGATGGGCGCCGGGAAGTCGTAGGCCTCCACGGTGGAGAACGGCCTGACCTTGACCATCTTCCCGTTCCTGACGACCCGGGCGTCTTCGATGTACTCCCTCAGCAGCCCCACTATCGAGAACACGAGCTTGTAGTCGAACGGAGGCCTGGGGTGCTCCGGTATTCCACCTACCAGGATATGCCCCTCGTCCCCTCCCCCGAGCTCGCCCAGGGCGTGGGTGAGCAGTATACCGCCGAGCCCGGGCGCGACCCCGCACCCGGGGATCAGCAGCGCCCCCGACTTCCTTGCTGCCGCGTCCAGCTCCATCTGCTCGTCCTCGAAGGCGATGTTCACCATCTTGGCTCCGGCATCGACTGCAGCCAGGTCTGAGTGGTGCACTATGCCGTGAGGCAGGGCTGACGCGGCGACGTCGAACCTCTTGAGGAACGCCGCCGCCTTCCCCCTCTCCTTGATGTCGAGCTTCTCCACCGACAGCTTCCTCCCCGGGGCCTTCCGCTTCAGCGCGCTCAGCCTCTCTTCGTCGATGTCCGCTACCACGACACCGTCCACGTCCCCCGACTTCGCAAGGTCCCACCCGATGACCGAGCCCATGAGCCCGGACCCCAGCACCGCGGCTTTCATGCCGTCCTCCCTCGCGCCCCGGCTTAATGAACGAACCGAGGACATAAGTAGGAGAAGCGGTCCGCCCCGATTTCATGGGGCTGAAGGAGTCGCTCGAGGAGCCGGTATCGACCTTCATGACGAAGGGGTTCGTGAAGGTGGAGGCCGACGACTCGATCTTCCGGGCGGCCGAGGCCATGGTCAGGCTCGGTGCGACGGAGGCCATAGTCATGAAAGAGGGCTCGCCTGTGGGGATCATCACGGAGCGCGACATCCTGTACAAGGTCGTGGCTGCCGGGCTCTCTCCTCAGCAGGTGAAAGCCAAGGAGGTCATGAGCACCCCCCTTCAGACCGTGGATGAGTCGGTGAAGGCCCAGGAGGCCATCTCGAAGATGTCGAAGCTCGGCCTGAGGAGGCTGGTGGTCACCAAAGGTGGGGACCCCGTCGGCATGATAACGCAGAAGGCGGTCGTTGCCGGCCCCCGCGGGGAGCACATCGTCCTGCCGGAGCTTGCGTCGCCGAAGAGCTTCGCGTGCCCCTACTGCGACGCGACCATGAAGACGAGAGAGGAGCTCTCGAAGCACATAGACCAGGTCCACCTGGGTCCGGGACTGCTCGAGGGCGACAGGTCGAAGTGGTAGCCTAGGACGCTGCGAATATCTCTATCGTCTCTGCTATCCAGAGGATCCCTTTCCTGAGATTCTCCAGTTTCAGATGCTCGTTGGGGGCGTGTATCCCGCCGTCGATGGATGACACCCCGATGTCCACCGAAGGCACGTTGTACCTCCTCGTGAACAGGTACAGGGGCCCTGTCCCGGCGGACCCGAGCTCGATGGTGGGCTCCGTGCCGTAGGTCTTGGCGGCAGCCTTGATCGCCGCCTGGGCGAAGGGGTGCTTGTAGGAGGTCCTCGCCGCCGGCTCCATGCTTTCGAGGTGCATCTCGACGTCCTTGAACCCGTTATCGTCCAGGTGCTTCCTCAGTTTCTTCAGCAGGTCGTCCGGGTCCTGCTCCGGCACCAGCCGGAAGTCTATCCTAACGTGAATCTCCTTCGGAAGCACTGTCTTTGACCCGGGCCCTGTGTAGCCCGCCCAGATGCCTGCGATGTTGCCCGTCGGCCTCTGGATCAGGGCCTTCTTCGCCAGGTCGTCTCCCATGTCGCCCAGGAACTTCTCCGCCCCATAGGACTCCTTGTACCCGGCGCCGTCGAAAGGCATCGCCTGGAGGACCCCGAGCTCGTCCTCGGCGAGGTTGGTGACGCCATCGTACCACCCTGGGACCAGTATCCGCTCGTTCTCGTCCTTCAGGATGTTCAGGAGGCGCACCATCCTCCACGACGCGCTCGGCAGTATCGCCGCCAGGCTGCTGTGCGCGTCCTGGGACAAGGACTTCAGTATGAACTCCACGTAGATCATCCCCTTGACCCCCAGGGTGACAATGGGGGCGCCCTTCGTGTCGACGGTCCCGAACTCCCAGATGACCGCGTCTGCCTTGAACAGGTCCGGGTACTTCGAGATGTAGTCTCCGAGGTGGACGCTCCCGGTCTCCTCTTCCCCCTCGAAGCAGAACTTCACGTTGCAGGGAAGGTCCCCGTCAGCCTTGAGGAACGACTCCACTATCTTGAGCCTCGACACCAGCTCCCCCTTGTCGTCCGAGACCCCCCTGCCGTAGATCGCTCCGTCCCTGATCTCCGGCTTGAACGGCGGGGACTTCCAGAGCTCCAGAGGCTCCTCGGGCTGGACGTCGTAGTGGTTGTAGAACATCACGGTCTTCCCCCCCTTCTTCGACTTCAGCTCCCCGTAGATGAGCGGCGGCGCTCCTTCCATCTTCAGCACCTTGGTGGACGCCCCCGTCTCCCTGAGCATCTTCTCCACGAGGACCGCGCATTCCTCGACCCCCTCGTTCCTCGCCGACACGCTGCGCTGGGAGGCGAGCTTGATGACTTCTTTCGCAAAGCCGTTCAAGTTGTCCGCGACATACTTCTCGAACTTCTGTGAAACCATCTCTCTCAGAAATCCACCTTCTGCCCGGTTCCCGGCCGAGATAAACGTTGAAGGCGTCTCGGCCAAGAAGGGAACGTCTAAATCGCAGGGGCTCCCATCGCCCTGCATGCAAAAGGACCCGGTCTGCGGTATGATGGTGGACGACAAGAAGGCCAAGCTCACCTCGGAGCACGACGGCGCCACGTTCTACTTCTGCTCACCGGGGTGCAAGAGCGCCTTCGACAGGGACCCCCACAGGTACGGCCACGCTCACCCCTAGGGCTCCTTTTCCAGACCTGAGAATCAGCATCAATCCTTAAAGCGACTTTGCCGGCGCGGCCGCAGTGCCCTTGAAGTCGAGCCACGTCGTCTCGGTGGGCGTCACGAATGCCCAGTCGTGCCCGGGGGGCGGGGCGTCACGCCGGCTCCTCCACGAGCAGGTCGAAAGAGCACAAATAGCCGGGAAGGGCCGGGACTCTTCCTTGGTCAAGAGGCCTAAGGAGGACTTCTCAAGGAAGGCGCTGGCCTACTCGAAGTTCTACGGAGGGAAGGTCGGCTTCTCGCCCAAGGTGCCCGTGAGGTCCCTGGACGACTTCTCCATCTGGTACACCCCGGGCGTCGCGGCGGTGTCGAAGGCGATTGAGGCCAACCCGGAGCTGTCCTTCGAATACACCGGAAGGTGGAACACCATAGCGGTGGTCAGCGACGGCACGAGGGTGCTGGGCCTGGGGAACATCGGCCCCGAGGGGGCTCTCCCGGTCATGGAAGGGAAGGCGCTGATCTACAACTATCTCGGAGGGGTGAACGCGATCCCGCTCCCCGTGAAGGTCGGGAGCCAAGAAGAGCTCATCTCGTTCGTCAGGGCGCTCGAGCCTTCTCTCGGCGGGGTGAACCTCGAGGACATCGAGTCCCCGAAGTGCTTCGAGGTCCTGGACCGGCTCAGGTCTGAGATGAACATCCCGGTGTGGCACGACGACCAGCAGGGGACTGCGGGGGTCACCCTGGCCGCACTCTACAACGCGCTGGAGCTCACGGGGCGCAAGCTTAGGGGCTCCAAGGTCGTGCTCTTCGGTGCCGGCGCGGCGAACGTGGCGGCGGAGCGGCTCCTGGTGAAGGCGGGCGCCGACCCAAAGGACCTGATCGTGGTGGACTCCAAGGGGATCCTCCACCCTGAGAGGGAGGACATCGACCAGCTCATGCTCAAGAACAAGTGGAAGTACGAGATCGCCATCCACACCAACGGGGACAGGGTGACCGGGGAGCTGAAGGACGCCCTCAAAGGCGCGGACGCCCTGGTCGCGGCCGCGGGCCAGGGGCCCGAGATGATCAAGCCCGACCAGATCGCGGTGATGAACAGGAGGGCGATCACCTTCTTCCTCGCCAACCCGGTGCCAGAGATGCTCCCCGACGCCGCCCGGGCCGGTGGCGCCGAGATCATCGCCACGGGAAGGTCCGACTACCCCAACCAGGTGAACAACAGCCTGCTCTTCCCCGCAATCTTCAGGGGCGCCCTCGACGTCAGGGCGAAGACGATAACCGACTCCATGGTGATCGAAGCCGCCAAGGAGCTGGCAGCCTTCGCCAGGGACAAGGGCATCAGTGACCGCTACATCCTCCCGACCATGGTCCAGTGGGAGGTCTTTCCGCGGATCGCTGCGAAGGTGGGCCAGGCCGCCATCAGGGAGCGGGTCGCCAGGAAGAGGCTCTCTGCCGCGGGGTCGCTCGACGCCGCCATGTCGATGATCGAGCATTCTAGGAAGGTGATGCGCACGCTGAGGAGGAGCGGAGTGATACTTGACCCGCCAGAATAGGCGTAAATCGGGAGGAGCCGGAGCCGGCGAGGGGATGCCGATGCAGATCCGACACGCGAAGAAGGAGGAGCTCGCAGCAGCGGCTGACCTCATAGTCCGGACAAAGCGGCTGAACAACGAGTTCGACCCCCTGTTCGCGGTCGTGGGGGACGCCAAGCCACGCGCCGAGAGGTACGTGCTGAACACCATGGCCGCCCCAGACAAGCTGCTCCTCGTCGCGGCAGAGGGCTCCAAGGTCGTCGGTGTCCTCAGGGCTGAGATCCGAGAGAGGACGTTCTACGAGCCGCACATGGAGGGGTTCATCTCCGACTTCTACATCCTCCCCGAGTTCAGGAGGAAGGCCCTGGGGAACGAGATGCTGGAGCACGCTTCAGCGGAGCTCAAGAAGATGGGGGCCGAGTTCATAGTCGCCGACGTCCCCGCCCAGAACGAGATCGCCAACCGCTTCTACGTGAAGCGCGGGTTCAGGGCCCTCACGAGCCTCTTCGGCAGAGCGCCCTAGTAGTCTAGAAGGGTCCCCAGCTTCGGCTCGTCGGAGGCTCCGAGGAGCATCCCGCACCTGTAGCAGACGAGGTTGTCCCCCGACCGTACCGGCACGTGCTCCTGCGTCCTGAGGCAGTAGGTCTCTTCGGGGATCGCACTCAGAAGCATTTGCGGCCTCGGCCCCGCTTCGGTATATAACCTTCGGCGGGTTCGACACTTCGATTCGTCGTTTGACTTAGTATTTCCTCGTGACTATCCCTTTCAGGGACCCGGAGCCGTTCACCTCCACGACCGTCTCAAAGGACCTCGGGTCCTCTACCGCCAGCCCCCCGCTGACCTCCCACTCCCTGAACGACGCATCCTCTGTCAGCTCGGCCCTCAGCTTGTGGCTTGAAGTGAGCGCAAATGTCCTCGTCTTCCCGGTGTAGTCCTTTCCGTCCACGATGACCCGCAGGAGGCCCGGGTCCTGGCTCTCCACAGTCACCGGGCGGGTGTACCGCCCGTAAAGCCTCGCCATGACGTAGCCGAACAGCGCCGACCAGGCTATCAGGAACGCGTCGGTGACGAGGGTGGTCTCGTAGTTGAAGGCGTATCCATAGGGAAGACCGACGACGAGGAAGCTGACCAGCACCATGACCGCGGCCAGGACCTCTGCCTTCGTGACGGCGTTCTGTCCCGGGAGCCTCTCGTACCAGATCCCGAAGAGGGCAGCCCAGAATAGTACGACGAAGAAGATCGCGAAGGCCATGAACGGCACGAAGAGAGAGAACTGCGACGAGTAGCAGAGCTCGAGGGCGGTGCCGTTGATCGCCGAGCCGGTCACCCCGCAGGCGATGGCGAACTCCTGGGGCTGCGCGATGTAGGCAAGCACATCGGCCTTGAAGGCGACGAGCACGGCCACCGCGAAGGCCGAAAGCCCGCCCGCATAGAGGATCCCTGAAAGAGTCCCTGCCTTTACTCCGGCGAAGAAAGAGCCCAAGCCGGAGTTCCTATGACTTCAGGGCAGCCAGGACTTCGACCTCGTGCCCCCTGGGAGACACTTTCCTGAATATCTTCTTGACTTTGCCGTCCTCGCCGATCACGAAGGTCGACCTCTCTGTCCCCATGTACTTCCTGCCATAGTTCATCTTCTCCTTCCAGGTGTCGTAAAGTGCGTGCGCCTCGAGGTCCTCGTCGCTCAGGAGGGTGAAGTTGAGCGAATACTTGTCGATGAACTTCGCGTGCGAGTCGAGAGAGTCCTTGCTCACTCCGAGGACGACGGCGTCGAGCTTGTCGAACTTCGGGAGGTTGTCCCTGAATGAGCAAGCTTCGAGCGTGCACCCCGCTGAGTCGTCCTTGGGGTAGAAGTACAGTACCACCTGCTTCCCCTTCAGCGAGCTCAGCCGGACCGGCTTCCCGGATGACGACGGAAGCTCGAAGTCAGGGGCCCTGTCCCCTGCGGCAAGCTCCTTGCGCTTGGAGGGCAACGGAGAGTTCCCGAACGGCCTGCAAAAAAAGTTAATGATTGCACCCGGGAGTCGCCCTCCGCCCTTGATCGTCGACGTCCACGTGCATCCATGGACGCGGGTATTCATGAAAAAGAACGGCCCCATAGTGAAGGCATGCGACTTTTTCAAGCTAGACATGGACAAGCTGCCGACGTCCACGGACCAGATCCTCGACGAAATGGACGAGGCGGGGGTAGACAAGGCCGTGATCTTGGGCCAGGACACCAGCGCCACGAAGAGCCCTGCCTTCAGGAACTACACCCTCAAGAACGACGATGTCGCGAAGATCGCCTCCAGGTCGAAGGACCGCCTCATCCCGTTCGCCGGGGTCGACCCCAACGCCGGAAGGGCTGCGGTCCGGGAGCTGAAGCGGGCCGTGGCATCGCTGGGGATGAGGGGGCTGAAGGTGCACAGCAGCGCCAGCTCGGTGTACCTCAACGACAGGAAGCTGATGTTCCCCATCTACGAGTTCTGCCAGGACGCCGGGATCCCTGTCCTCTTCCACACAGGTACTACGGGGCTGGGGGACACAGAGATCAGGTACAGCAAGCCGGAGCTCGTCGACGAAGTCTGCCAGAGCTTCCCTGACCTCAGGGTGGTGATGGCCCACTTCGGGTGGCCCTGGCCGGAGGTGACGGTCGCCATAGCCCTGAGGAGTCCCAACGTTTTCATCGACGTTTCCGGGTGGAAACCGAGGTACCTCCCCACCAGCATAATGCCCTACCTGAATGGCAACCTCCAGGACAGGTTCCTCTTCGGGACCGACTACCCGATGCTGAGGCAGAAGGAGTGGATGGACGACTTCCGGCAGAACCTCGCCCCCAAGCTCAAGCCCGGGGTCTCAGACAAGCTCCTCGGCGGAAACGCGATGAAGATGTTGCGGCTCTAGGGCTGTATCAGCTGGATCTTCAGGGACCTGCGACCGTTGTAGCCTTCGTTCGGCTTGTGCCAGAACGAGACGTCCGCTTCTCCGTACCGCCAGCAGAGCATCACGCTCTCACCATACCTCTCCGCAGGGAAATCCACCAGGCCGTAGTCGAGGTCCTTCACTTCGACCCCTAGGTCTTCCAGCTCGGCTATCTTCCTGGTCATGTCTTCGACGAGGGCGTCGAGCTGGGCTGCCCTTTCCACCACCTCGGCCGTCTTGAACCCCAGCAGGTTGTACTTCTCTATCTCATTGTGGAGCTTCGCCACCACCTTCTTGCGCTCGATGAGTTCCTTCACCTTCGGCTTCACGTCAGGGAGGAGCTTGGAGGCTTCCTGCGGCGTGAACAGATGAGTGTCCTGCTTGTCGATTGTCGTTTTTTGACTCGCCTCTCAGTTTGTCCGTGCACTCCATAAGAAACTTCTGACTGGAAATCCCATGACCAAACATACCAATTCGGTTGACCCAAAGAGTCACCATGCAAGCGGCGGGAGGCCGCGACCCAAGGGGCCCTGTTAGCGTTATTAGTTCGCGGCCGGGGCGGACGCCTGTTGTACACGCGGAAGGGGGACGGCGGTGAGACCTCGCTATTCGGGTCGCGCAGGGTCATGAAGGACGACCCCCGGGTCGAGGCCTACGGCACCATCGACGAGCTGAACAGCGTGATCGGGGCGGTCATCGCCGCCTCCAGGAACCGCAGGGTCGTCGCTCAGCTCAAGGACGTCCAGAGGCTCCTCTTCGTCGCCGGCGGCGACGCTGCGACGGAGCTCTCCAGCCCCCAGAAGGTGCCCAGGATCGCCGACTCTGACACTCTGGCGCTCGAGAAGATGGCCGACGACCTCGCCGAGAAGCTCCCGACCCTGAAGAGCTTCATCCTCCCCGGCGGGGGCCAGACGGGGGCTCTCATCCACCTCGCCCGCTCTGTCTGCAGGCGGGCCGAGAGGCGCGTAGTGTCAGCCTCCAGGACGGAGGAGCTCAACCCTGCCCTGCTGCCGTTCCTGAACAGGCTCTCCTCATACCTCTTCAACCTCTCAAGGTGGGTCAACAAGCTGGAAGGGAAGAAGGAAGAGGTCTGGACGCGCTAGTCCAGGTTGACTGAGACGTTCTTCGTCCTCACGTAGGCGAGGACGGCCTCCATCCCCTGCTCGGACGAGTTGCCGCTGTTCTTGAACCCCCCGAACGGGGTCTGGGGGAATGTGATCGGCTCCTCGTTGACCGTGACTATCCCGGACTCCAGCCTCCCTGCCACGCTGTGGGCCCTCCTGAGGTCCCTGGTCCATACCCCGGCCCATAGGCCGTACTCCGAGTCGTTGGCCTTGGCCACGGCGTCGTCATCCCCTCTGAACGTGGTGACCGTGAGCACGGGGCCGAATATCTCCTCTCTGGCCACCCTCATGTCCTGCGTCACCCCGTCGAGTATCGTCGGCCTGTAGAAGTACCCCGAGCCCAGCTCCCCATCCGTTGGGGCAGACCCGCCCGCCGCCACCGTCGCCCCTTCCCCAGTCCCCACCTCGACGTAGCCCGCGACCCGCTTCCTGTGCGACTCCGCCACCAGTGGGCCCATGGCCGAGTCGGGCCTGAGGCCGTCCCCGAGCTTCATGCCGTTGGCCCCGTCGACGAGCCTCTGCAGCACCGCCTCCTTCACCGCCTCGTCCACGAGGAGGCGCGACCCCGCCCAGCACATCTGCCCGGCGTTGGTGAATATCCCGTTCAGCACTGCGGCGGCCGCCTTCTCAAGGTCCGCGTCCCCGAAGACTATGTGCGGGTTCTTCCCCCCGAGTTCGAGTATCACCCTCGAGAGGTTGTGCGACGCCGCCTCCATCATCTTAACCCCCGTCTCCACCGACCCGGTGAGAGCGACAAGCTCCACGTCCGGGTGCCTCGCCAGCTCGCCTCCTACCTCCTCGCCGCCCCCGGTGACCACGTTCACGACCCCGTCTGGGAGCCCGGCCTCCTTGCAGAGCTCCGCGAACTTCAGCAGCGTGAGCGGCGTGAATGACGCAGGCTTGGCCACCACCGTGTTCCCGGCCGCGAGCGCAGGCGCCATGCTCCTGGCCGCCATCACCAGCGGGTAGTTCCACGGCACCACGTGGGCGGTGACCCCGAGTGGCTCCTTCAGGGTGTAGTCCAGCCTGTTCCCCGGGACCGGGATAGTGCTCCCCTGGATCTTGTCCGCCAGCCCGGCGAAGTACTCGAAGTGCCTGGCCGCCATGGCCATGTCCCCCTTCGCCTGCCCCAGGGGCTTCCCGTTGTTCAGCGTCTCCAGTTTGGCGAAGTCCGCCAGCCTGTCTCTGAGCGCCTGCGAGACCTTGAAGAGCAGCCTCCCCCTCTTGCTCGGGTCCATGGACCTCCAGGCCGGGTTCTCGAAGGCCCCCTTGGCTGCGTCGACCGCGGCCCTGACGTCGTCCGCATCCCCCTTCGGCACGTGGGCGAAGACCTTCCCAGTCGCGGGGTTGAACACCGGGTAGCTCCTCCCGGAGTGCGAATCCACCCAGCCGCCGGCGACGAACATCTGAGAGGTCGGAGCCGTCTCTGCCTGCATTCCTTGCCTCCCGAGTTCCTCCCCGGAGTTAACTCTTACTTCAGGAGCTCAAAGGCGGTCGAGATCCCCTGGCCGACCCCGATGCACATCGTCGCCAGCCCATAGCGGGTCCCCGTCCTCTTCATCTCGTGCAGTAGGGTGGTGGCCAGCCTCGCCCCGCTGCACCCCAGCGGGTGGCCCAGGGCGATCGCCCCCCCGTTGGGGTTCATCCTCCGCAGGTCCAGCTCAGGCATCTCCGCGGTGCAGGCGAGGACCTGGGCCGCGAAGGCTTCGTTCAGCTCGATGATGCCGAACTCTTCCATGCTCATCCCCAGTTTCGAAAGGAGCTTCCGGGTGGAGTGCACCGGCCCTATCCCCATGTAGCTCGGGTGCACCCCCGCCGTCGCTGACCCGAGGACCCTGGCGATGGGCTTCAGTCCCATCCCCTCCGCCCTCTCCTGTTTCATCAGCAGGAGCGCCGACGCTCCGTCGTTGATCCCCGACGAGTTGCCGGCCGTCACCGTTCCGCCCTTCCGGAAGGCCGGCTTCAGCTTCGCCAGCTTCTCCATGGAGGTGTCGGGCCGGGGGCCCTCGTCCTCGGCAACCCCTTCGGGGTTCTCGGGGGTGCCCACGGGCGTAATCTCTTCCTTGAACCTCCCCTTCCTCGCTGCGTCCACGGCTTTCCGGTGGCTTGCGAGCGCGAACTCGTCCTGGGCCTCCCGCCCGATCCTGTGCTTCTCGGCGAGGTTCTCGGCCGTCTCGCCCATGGAGAGCGGAGGATAGTCGGCGGTCATCGACGGGTTCACGAACCGCCACCCGATGGTCGAGTCGACGAGGGCCGCTCCCCCTCTCCCGAAGGCAGCGTCGGGCTTCAGCATCACCAGGGGCGCACGGGTCATGCTCTCCACCCCGCCTGCGATGAGGACCTCGCCCTCTCCCGCGGCCACCACCCTTGAAGCGGAGTTGACCGCCTCCAGCCCCGACCCGCAGAGCCTGTTGACAGTGGTCGCCGGGACCGAGTACGGCATCCCAGCGAGCAGGGTGGCCATCCTCGCCACGTTCCTGTTGTCCTCGCCAGCCTGGTTCGAGCACCCGAAGTACACGTCGTCCACCGACGACGGGTCCACCCCTGACTTTGCAAGCACGGCTTTCAGGACGACCGCGGCGAGGTCGTCCGGCCGCACGGACCGCAGGACTCCGCCGTACCTGCCTATGGGGGTCCTCGCAGCTGCGACGACGACCGGCCCGTCCTTCACGATTCGCAGCGCCCGTCGGGGCGCTTATCTCCTTTGCTGGGGACCTAGGCCGGCTTCCTTGCCCAGGCGGCCAGCATGGCCCGCTTCGCCTCGTTGGCGTGGAACTCGGCCCTCATCCTCGGGACCTCGTTCATCGTGTGGTAAGGGATCCCCATCAGCCCGCTCCCGTAGACATAGTAGACGGTCCGTCCGCGGACCTTGGCGCTTATTTCGCTCATTTGATTAAACCAAACGTAGATTTGGTAGGGTCTTAATAAAACCAGCGTTTGGTAAGTAAAGTAGATATATGCTCCATACAAATGTAATTTTGGTTCGCGAAGTTGAGGGCCTTCAAGTACGTGAGCGACCCCAAGGCCTTCGAGCTCCTGGGGGACGAGACGAGGCGCAGGATCATCTATCTCCTCAGGGCGAACGAGCTGACGGTCAGCCAGCTGGCCCAGGCCCTTCACCTCACCACCCAGGCGGTATATCACCAGGTCAACAAGCTCAAGGAGGTGGGGCTAGTCGAAGTAGCCCGAGAAGAGCGCGTGGACCACTTCATCGAGACCTACTACAGAGCTGCGGCCGAGGTGTTCGAGTTCCGCAACGGGGATGTGGGCGCCTCTGAAGCGTCGAAGCACGTAGCCGAGGCCTTCGAAGCCCTGAAGACCGTCGGAGTGGACATCTCCGCCGACGACGAGGTCGTCGCCAAGGCCGCCGAGCTCGACACCGAGATGGTGAAGCAGGGCCTCCCCCGCGAGCTCGAGGAGAGGATATCCGCCCTCGACGACGTAGCTTTCTTCACAAAGTCCAAGATGTACGAGCTCGCGCAGATGGCTCTGATGTCTGACAGGCAGTTCGAGAAGTTCATCTCGACCTACAAGGAGCTCCGCGCGCTGGTCACCAAGGCACTGGTCAAGAGACCGGTGAAAGGCTGAGCGGCGAACAAAGTGGACCAGCCATAGCCGAGCCGGCTGCACCCCAGCCGCCCCCTCTCACCAGGGACGGTAACTTCCTGAAGTTCTGGGCCGGCGATACGATAACCCAGTTCACCGGCCAGGTCTCGGGGCTCGCGATCCCCACCGTGGCCGTCTTCGCCCTGCAGGCCACCGGGTTTCAGATAGGGGTCATCGAGGCCCTTGGGTTCATCGCCTTCCCCGTCCTCGGGCTCTTCGTCGGGGTTTGGATGGACAGGTCCAGGCGCAGGCCCATCCTCATCGCCATGGACCTCGTCCAGGTCGCGGCGCTGGCGACCGTCCCTGCGGCGTTCCTCTTCGGCGTCCTCGGGCTGTATCAGCTCTACGCCGTCTCCCTGGCCATGGGGACCACGACGCTGTTCTTCGACGTGGCCTACCAGTCGTACCTCCCGAGCCTCGTCGGGAGGCACCAGCTCGTAGAAGGGAACCAGAAGCTCCAGATCAGCGGGTCGGCCGCCCAGGTGATGGGGCCGACCATCGCCAGCGCCCTGATGGGGCTGTTCGGAGCCCCCCAGGCCGTCACCGCCGACGCCCTGGGGACCATGGCGGCGGCCATGCTCCTGCTGTCCATCCGGAAGCGCGAGCCCCCCATCGAGTCGGCGGGGACGGAGAGGCACTTCTTCGCAGAGATGAAGGAGGGCATCCGGGTCATCACCTCGAACAAGCTGCTCTGGACCCAGGCTGGGTGCACCGGGACCTCTAACTTCGGGAGCAACATGTTCAACGTGGCGCTGATACTCTTCGCCTATCGGACGCTGGGGATCACCCCGTCGACCATCGGCCTCGCCTTCTCCCTGGGCTCGGCTGGCTTCCTGCTCGGCGCGCTGGTGTCCTCAAGGGTCACCAGCTACCTCGGGCTCGGGCGGACCGTCGCCATCTCCATCTCGGGTAACTTCGGGCTCCTCATCGCCCTCCTGGCGTCGGGGGGTTCGGCCGTCTTCGTCCTCGGCTTGGCCTTCTTCGTGAGCTTCTTCGGGGTCCCGATCTACAACATCAACATGGTGAGCCTGCGCCAGATCATGACGCCGAACCGCCTTCAGGGGAGGATGAACGCGACCATGAGGACGATAATCTGGGGGACCATACCCGCGGGCTCCTTCGTCGGCGGGATCATGACGGTGAGCCTCGGCCTCGTCCCCACCATGGTGGCAGGGGGGGTGATCTCGGGGTCCGCCTTCCTGTGGGTGGTGCTCGGCCCGATCTACAGGCTGAAGAAGCAGCCCGAGCCCGCGAACGACTGACCTTCCCTTACTCCCCGGTGAAGCTCGGGTCTCTCTTGTCGAAGAACGCCTTGACCCCTTCTACGTGGTCCCGAGTCCTCCCGGCGATGTCCTGAAGGTACATCTCGTACTCAAGGGCCGACTCCATGTCGACCACCACGGCCCTGTTCAGCGCTCTCTTGGTCAGTCCCATGGCCTTCGTGGGCCCCTTGGCGAGCCGCTCCGCCAGCTTCGCGACGTTCGCCCTGAACCCCTCTTCGGGGAAGACCCAGTTGACCAGTCCGAGGCTCATCGCCCTCGCCGCGTCGATGGGTTCCCCCAGCAGCCCGACCTCCATCGCCCTCCCCAGCCCCAGTATCCGCGTGAGCCAGAAGCTGGTCCCCGAGTCGGGCGCCAGCCCCACCTTGATGAACGCCTCGTGGAACGTCGCCTTCTCCGAGGCGGCCCGGAGGTCGCAGGCCAACGCGAGGCCGAGCCCCGCCCCGGCGGTGACCCCGTTGACCCCCGCGAGCACCGGCTTGTCCATCTTCCTGATCCTCCCTACTATGGGGTTGTACTTCCTCTTCAGCACCTCCCCGAGCAGCATCGGCTTCCCGCGCTCGTAGCCTTCCCTGTTCGCTCCGAGGTCCTCACCCACGGAGAACGCCTTCCCTTCACCAGTGAGGACGACGCAGCGGACCTCCGGCGACCTCTCCCCCTCCTTCAGGGCCTCGAGCAGGTCGTTTCCCATCTGCTCGTTGAAGGCGTTCAGCTTGTCCGGCCTGTTCAGGCTGATCCAGAGGACGCCGCCGGCCTGCTCGGTCTTCACCGTCTCGAGCTGCATCTACTTCCCCTTGAAGTCCGGCTTCCGCTTCTCCATGAATGCGTGCATCCCTTCCTTCGCGTCCTCCGAGGCGAACAGCATGTAGAACAGCTCCCGTTCGAAGTCGAGGCCGTCTGAAAGCCCCATCTCGAACGCCTTGTTGACCGCCATCTTCGCGAGCTTCACGGCGACAGGGGACTTGGTCGCTATCTCCGCGGCCACCTTCTTCGCTTCCTCGACGCACGCTTCCTTGGGGACCACCCTGCTGACCAGTCCCAGGGTCTTCGCCTCCTCCGCGCCGAGCCTCCTGTCCGAGAGTATCATCTCCATCGCCTTCGACTTCCCCACGGCCCTGGTCAGCCTCTGGGTCCCTCCGCCGCCGGGGATGACGCCGATGTTGATCTCCGGTTGCCCGAGCTGGGCCGTCTCAGAGGCGACCAAGATGTCGAGGCTCATGGCGAGCTCCAGCCCCCCGCCGAGTGCGAACGACGTTATCGCCCCCACCGTGGGCTTCGGATAGTGGCCCACCTTGTCCCAGAGCGGGAAGAAATGCTCGCCCATCACCATCTGCACCGCCGTCATGTCTGCCATCTCCTTGATGTCCGCGCCTGCCGAGAACGCCCTGTCGTTCCCCGCTATCACGACCGCCCTTACTTCTTCGTCCTTCTCGAACGCGTCCAGCGCAGATATGAGCTCGGAAACCATCTTGGTGCTCAGGGCGTTGAGCGCCTGGGGGCGGTTGAGGGTGATTACCCCCACCCTGCCTTCCTTAGCGACCAGGACCGTCTCGTAGCTCATGTGCGCCCGTGGCAGGCGGTTCCGCTAAAAACTCTCTCTCGGCCGCGCTTCGATGGGCCTATTCCAGGCGCTTGCCGTGGAACACCGACCTCCTGTCTGCGGAATACCCCAACTTCCTGAAGAGGCTCAGCGACGCTGTGTTGTCGTCGTACACGATGGCGTTGACCTTGAGGACCCCCTTGGCCCGCATCCGCCTCTCGATCTCCCCCACGAGCCTGGCGGCTATCCCTTTCCGCTGGTGGCCGGGGAGCACCCCGAGGTGGTAGATCCAGCCCCTCCTGCCGTCCCAGGCCCCCATGGCCGCGCCGACGACGGTCCCGCCCTCTTCGGCCACCAGGAACAGGTCCCTGTCCCTGATAATCTTCCTCCTGACCTCATCACGGGAGTCCCCAGGGAGTATCTCCAGGCCGCTGTCCTCCCAGACCCTCCTGACCTGGGCGTAGTCACTCATCGAGAACCCCCTGATCTTCATCTTCCCCCGGAGCGGCAGGCAGGGGTTTTAAGGAGTGGACGAGGGACGGCTTCCAGATGGGCGGCTGGCACGAGCAGAAGCTGCGGGTCCGCTATGAGGAGACTGACACCATGGGGGTCGTGTACTACGCGAAGTACTTCGTCTGGATGGAGGTGGGGAGGGTCGCCCTCATGAGGGACGCGGGCTTCGGGTACAAAGAGTGGGTCAGGCACGAGCTCGAGTTCCCGGTAGTCCAGGCCCACGCAGAGTACAAGGCCCCCGCCGTGTTCGACGACGAGGTCCTGGTGAAGACGAAGATCGCCCACATCGGCAACAGCAGCATTCGGTACGAGAACGAAATCTACAAGCTCCCCGACATGACCCTTCTGGCCATCGGGCATACCGTCCACGTGCTCACCAGCAGGGGCGGAGAGAAGGTCCCGTTCACCCCCGAGCTGAAGGAAAGGCTCACTTCTGCTTAGTGGCGCCCGGCGAGCCCCACTCGTAGAACCCCTTCCCAGACTTCCTCCCCATCATCCCGGCCCTCACCATCTCTTTCAGGAGCGGGCTAGGCCTGTACTTCGAGTCCTGGAACTCGTTCATGAACACCTGGGTGATGTTCAGCGTAGTGTCCAGGCCGACGTAGTCGAGGAGCTGCAGCGGGCCCATGGGCCAGTTCAGCCCCAGCTTGACCGCCTTGTCGATGTCCTCGGGGTCGGCGACTCCCTCCTGGACCAGGAATATCGCCTCGTTGAGCGCTGGGACGAGTATCCTGTTGACTATGAACCCCGGAGAGTCGACCTTACAGAGGACAGTCTCCTTCCCGAACTTCGCCGACGCCTCCCTGACCCTCTGGACCGTGGCGTCAGAAGTCTTCTTCCCCTTGATGATCTCGACGAGGGGCATGAGCTGCGGTGGGTTGAAGAAGTGCATCCCGCACACGTTCTCCGGCCTCTTCGTCGCCGAGCCTAGCAGGGTGATGCTGATGGACGAGGTGTTGGACGCAAGTATGGTGTCGCCGCCGGCGAGCTCCGACAGCTTCCTGTAGAGCTCGAGCTTCAGCTTCGGGTCTTCGGTGGCCGCTTCTATGACCAACCCGCTCCCGCGGACAGCCTCCGCCAGGTCCAGCGTGGGGTGGATCCGGCCCAGCACCGCCTCTCCCTGGTCTTTCGCCAGCTTCCCCTTCTCGACGAACTTGCCGACGCTGTCCTTGATCATCTTCATCCCCCTGTCCACGAAGCTCTGCTCGACGTCGAGCAGGGAGACTTCGTACCCGCCCACCTGTGAGGAGACCTGGGCGATGCCGTGTCCCATCAGCCCGGCCCCCAGAACTGTGACCTTCTCGCCGCTGACCATGGTGCCTCGGGTCCCGAAACTCGTCCTTAACCTTTGGCGGCCCTGCGTTCGAACAGGATGTTGGAGTAGTTCCGCCTGAACCCCGCAAGTCTGAGCTGGCGGATTATGGGGGAGCCTTGTGGAAGAAAGATCCATCGCTCGGTCGCCTTCTCCCATCCCGCCGTCAGCCCCTTCGCCAGCCTGACCGCGTCCCCCGGGTCGCCGCCAAGGAAGCAGATCTGCTTCCAGGCCTCGGGCTCTCTGCCCCCGTCGCGGACCACCGCCGCTGCCCGACCGAGGCGCCAGACTGCCCCTTCGCAGACAAGGAGGTCGACGACCTCCGGTGTCAGCGACGCTGCCGCGAAGTCGTGCCAGAAGACCCCGCCCCCCAGGCGATACTCAGCCGACCCCCTGATCGCTGCGTAGGCATCGGCCGTTTCGCCCAGTCCGACCCGCCTGGCATCACCGGCTCCCCGGCTGACCCGCGGCGGTTCGTAGACGCTGAACCTGGCTGTCTCCCTGAATTCTATCCTGGCGATCTGCCTGTGCGCCGTGTGGTTCCTCGACCCGCTCGTGAGCCGGAACGTTGTGATCCCGAGCCCCTTCGCCACCCTCATCGAGTTCTCCCCCAGCATCGAAGCTAGGCCCCTGCTCCTGTACTCCGGGTGCACCCTGACGCCCTCGAACCACGCCGACCCGTCCTCCATGAGTCTCATCCTGTTCATGCCTACTGGGACCCCATCGACGACCACGACGTACATCCTGTTCTTCGTGTCCCGTATCCACCTATCCCAGACCGTGGGGATGTAATCGTGCCCGCCCCAGACGTCCTTGATGAAGCTCATCAGCGGGGCCTTGTCGGACCTGCGCGCCGGGCGGATTCTCGCGTCCATGGCCTCCCCGCGGCCCTTCCGCTTATCAACCCGTCCCCGGCTAAAGGATAAGAACTCAGGAACAGACGTGGACGTCAGGGCCGGGGTGGCAGAGCGGTTATTGCGCGGGCCTTGAGTCCAACGCAAGACAGCCCGTGACCTCATCGGTCGCGTGGGTTCGAATCCTACCCCCGGCGCCTGAACTCACACTAGCTTTCGCGCCACTTCATCCTGAACGATACGGCCAGCAGCATGATGAAGGTCGCAGCGAGGAGGGCCCCGAACCCCCAGGCGGGTTCGATCGAATAGCCGAGCCCTATGGCCCCCTGGAAGAGCGAGGACGCCTCCGTTGTCGGGATCACCACCGCCAGGGGGACAAGGTATGGGGGAAGGACGTTCACCGAGTAGTACACCGGGGGGAGGACCGACAGCATGGTGGTGATGAACCCGTTGATTATGAACGCGTTCTGGGTGTTCGGGGCATAGGCCGAGAAGAAGAAGCCGAGGCTGGTGGTGGTCACCCAGAGGAGTATCACAACCCCGAGGCAGGAGACCAGCGCGGCCAGCGACGCCCCCTGGCCGGCAATCAGCCCGAAGAGTATTATCAGGGCGGGGGCCCCGAAGATCAGCTCGGAGAGGGCGACGCCGAACATGTAGATCAGCGGGGACACCGGGGACGCGACCACCATGTCCTGGAACCTGTTCTGCAGCTTGTAGGAGGCCAGGTCCGTCCCGACGAAGAGCCCCAGCTCGGTGGTTATCATCGTCAGGGCGCCCGCCAGCCCGTAGGGAAGGGCAGTCCCGTTGCTCGCAACGAACAGTATGAACAGCAGCGTGAACGGCGTGGAGAACACGAACGCCATGAAGAGCGGGTTCCTGATCATCGGGGTGAACCCCAGGTAGTACATTATCGCCCAGAGGGACCTCAGGGTCTTCCTAGCTCCCATTCTCCCCCTCCCTCTCCGCCTCTCCGACTATGTCCACGAACACGTCGTCGAGCGTCACCGGGCTTATCGCGATACTCGCGTTTCGGGCCACCGCCTCGTCGCCGAGCCTCCTCGCCCCGGACGCGTCGGTGAGCACCCTGTACCGCCCCGCGATGGTCACCACGTGGCCGAAGGCGCCAAGCTCACTCCTGTCGAAGCTGTCGAAGACGTCTACCCTGGTCGTCCTGCTCGTGACCGCAGCCTTCACACTCCGAGGGGTGCCCGCGGCCATGACCTTCCCCTTGTTGATGATCACCAGGCTGTCGGAGAGGGCCTCGGCCTCGTCCATGTAGTGAGTCGTGAGGATGATGGTCTTTCCGGTCCTCTTCAGGCGGGTCAGCTGGTCCCAAACTCTCCGGCGGTTCACCGGGTCCAGGCCGATGGTGGGCTCGTCCAGGAAGATCAGGTCCGCGTCTGTCCTCACCACCATGGCGACGATCACCCTCTGCTTGAGCCCCCCAGACAGCCAGTCCGAGTTCGTGTCCGCCACATCCGTCAACTCGAGGTCCTCCAGCGCCTCCCGCGCCCTCTTCGCCGCCTCCTCCTTCTCCATCCCCCGCATCCTCAGGCCGAGGAGGACGTGATCCCTCGGGGTGAGAGGGTAGATGGTCTCGGCCTCCTGGGGCGCGATGGCGATCCTCTCCCTCAGCGCCTTCGCCTCCTTCACCGCGTCCAGCCCCAAGACGGTCACGCTCCCGGACGTGGGGAGGAGCTGGGTGCTGGCGATCCTCAGAAAGGTGGTCTTCCCCGCCCCGTTCCTCCCGAGCATGGTGAATATCTGGCCCGACTCTATCTCCAGGTCTAGGCTGTCGAGCGCAGGCTGCTTCCCCTTTCTGTAGACCTTCGTGAGCCCCCGCGCAGTCAGCGCCTTCAAGCTGGCTCCGCCGCCGCCTGGCCTGAATTAATACCGATTCCCTCCCGCCGAACCTATTTATCGAGGGCGCGAGCCGGCGTGAAACGCCTTCCTCATGGAAAGAGTGGGAGTCGTCCTCATGACCTACGGGTCCCCGAAGACCCTTTCTGACATACCCGCGTATCTGAAGAAGGTGAGAGGGGGGAGGGACCCCGACGAAGGCCTCGTCGCCGAGTTCAAGCGCAGGTACAGGCTGATAGGTGGTTCCCCGCTCCTCCGTATCACACGGGCCCAGGCGGCCGCTCTCCAGAAGGAGCTCAATCGGTCGCACCCCGAAAGGCGGCACAGGGTGGTGGCCGGGATGAGGTTCGCCCCACCATTCGTGGCCGACGTCGTCACCGAAGCCGCCGAAGGCTCCGACATGGTGGTAGGCCTGGTGATGTCCCCGCAGTTCTCGCCGATCATAATGGGCGGCTACCTCGAAGCCATCAGAGGGGCCGTATCCGCCCTGAAGGGAGAGCGTCCGGAGCTCCGGGTCGCGGGCGAGTGGCACCTCGAGCCTCACTTTGTCGAGGCTCTTTCCAAGAACCTGAGGCGCGGCCTGGAGAGTTTCGACCGCGGGGTCCGCGATGACGTCCAGGTGCTCATGACCGCGCACAGCATGCCGAAGCGCGTGATACGGAAGGAGGACTACTACATCGAGCAGCTGAAAGATACGGCCGCTGCCGTAGCCTCGGCCGCCGGGCTCCCGAAGGAAAGGTGGGGCTTCTGCTACCAGAGCGCGGGGCACACCCCTGAAGAGTGGCTGAGGCCAGACTTCGCCGACATCATGCCTGCCCTGGCCGCGGCGGGCCGCAGGCACGTGCTGATCTCGCCCGTCCAGTTCCTGGCAGACCACCTCGAGACGCTCTACGACATCGACATAGCAGCCCGCAAGCAGGCGGAGGACGAGGGGATCGAGTTCAGGCGCGTGGCCGCGCTCAACGACTCCCCCCTGTTCGTGAAGGCGCTGGCGGCGGTCGTCGAGAAGACAATCTCAGAGCCGCCGGTCCTCGCTGCCTGACCCCTCCGGGGGTCTCAGGGCCTACCTGCGCTTCGACGTGGCCCCGTGGACGAGCTGGACCAGCCGTCTCAGGTTCTCCGGCGGGGTCTCCCTCAGCACGCCGTGGCCGAGGTTGAACACGTGCCCCCTCCTCCCAGCCGCCTCCTCGAGGATCCGGTTCGCCCCCTTCTCCATCACCTTCCCCCCCGCCGCAGCGGCCGCCGGGTCGAGGTTCCCCTGGACCCCCTTGGTCCCCGCGGTCCTCTCCCAAACTGTCCCGATGGGCACCCTCCAGTCCACGCTCAGCACGTCGGGCCCAGTCCGAGCGAAGTCCTCGACCAGGGTCCCCGAGTTGGCGCAGAAGTGAATGGTCGGCACCTTCCTCCCCAGGGCCCCGAAGATCTCCTTCGTGTACGGCATGGCGAACGTCCGATAGTCCTCCGGGGACAGGCACCCCACCCAGCTGTCGAAGAGCTGGGCCGCGCTGACCCCGTCCCTCACCTGGGCCCTCAGATAGACAATCACCAGCCTGGTGAGGCGCGACATGAGCGACCTCCACACGTCCGGTTCTGTGTACATCAGGCTCTTCGTCTTCTGGAAGTCGCGGGTGGGGGACCCCTCGACGAGGTAGCTGGCGAGGGTGAATGGCGCCCCCGAGAACCCCACCAGGGGCGTCCCGCGCAGCTTCTTGACCGCCAGCCTGATAGTGCCGAGGACGTTGTCCACATGCCTGTCCGGGTCGAACTCCGAAAGGGCCTCGACGTCCTTCATGGTCCTGATGGGGTTCTGTATCACCGGCCCGAGGTTCTCCTCGATCCTGAACTTGACCCCGACCCCTTCGAGGGGGAGCATGATGTCGGCGAACATCACCGCGGCGTCGACTCCCAGCCGCCTCACCGGGTCCACGGTCACGTCCGACGCGAGCTCTGGGTCTTTGGCGATTTCGAGAATGCCCTTGGTGGTCCTGAGCTTCCTGTAGCTCGGGAGGTACCTCCCGGCCTGGCGCATGAACCAGACGGGGGTGTGGTCCACTTGCTTTCTGCGGCACGCGTCTACGAAGGTGCTCTCAGTCAATGTCCGAGGACCTCCAGGGACTTGGCTGCCGCGGCTGCAGTTCGGCCTATGTCGGCCTCTGTGTGAGCCAGCGAGACGAAGATGGTCTCGAAGGCTGAAGGGGGGAGGTACGCCCCTTCTTCGAGCATCCTCCAGAAGAACCTGCCGTAGAGCTTCGCGTCCGTCTTCTTGGCCTCGGCGAAGTTGCGGACGGGGCCGGCCGTGAAGAAGAGCCCGAGCATCGACCCCACCCTGCTAAGGGTCACGTCCACCCCCGCCGCTTCGGCCGCCGAGCGCAGCCCTTCCTCCAGGGCACTCGCCCTTTTCTCAAGCAAGGAATAGGACCCGCTCCCAATGAGCTCCAGCGCCTTCAGCCCCGCCGCCATGGCCACAGGGTTCCCCGAGAGCGTCCCCGCCTGGTACACCGGCCCCTCTGGCGACACCATCTCCATGACCTCCTTCCGCCCGCCGTAGGCGCCCACCGGAAACCCCCCGCCGATCACCTTCCCGAGGGTCGTCAGGTCTGGCTTGATCCCGAACGCCCCCTGGGCGCCCTGGGGCCCGACCCTGAACCCGGTTATCACCTCGTCGAATATCAGGAGCGAGCCGCTGTCCGAGCATGCCCTCCTAAGGGCCTGCAGGAACCCCCTCTCCGGAGGGACGACCCCCATGTTCCCTGCCACCGGCTCGACGATCGCCGCGGCGATGCCGCTCCCCTCCTTTCTGAAGGCCTCCTCCACTGCCCCAACGTCGTTGTACGGGACCGTCACGGTGTCCGCTACGCTCCCCGGCGTGACCCCCGCCGATGTTGGGAGGTCGAGGGTGGCCATCCCCGAGCCCGCCTTCGTAAGGAAGGGGTCGGCGTGCCCGTGGTAGCACCCTTCGAACTTCAGCACCTTGTTCCTCTTCGTGTACCCTCTCGCCACCCGCAGCGCGGACATCGTCGCCTCGGTCCCTGAGTTGACGAAGCGCACCTTCTCGATTGACGGGACGGATCTGCATATATTCTCCGCGAGGAGGACCTCGTCCTCGGTCGGCGCGCCGAAGCTCGTCCCGTTCTTCATCCTCTGGGTGACGTAGGCCGCGATCCTCCCGTCCGCGTGCCCGTGAATCAACGCCCCCCATGAACAGACGTAGTCCACGTATCTGTTCCCGTCGGCGTCCCAGATGCGGGCTCCCTTCCCCCTGGCGATGAACTTTGGGGTCCCCCCCACGGACCTGAACGCCCGCACGGGGCTCGAGACCCCGCCTACCATGACCTTCGTCGCCCTGCTGTAGAGCCCCACGGACCTCCGCTGCTTCATGGCCTCTCTACCCCAGCAGCCTGACCATCGACTGGTGGTCCACGGCGGCGCAGGTGAAGATCGGGGTCTCCCTTTCGGTGTACTTGCTCGCGTCGGAAGACCGCAGCTCCTCCACAAGATCGAGGAACTCGCCGGGGTCGTCTCCCTCGAATGCGAGGACGAACTCCTGGTCGTCCAGCCCGAAGGAGTACCCCGTGTTGATCTTGATGGAGGGGTACTTGTGGCCGATCTTGAAGTGCTCCGCCATGATCCTCTGGCGCTCGACGAAGGGGACCTTGTACCACTCCCTCTTCTTCACCAGAGGGTATACGAAGGCGTACTTCGTCTGCCGTCTGGGCCCTTCCTCCGTCTCACCCTCCTGGCCCGGGTGGCGGTGCGAGCCGATATACTTCGACTTCCTCGTCATCGCAAGGAACGAATACGGCACGTCGAGGCGCTTGCCCAGCCCCGTGGCCAGCAGCTCTGCGACGAGCTCCTGGACGGGCGCCAGGTCCTCGGCTACGATCCAGAGCATGAAGTCGACGTCCCCCCTTGTCCCCACGAGGGTGTAGGTGCGGATGTCGAGGGTCCGAGAGTACTTCTCGAGGACGGACAGGAACTCCGCCGCCCCTTCCGACTTCTCGTCCTCCTGCAGCGACCGCCACTCCCTCGCGGCCTTGAAGAAGACGTAGCGCATGAACCTCCTCTTCCCCTGCTCCTCCGCCGCCGGGCGCGTCGTCTGCTCCTCCATCACCACCCCTCCTCGATCCACCTGGACGCCTGCTCGGCGAAGTAGGTGATTATCAGGTCCGCTCCCGCCCCCCTTATCCCGGTGAGCACCTCCTGGACAGCCAGCTTCTCGTCGAGCCAGCCGTTGAGCGCAGCGGCCTTCAGCATCGAGTACTCTCCGCTGACGTTGTACGCCGCCAGGGGGACGTCGAACCTCCTCCTGGCCTCCGCTATCACGTCAAGGTAGGCGAGCGCAGGCTTGACCATCACCATGTCCGCCCCCTCCTCGACATCCAGGCGGATCTCCCTCATCGCCTCTCTCCTGTTCCCCGGCTGCATCTGGTAACTTCGCCTGTCACCGAACGAAGGTGCCGACCCGGCGGCGCTCCTGAACGGCTTGTAGAAGGCTGAGGCGTGCTTCGCCGAATAGCCCATCACTATCGTGTCGTCGCTCCCGGACTCCTCCAGGGCCTTCCTGATGGCGAGCACCTGGCCGTCCATCATGGCGCTGGGGGCCACTACGTCCGCCCCGGCCCTGGCGTATTCGACCGCGGCCCTGGCCAGCAGGGGGAGCGTCCTGTCGTTGTCGACCTCCTTCCCTGCGAGGACCCCGCAGTGGCCGTGGGAGGTGTACTCGCACATACACACGTCCGCCATCGCCACCAGCTCCGGGAAGCTGGGCTTTATCGCGCGGAGCGTCCTGGGGATGATACCGTCCCTGGCGTAGGCGCCGGTCCCAGCCTCGTCCTTGGAGTCAGGGACCCCGAAGAGCAGGACCCCCCTTATCCCTGCCCCGGTGAGCCTTTCGAGGTACTTCGGGAGCTCGTCGACAGAGTGCCTCGACACCCCGGGCATCCCTTCTATCTCTTCGACCCTGCCCTCCCCCTCGGTCACAAAGACGGGAGCGACGAGCATGTCCTGGTGCAGCCGGGTCTCCCTAAGCATCCTCCGGATCGACTCGGTCCTCCTCAGGCGGCGCGCCCTGCCCTCTATCCTCAACCGCTGCTCCTCAAGCATGGACCATCATCCCCCCGATCTTCTCGGCCAGCGCTTCGAGCGCGTGCTCCTGCGAATACACGACCGACCTGAACCCTGCCTCCTTCGCGGCCCGCGCCGTGACAGGTCCGATGCAGGCCGCCGTCGCGCTCGACGCAAGCTCCCCGAAGCCGCCTGCCCCGAGCCTCCTGCGGAACCCTTCTACTTCCGACGGGCTGGCGAACGCTACGACCTTTGCGTCCCTCAAAATCTCCTCCTCCACGGGCCCAGAGACGAATCTGGTGTGATAGGCGACGACGTCCTCCACTTCAAACCCCCTCCCTTCAAGCGATGCGACCAGCTTCTTGTCCCCGATGTCCGCCCTCAGCAGGAGGACCCGGTCACCGCGCCCCCCTGGCAGCCCCTCTCCCAGGGCCGAGGTCAGGAACTCGGCAGGCACGTACTCCGCCTCGATCCCGACCCTCTTTAGTGCCAGTGCGGTCTTCGCCCCGACCGCGGCGAACTTGGGGCCGAGGCCCTCCGCAGGCAGACGGAGCGCCCTCAGCCGTCTCCCGAATGCTTCCACGGCCCTCGGCGATGTGAACGCGACCCAGTCGAAGCGAGAGATGCCAGCGATGGCCGAGTCTACGGCGGTCCACGACTCCGGGTCTTCGAGCGTGATGGTCTCTACGGCCGACGCGGTGACCCCGCGCTTCGCCAGCATTTCACTCAGCTCCGCATTCCCTTCTCGTGACCGGGCGACCACGACACCCCAGCCGCCCTTCACCCTGCCAGCCTCCTCATGATGTCGTCCCCGCCCGACGCCAGGACCCTGGCAGCGAGCTCCCTTCCCAGGTCGCCGGCCCTTGCCCCGGACCCCGTCGCCGAGGCCCTCGCGAGCCGAGTCCCGTCCGGGTACGCGAGGACCCCCACCGCCGTCAGCCCCTCAGAGCCGCCGCTGGCGAATGCACCGAGGGGAACGTCGCAGTCCCCTCCGAGCGCCTCGGAGAACGCGCGCTCGCACTCGCTCGCCGCCCTCGTAGCCGAATCGTCGATCATCTTCAGCAGCGCCAGCGTCTCGCTGCTGTCCCTTCTCGCCTGCACCGCGAGGATTCCCTGGCACGGCGCCGGGACCATCTCCTCTGCGCCGAACAGCTGGGTGGCCCTCGCCCCGAGCCCGAGCCTCTCAAGCCCGGCCGCCGCGAGGACTATACCGTCCAACATCTCCGTGTCAAGCTTGCGAAGCCTGGTCTCGACGTTGCCGTGCAGCTCCACCACTTCGATGTCCTTCCTGGCTGCGAGGAGCTGCGCCCTCCGCCGCGCGCTGGAGGTCCCCACCCTTGCGCCCTTCTTCAGGTCGGCGAACCTCGACCCCGTCGCGGTCACCAGGGCGTCCCTGGCGTCCCCCCTCTGGGGTGTCGCCGCGACCACGAGCCGGTCGTCCGCTGCCGGGGGGAGGTCCTTCATGCTGTGGACAGCGAAGTCGATCTTCCCATCCGCGAGCTGCGCCTCTATCTCGCCGGTGAAGGCCGTCTTCCCGTCCATGGCTCCCAGGCCCCCGGGCGGCGGCGCGTCTCCCATGGTCTTGATCGGCACCAGCTCGAACCCATACCCTCCGCCGGCCTTCTCAAGCATCCCAAGGACGATCCTGGTCTGCGCGAGGGCGAGCTTGCTCCCTCTGGTACCCACCAACAGCCTATCTGCCATCCGAAGAGTCAGCCCCGAAGACAGACCTGAGGAGCTCGAGCTTCTCTTCCTCGGAGAGAGCTCCATGCCTCTTCCTGGCGAACCTCGTCGGTCTTGCGAGGAGCTTGCTCACTATCCTCCGGCTCATCGCGTCCAGCACGCGCCTGTCCCTGGCCGAGTCGGAGGTCAGCTTCCCGAGGGCGCGCTTCAACTCCTCCGCCCTGACGGCGTCCGCCCACGAATAGAGGTCGGCCAAGGCGGACGACAGCCTCGTCTGCACCAGCCAGTCGTAGAAGCCGTCGGCCTCCCTGGCGGTGGCGTTCTCTGCCCTCCTCAGGACCGCGGGGACCTTCCTCGCCTTGGCTATCTCCGCCAGGTCGTCCAGGTCGATCAGTCGCACGTTTGCCAGCTCCCTCGTCTCCGGAGCCACGTTCCTGGGCATCCCCAGGTCGATCACGAGCTTCCTCCGCCTCCCCCTGAGGTCCGCCGCCTTCAGCACGGGATGGTCGGCGGAGGTTGCCGAGATGATCACGTCGCAGCCGGCCGCGGTCTTCCTCATGGCTGCGTAAGGGACGAGCACGGCGTCGTCCAGCCCCTTCGGTGGGGTCTTCCGCCTGGTGACCACGAATATCTTGTCGGCGCCCCGGCTCAGCTTCCTTGCGGCGAGCCTGACCATCTTCCCAGTCCCGATGAGCATCACCCTATGCCTTCCGGGCGACATCCTGCGGACGGCGTCCACCGCCAGGTCGCTGAGCGAAGCCTCCTCCCCCTCGAGGCCGTAGTCAGTCCTCACCCTGGACCCCACTCTGTATGCGCGGTCGAACAGGGGCGCGAGGATCGCGCCTGCGGTGCCGTCCCTCCTGGACCTTATCCCTGCTGCCCTCACCTGCGCAAGGATCTGCGGCTCCCCGAGCACCACGGACTCGAGCCCTGTCGCCACCCTGAACAGGTGCCTCGCGGCTTCGGCGCCCCTGGCCTGGTAGAAGGCGTGGCTGGCCCCCTGGACCCCCGTGGCGTCGGCGACAGACCTGAAGAACGAAGCGGAAGTCTCCTCCGGGGAGCTCGAAGCCACGTAGAGCTCGAACCTGTTGCAGGTGGAGAGGACGGCGGTCTCCTTCGCCGCTCCCAGGGACGCCAGCATGTGGTCGGCCCCCACGGCACGCACCAGGCTTTCTCTGAACGTTATGTCGGCCGATTTGTGCGACGTCCCGATCATCATGAGCTGCGGCACGGCCCTCGCGCCCTCCTGCGGTGCAGGTTCAGGGAGCACACTGGGAGGTTGGCTTGCGATGCCCAAAGGCGTCGCCGGCGGTGCCTGCGGATTTTATTTAACGTTTGTTAGCGTGCGCCAGGCCCTCCGCTTGCCACCCCTGAGAATTGGGTTCCCGCCTTAAATCTCCACGGGGCTGCCGATTCAGACATGTGCGCGTTGAAGGAGCCGCCGGCGCCTACCAGGGGGGGCCTCTGATGCCTCCGAGGGGGAGGCAGCTCGAGGTCACCATAGCTCTCGGGGGGAACGCCATCCTGCGCCGGGGCGACCACGGGACCGCGGAGGAGCAGATCGACCGCGTCAGGGCCACCGCCAGGGCACTGGTGCACCTGATCGAAAAGGGGGACAGGATCCTGCTCACCCACGGCAACGGCCCCCAGGTGGGAGACATCCTGGTCCAGAACGAGGCCGCCAAAGACCAGGTGCCGCAGATGCCCCTGGACGTGTGCGGTGCCCAGAGCCAGGGGATGATCGGGTACATGCTGCAGCAGGCGCTACGGGGGGAGCTGGACGCCGAGGGGATCGACATGCCGGTGGTGACCGTGCTGACACAGGTGCTGGTGGACCGGGGAGATCCGGCGTTCCGCAACCCGACGAAGCCGGTCGGCCCTTTCTATTCCGCCCAGGAGTCGTCTCGCCTCTCGAAGTCGAAGGGGTGGGCGATGGCAGAGGACTCGGGGAGGGGGTACAGGAGGGTCGTCCCCTCACCCGTGCCGAAAGACATAGTGGAGAAGGGAACTGTGGCGAGGCTCTTCCGGGCGGGCGTCCTGGTCATCGCCGCCGGGGGCGGGGGCATCCCCGTCGTCGGGGGGAGGGGCCGACTCCGGGGGGTGGAAGCGGTGCTCGACAAGGACCGGACCGCTTCCCTGCTGGCGACGACCATGAAGACCAAGGTCCTCCTGATCCTGACCGACGTCGACGGGGTCTACCTCGACTACGCCGGCCCCAGGCGGCGGAAGTTGGACGCCCTCGACGTGAAGGCCTGCGAAAGATACCTCCGCGCGGGCCAGTTTCCTCCCGGGAGCATGGGGCCGAAGATCGAGAGTGCGGTGTCCTTCCTGAAGGCGGGCGGGGTCAGGGCCGTCATCGCCTCCCTCGAAGAGGCGGAGGCCGCCCTGGCCGGCAGGGCAGGGACGACGATCACCCGCTAGGATGCCCGCTCGATCGGGACCACGGACGTCGGAACTGGCCTAGTTCCACTGCACCCAGTTGACCCTGGGAGCCCGCGGCGTGGCGAAGTCGGCGTATGCCTGGACGATGTCCCTGGCCGTGACCACTCCGACGCCTTCCCCCTCGACCCAGAGCGGCAGACGCTTGAACCCGTGCAGCGACATCGTCCCCGCCGCCTCCCTTCCGAAGATCCCTGGCTCGGCTGTGATCAGGGGGGTGGTTGCGACCTCAGACACGGGGGTGTGCAGGCTCCTCCTCTTCGCAAGTATCCGCTTGACAAGGTCCCTCTCAGTGAATATCCCTGTCCACTTCCCGTCCTCGGCGACGATGACGCTGCCTATCTTCCTCTCGTCCATGAGCTTGACGACCACGTCGATGGGCGTCTCGGGCATCGCCGTGACGACCTTCGTGGAGATGACCTTCAAGATGGAGAAGTCCCTGTCCACTCCCTTCAGCACCTTCATGAGGTCTGTCGGAGTTACTATGCCGACCAGGTCCGCGCCTTCGAACACCATCAGCCTGCTCTTCTTCGTAATCATGGCCGAAGCGGCCTCGTCCAGGCTCATGGTCGACCCTATGGCGGGGAAGCGGGGGGACGCGACCTCTGAAATCACCGTGGCTGCGGGGTCCTTCCCCTTGGCCAGCACCCGGCTAATGAGGTCCCTCTCGGCGAAGACGCCGCAGGGCCCGAGTGTGTCGACCACCACCACGCTCCCGATGTTGTGCTCGTCCATGGCCTGAATCGCCTTCTGGACGTTGGACTCTTGGTAGACCGTGACGACTCCCCTTCCCATGAAGTCCTTGACCAGCGGTCCAGCGTGCTTCAGCGACATGTTCAGTCGGAAAAACGGCCCCGTCCGCATAATAAACGGGGATTACAATTCCCAACGTTGAGAAACCCTTGCAGCCGGCCCGAATCTGGGCCTGCGGGCGCTCGGTTTCAGGGGTAGGAATCGTCATACCGGTTTATCAGCCGTCGGAGGCTCTTTGCCCCCTGACATGACCGGCCTACAGGCGCCTGCAGACGTGACGCCCCGGGCGACCCTGGCCCGGGTCATCGACCACACCCTTCTGAGGGCCACCGCGACCCCCCTGGAAATCGAGAGGCTCTGCGACGAGGCGCGCCGCTACGGGTTCTGGAGCGTCTGCGTGGCCCCCATCCACGTCGAGCGGGCCTTCGACCGGCTCCGGGGGAGCAGCTCCAGGGTCTGCGCAGTGGTGAGCTTCCCTCTCGGGACGAGCACGACCGCGGCCAAGCTGTTCGAAGCCCATCAGGCAGTCGCTAGCGGCGCCAGGGAGTTGGACATGGTCTCGAACATCGGCGCGCTGAAGTCGGGGAACGAGTGGGGGTTCTTCGAGGACATCAGGCAGCTCGCCGCATACTCCCACGGTGCCGGCGTCCTGCTCAAGGTGATCCTGGAGTGCTGCTACCTGACCGACGACGAGAAGGCCGCCGGAGCCAGGCTTGTCGAGCGGGCCGGCGCGGACTTCGTCAAGACTTCGACCGGCTTCGGGCCGGGGGGCGCCACCGCCGCAGACGTCTCGCTCCTGCGGAGGACGCTCTCGAGGAAGGTGGGGGTGAAGGCGGCCGGAGGGATCGGGACCCTGGCCAAGGCCAGGGAGATGCTCGACGCCGGGGCGGACAGGATCGGCACCAGCTCGGGTGCCAGCATCCTGGAGGAGATTCCCGGCTAGAGCGGACTAGAACACGAGCTCCTTCCCGCTGCGGCCGTCGACGACCAGTTGCCTGTGCTTCCTCCTCACCGTCAGCTCGACCCCAAAGGTCGGATAGAGGAACGGCTCGAAGGAATCCACGTCCGCACCCTCCCACAGACCCTTCACCACGCCCTTCACATTCGACTCTTTCACCTTCGGCGGGACGACTTTGGCTCCGCCGAGGTCCAGCGGGACGAGCTCGAGGGGGACGAACTCCGACGGCCTCCCCGGGAGGTCCACCAGCCTCCTGTAGAGCTTCCTGTTCCTCACCTCTATGGACCTCACGAGCCTCTTGTCGTCGAGGTTCGCCAGGACCCTCGAGACCGTGGACCTCGACTCCCCCAGCTCGCTCGCCACGTCGATGGCGCTGGTGTCGCTCTCCGCCTTCACCTCTCTGAGCACCTCCACCTGGAGCGTGGTCAGGTTCAGGAGCTTCTGGAACCCGTCGAACACCTGGAGCCCCCTGTCTATCGACACCCCCTTCCCAGTCACCCCGTCGAGGCAGACGTACACCGTCTCGAACCTCCGCTTGAGCAGCCCCCTCCTGAGCCTGACCCCGAGCTGGATCAGCGTCCTATAGCGCGGAGTCACCGCTGTGACAGTCTCCTTGGGGCCGAAGATCCCGAAGCTCCGCTCCCGCTTCACCATCACCGGGATGTCGTCGGCCCTGATGGACGGGGGGAGCCCCACGTAGGGGTTCTCGGCCTCCGGCCCCCTTTCTGCGCCGTCGCCCTCAACCTCGACCTTCAGGTTCGTCGGCCCCGAGTACTTCCTCACCGCCCGCTTCGCAAGGGACGGGGTCACCCCTCCGGGCCTCGTGATCCTCTTCTTGACGGCGACGAGCATGGGAGGGGCGGCGAGGCCTCCCATGGCGAAGAACTGCCCAGCCCTCAGGCCCGTGAGCTCCTTGGGGAGCCCCTTGCCCGGGAAGAACTGGGCCACCGACTGCAGGTCGTTCTGTATGATCAGCTTCCCGATGAGCTGGTTCCCGCACTGGCTCAAGACGTTCTTGTCGACGAGGGAGGGACGCTGCGAACAGATCATCAGCCCCATCCCCCGCTTTCTCCCCCTCCGCGCCACCTCCCCGAAGATCGGTATCCGCGAGCCGTACTGGGGGACGAACTTGTCCGCCTCCTCGACGACCAGGAGGTATGGCGTCCTCCTCTCCGTGAGCGTCGCATAGAGGGCCTCGACGAAAGCCCCGACCTTCTCCTTCGGGTCCGCCACGTCCGACACGTCGAGGATCAGCGGCGCGATGTCAGGCGCCTGCTTCGCCAGGTCGGCGAGGTCCAGGCCTTCCCAGCCGAGGTCGCACCCAGCTTCCTCCCCAACCCAGATCGCCTCGAACTTCTCCTTCAGCCCCGTGTGCTCCCCCTCGGTGTCGACAACCGCGAAGGGGATCTCGTTCCTGCAGAGCTCCTCGCAGAGGACCCCCACGGCGTAGCTCTTCCCGCTCCCGCTACTCCCGAGCACGCAGGTCCGCCCAGTGACCAGCAGGTTGGCGTCGATGACGAACGGCCCCGTCGGGCCCGTGCCCACCTCAAGCTTCGACTCCGCTATCGCCGGTTCTGACATTCTCCCTTCACGAAGCTCCGGCGCCACAGGTAAATCCATTATGGGCTCCGGGATATGAGGTTGCTGCAAACTCTTTTATCGGAAATGCGCCTTGCGGCGCCGTGATTTCATCCGCCGGGCGCGCTTCGTGCCCGGAGCGGGGGCTAGATTGACCGAGAACCTCCAGGACAGATACGCCCCGAACAGCGTCTGCTTCGGTTGCGGGCCGAAGAACACCGCGGGCCTCCACCTGAAGAGCGTCCCCTTCGGCGACTCGGTCCTCGCCTCCTGGACCCCGCGCAAGGAGCACGTGGCCTTCGGCAAGTTCGGGAGCGGCGGGATCATCTCCGTCCTGATGGACTGCCATGGCAACTGGGCCGCGACCTACGCCCTGATGAAGTCCAAGGGGCTCGAGAGCCCTCCGGGGACTGTCACCGCCGAGTACACGGTCAGGTTCCTCAAGCCTTCTCCCATCGACAGGGGGTGGCAGCTCACCGCCTGGGCGACCAAGATAGAAGGCGACAGGGCCTGGGTGTCCGGGGAGCTGAAGGTGGACGGAATCGTGACCGCGACCATGAGCGGGCTGTTCGTGGCCGTCAAGGAGAGCCACCCGGCCTTCCACCGCTGGCAGTGAGGGGTGCAGGGGGTTGGATGGAGCGGCTGCGGTGCAGTACCCGACGGCGGGAGCCCTCGTCCGAGCCTACTCCAAGGGGACCGCGACCCCGTCCGAAGTGGTGCGCGAGCGCCTCAGGCGGATCGACGCGCTGAACCCTGGGCTGAACGCCTTCATCACGGTCCTCTCAGAGAGCGCCCTCGCGGCGGCAGCGAAGGCGGACAGAAGGTACAGGGAGGGCGCCCCGGCAAGCCCACTCGACGGCGTGCCTGTCGCGGTCAAAGACATCATCTACATCCAGGGCGTGAAGTGCACCGCCGGGTCCAGGATACTCGCCGACAACGTCGCCCCCTACGACGCCCCCGTGATAGCCAAGTTGAAGGCGGCCGGCGCAATCCTGGTGGGGACCACCAACCTCCACGAGTTCGCAGCAGGGACCACCAGCGTGAACCCGCACTACGGAGCGGTCAGGAACCCCTGGGACCCGGGCAGGATGGCGGGCGGCTCGAGCGGCGGGTCCGCGGCGGCCGTGGCGTCGGGTCTGGCTTCGCTCGCTCTCGGCACAGACACCGCAGGCTCCGTGCGGATCCCGGCTGCCCTCTGCGGCGTAGTCGGCGTGAAGCCCACATACGGCCGGGTGAGCAGGCTCGGGGTGATTCCGCTCTCGACCTCCCTCGACACGGTCGGGGTCCTGGCGCGCTCCTCACATGACGCGGCAGCCATCCTCAAGGTCATCTCCGGCCATGACGCGGGAGACCTCACCACCACCGACGCCGGGGTCCCAGACTTCGGCTCCGGGGCTCCGATGGCTTCCGCGAGGGTCGGCGTCGTGAAGAACCGCTTGCAAGATTCGGTGGACCCTTCGGTGGAAGAGGACTTCCAGGGCTTCGTGGGCAGGCTGAGGACCATCGGCTGCTCGGTCGAGGAGGTGGAGGTGGACGTGCTCCCAGAGACCTACGAGAGGTGGCTCCCGATCCGGAGGGCCGAGGCGACCGCCTTCCACCTCCGGTGGCTCCAGAGCTCTCCCGAGCTGTACGGCGAAGATGTCAGGAAGCTCCTCGAGCTGGGGAAGGACGTCCTGGCCGTCGACTACGTCAACGCGGTGAACTCGCGGCCCTCCTTCATGGAGAGGTTCTCGGCAAGCATGAAGGGCGTCGACGCCCTGGTGATGCCATGCACCGCGGTCCCCGCCCCTGGCCTTGAACAGGCGGAGGTGAACATCCGGGGCGTGGGCTATCCCGTCTACTCCGCACTCAACCGGCTGACGCTGCCGTTCAACTACCTGGGGTGTCCCGTGATCTCCCTCCCATCGGGGATGGTCAGGGGGACCCCCGTGGGCGTTCAGCTCATCGGGAAGCTCTTCGACGAAGACACGCTTTTCCGGATAGCTGCGGCATATGAGGCGAAGTATGGGGTCTTCCCCGCCCCGCCGCCGACGGCTTAATATCAGGGAAAGGTGCCCGACAGCTCAGCTGTATGAAGCCAAGCTTTGGGATGGGCATCCTGGTCGCGGTCCTCCTCGCCGCAGCCCTGGCTCTGCTCGGCCAGGTGAGCCTGCAGGGCGCCGTCACCCTAGGACTCATCCTCGCAGGACTCTGGACTGTCCTGTCTGCTTTCGTCATCGTCGACGAAGGCGCGAGGAGCTACTACCTGGGGTGGGGGGTGATCATCATAGGCCTGTCGCTCACCTACTTCATCCCGGTCCAATACGCCGTCGGCCTGGTCCTGATCGCGATCGTAGGGCTCATAATCGCGACCGCCTTCCTCTCGAGGGCCCCCAAGGCTACGGGTTCGGCGGCCGGCTCTCCTGCCGGTGGCCAGCCCTCGCCGGCTAGCTGACTTCTTCGAAGTCGTCCATCAGGAGCTCCCCTCCCAGCGTCACCCACCTCGCCCTCCCGGGGAACTCGACCCCGTCGTAGGGGGACCAGCCGCACTTCGTCCTCACTTTGTCGTCCTTTACGACCTCGGGCGCGCGCAGGTCGACGACTGAGAGGTCCGCCCTCATCCCGGGGGCGACTGCGCCCCTGTCCGCTAGGCCGAGGTGCCGGGCCGGGTTCGCCGAAGTAAGCTCTGCGATCCTGACGGGGTCCACCCCCTGGCTCCTGACCAGCCAGGCCACGACGTGCGCGAAGTCGTCCAGCCCGGGGACCCCAGCCGCCCCCTGTGCCAGTTTCTCCTCTAGCAGGTGGGGGGCGTGGTCGGTCACCAGGAACGAAGCTGTGCCGTCCTTGAGCCCTCGGAGGAGCGCCTGCCTGTCCTCCTCCCTCCTCAGGGGTGGGTTGGTCCTCAGGCGCCTGTTCTCAAGCATCGACCGCCTGGTGAAGAACAGGTGATGGAGCGCGACCTCGCAGCGCAGGTCCCGCCCACCGGCCCTGGCCTCCCGGACGAGAGAGAGCGTGTCCGAAGTGGACGCGTGGCAGACGTTCGCCCTGAGCAAGGGCGCGCTGGCCATGCCGTCGACCACCGACCTCACCGCGCTGACCTCCGACTCCGGAGGCCTTGCGTCCGCGTGGGCGTCGGGGCGCCCGTCCCCTTCGACCCTTCGCGCCGCCCTGTCGATGACCGCCTGGTCCTCGCAGTGCAAGCTAAGCGGCTTCCCGGTGGCCGCCACGAGCTTGAACACGCCCCCCAGGTCCCCGCCGGGGAAGCGCGCCGCCCCCGTCGTCTCCGAGAGGTAGAGCTTGTACCCGACCACCCCGCCGGAGAGCTTCGAGAGGTCCCCGGGGCGTGACTTCGGGATCCCTCCGTGGAACTTCACGTCCACCAGCGCCTTCTTCGCGAGCGCCGCCTTCACCCTCAGGGCCTCCGGGGTGTCGGTGGGGACCGGGTTGTTGGGCATGTCCACCACCGTGGTCACCCCTCCGTGGGCCGCAGCCGCGGACCCGGTCCGGAAGTCCTCCTTCCGCTCCCAGCCGGGCTCCCGCATGTGGACGTGGATGTCGATGAACCCGGGGAAGATCAGGCACCCTCCTGTCCGGATCCGCCTCGACCCCTTCAGCCCTGACCCGATTTGCTTCACCAGGCCTTCGTCCACCCCTACTTCGGCGTCAAGGATGCCCCCGGGCGTCACGACCCTCCCCTCCAGGACGAGGTCGTGTTCCATCGTCGGCTAGCTCCTCACATGCTCAGGGACGCTGTCGAACGCGAGCAGTGCGTCGCAGTAGTGGCACTGAAGCAGCCTCTCCTTCTTCAGGGTGGCGAACCTGGGAGTGACCGGCTCCCTTTCGGTGTTGGAGATGCAGTTGAGCTCGGGGCACCTTATCCTCCCTTCTATGGCGTCGGGGACCTTGGGTATGTACTTCGAGACCTTCCCCTCGTCGATGTAGTTGACAGTGATGTCGGGGAAGACGAGGCATAGTATGTCTGCGTCCTTCTCGTCGACGTGCCACCTGTCGATTTTGATGATGTCCTTCCTCCCAAGGTGCTTGCTGGCCACGTTCTGGAGGATGACCACCGACACGTCGGCCTGCATGCGGGCAAGCTTGTCTAGCCGGAGCACCCTCGACACAGTGTCCGCCCTCCAGTCGGGTATGTGGTCTATGACCGTCCCCTCTTCTATCCTGCTCACCAGCATCCTTTCCGACCCGGCTTCTGGCATCAGCCGACGCCCCCCAGGATCAGGTTCAGGAGTACCATCCGCAGCGGGAGCCCCCCCGCCGCCTGGACGAAGTATTGCGCGTAGTTTGTGTCGTCGATGTCGGTGGAGAGCTCGTCGACCCTCGGCAGCGGGTGGAGGACCTTCAGGGACGGCTTCGCCTCCCTGAGCGCCTCGAGGTTGACCTCGTACATCCCCTTCACCTTCTCGTACTCCGTCGGATCGGGGATCCTCTCCTTCTGGATCCTCGTGACATAGAGCACGTCCAGCTCCCCGGCGACGTTCTTCAGGGCGCTCTCCTTCTTCGCGGTAACGCCGCGCTGCTTGAGCAGCTGGGTCACCTCCGGCCTCATCTGCAGGGCGTCCGGTGCGATGAACGTGATGTCGACGTCGAAGTTGGACAGCGCGTACGCGAGGGAAGACGAGGTCCGTCCGTACCTCAGGTCGCCGAGCATCCCCACCTTCAGCCCGTCCACCCTGCCGAAGGCCTTGCGGATGGCGTAGAGGTCCACCATCGCCTGGGTCGGGTGCTCCCGGCTCCCGTCGCCTGCGCTGATGACGGGGGTGTCGGAGATCTCCGCCGCGAACCGCGCGGCCCCCATCTTCGAATGCCGGATCACGAACACGTCGGCCCCGTACCCCTCGAACATGCGCAGGGTGTCGTGCAGCGTCTCCCCCTTCGTGATCGAAGAGCCCGTCGGACCCGCGAACCCGGAGACCCTCATCCCCAGCTTCTCGGCCGCTATCTGGAAGCTGGAGTAGGTCCTCGTCGAGGGCTCGAAGAAGAGCAGGGCCGCAAGCTTCCCCTTCAGCGCCCCGTCCAGGCTCCCGCGGCGCTTCTCGAGGTCCTCCACCCCCTGGATGACCTGCTCGAACTGGTCGCGCTTGAAGTCCCGGGCGCTGACGACGTCCCTTCCGAGGAAGTCTGCGTTCGGGCTCATCTGGCAGGTCTCCGCAAAAGAAGGTTATTGACCGTTCCTAGTTCCCCCGACAGCCCACGGCTGGCTCTCCGAATTTTAAGCCCGCCCTGTGCGAAACCTCGCACGCGATTTAAGCCTTCGAGCTGCGGCGCGGCCGAGGGCGAACTTCGGCTTGTTTCCAAATACTTAAAAGCGGAACAGTCGAGCGAATTTTTCTTAGAGTGTCCAAGCCGGCGAAGGACTCACTGCTTCTACTCGAGGACGGTTCGATCTTCTATGGCCGTGCCTTCGGCGCGGAGGTCGACTCGGTCGGCGAGGTCGTGTTCAACACCGGGATGGTCGGCTATCTCGAATCCATGACCGACCCCTCCTACGCGGGCCAGATCCTCGCCTTCACCTACCCTCTCATCGGCAACTACGGCGTCCCGCACTACTCTGACAGGGACGGGTACGGCCTTCCAAGGTTCTTCGAGTCAGACTCGATCAAGGTCAAGGGGATCGTGGTCCAGGAGGCATGCAAGGAGCCCAGCCACTGGGCTTCGAAGCGCACGCTCTCGAAATGGATGGAGTCCGAAGGGGTCCCTGGGATTGAAGGGGTGGACACCCGCGCCCTCGTGGCCAAGCTGCGAGAGGCGGGGGTCATGATGGGGACCATAGCCGTCGGCGCCGAGTCCAGGGACACGGAGCGCATCTCGGAGCTCCTGGCCAGGGCTGAGAATTACTCTTCCCAGAACTTCGTGAAGGCCGTGTCCGTGTCCAAGCCCGTGATCCACGGCGACTCGGAGCGGAGGGTGGTCCTCCTCGACTGCGGGACGAAGTACGGCATTGTGAGGAACCTCCTCCACAGGGGTTTCCAGGTGGTCAGGCTCCCCTACAACTCGACCTACTCGACGGTGATGAAGTACGACCCCGAGGGGGTGGTGGTCTGCAACGGCCCCGGAGATCCGAAGATCCTGACCGAGACGGCCAGGTGCGTCGGGTCCCTGGTCGACTCCGAAGTCCCAGTGCTGGGCATCTGCCTCGGCGAGCAGGTCCTCGGCATGTCGCAGGGCGCGGAGACGTTCAAGCTGAAGTACGGCCACCGCGGCCAGAACAAGCCCTGCCTGGACCTGACGACCGGCCGAGGGTACGTCACCAGCCAGAACCACGGCTACGCGCTGGCCGAGAAGTCGCTGAAGAGCTCGGACCTGCGCCCATGGTTCATGAACGCCGACGACAGGACCGTCGAAGGGGTCATGCACGCCAGCAGGCCCTGCATGGCCGTCCAATTCCACCCGGAAGCGACCCCGGGCCCCTACGACACGCTCTTCGTCTTCGACAGGTTCACCGCCATGATGAAGGGGAAGGATATCAGAGGTGCAGAGATTCGAAACGTGAGAGCGTAAAGAAGGTCCTCGTCATCGGCAGCGGGGCCATCAAGGTGGGAGAGGCCGGCGAGTTCGACTACTCCGGGAGCCAGTGCCTGAAGGCGCTCAAGGAGGAAGGGGTCGACTCGGTCCTGGTCAACCCCAACATAGCGACCATACAGACAAGCTCCCAGTTCTCCGACCACATACACTTCGTCCCGGTGTCCGTCGACTCGGT
>JAGWHE010000068.1 GCA_028866945.1 Nitrososphaerota archaeon
GGGACCGTCTATTTCCTGACCTACAGTGCGAGTCCATCGACTCCGCCTGCGATCTACGGGTACACGACCTCGGGCACCCTCACCCCTGTGGTCACGAGCTCGGGGCACGGCATCCTGTACAGCAACATGGACCAGGCAGGCAACCTCTACTTCATGGCTGTTGGAAGGACGAGCACCACGACAAGCGTGACGATCGGCGAGGTGAAGTCCCAGTCCCTGGCGTCCGGCACAGACACCGTCACGACACTCACCCAGACTACGCTCGACGGGAGGTACGTCTTCTGGGTGGGAGACTCAGACAACTTCGTGGTGAGCAGCTCCGGCGAGGTCTTCTTCTTCCTCCTCCCCGTCGACTCGAGTGGGGTAATCAGTGGAGCGGCCCTCTACGGCCTCGCGCCCAATACCACGACGCCGGTGCTCCTCCTTCAGACGACCACCGACTACGGCTTCGACGTGTTCAGCATGGCCACGGTCGGGTCCAACCTATACTACGTGTCGTTCGCGACGGCCGCCGAGGGGGTCTTCCACAGCTAGGCGCCAGGAGCCGGAGGGAGGACCGGGATCCCGTTCGTCCGGCACGGCGCCTGCCAATCTTCCATTTCGGGGATAACCTAAATTAGCACGTCTCTGCAACTCCTCCCGCAGGGAGCCATGAGCAGAGTAGCCGACGTCAAGACGCGCATCTCTTCGGTGGAGCTGCTCGCCACCCTGAAGAAGAGCTACAGCTACAAGGAGCTCTCGGCGGTCCTCGGGCTCTCGGCGCCCATTCTCAGCAGGTACGTCCGGGGGCACGTCCTCCCCAGCGCCACCCGCTCGGAGAAGTTCATCGCGACTTTCAGGGAGAAGCTCCTCAGGAAGATGATAATGGATGCCGTGAAGGTCAGCCAGGACGGCTCCTACGACGTGAGCGAGGTGGTGTCCAACGTCGGGCTCCTCAGGCAGATCGCCAAGGTGGTCTACAGCGAGTTCAGCCTGATGAACGTCGACAGGGTGATGACCATGGAGGTGGACGGGGTCCCCCTGGCGGCAGAGGTGGCCGGGGAGTTCAACGTCAACCTGGCGGTCGTCAGGTCGGAGAGGGAGCTGGGGGTCGAAGAGTTCGTCGAGCAGAAGGCGGTCTACGGCCCGTCGTCGGTGAAGTACCTCTACCTGCCAAAGTCTGCCCTGAGGAAGGGGGAGCACATACTCATCGTCGACGACCTCGTCAGGTCGGGGACCACCCTGGAGGCGCTCACGCGCATGTGCGAGCGTGCGAAGGCGAAGATCGTCGGGGTGTTTTCGATAGCGGCCATCGAGCAGTCGATGCCGAAGCTCAAGGGGAGGCTGGGGCTCACCTGCCCCATCGAGGCCCTGGTCACCCTGGAGCCGAAGCAGAAGCGCTACAACTACTAGGGCGAGACCATGGCGACCATCACCATCGACGCGGACATGGTGGCCAGGGCCGTCCCCCCACGGAGGAAGGACGCCCACAAGCGGATGAACGGGACGGTCTGCGTGGTCGGGGGGAGCAGGCTCTACCACGGCGCGCCCTTCCTCTGCGCGTCCGGGGCCATGCGATCGGGGGTGGACCTGGTGTACATAGCGGTCCCCGCCTCCATCGCGACCGCTGTCAGGGCCCTCTCGCCTGACTTCATCGTCGTCCCGATGCCCGACTCTAAGCTCACCCGGGGGAACGTCGCCAAGCTCATGGCCTGGGTCCCCAAGGTGGACGTCTTCGCCGTCGGCCCAGGGCTGGGCGAGCAGAAGCCCGAGAACCTGGTGAACGCCATGAACCAGCTGAAGGGCGAGGGGAGGTCCCTGGTCGTAGACGCCGACGCCCTGCGGCCGCAGATCCTGCCTTCGCTCAGGAGCGCCAGGGCAGTCGTCACCCCCCACGCCGGAGAGTTCGCCCACCTGTTCGGGGTGGAGCTCCCGCCGGACACGGAGGGGAGGGCAGCGGCCGTCTCTTCGCAGGCGAAGAAGGCGGGGGTCACCATCCTATTGAAGGGCCCCACCGACGTCATCTCCGACGGAGACAGGGTCGCGCTCAACGAGATGCACTCCCCCGCCATGACGGTGGGGGGGACCGGGGACGTGCTCACCGGGATAGTCGCGGGGCTCCTCGCGAGGTCTGTCCCGCCCTTCGAAGCGGCCTGCGTCGCCGCCTACGTCAACGGGGCGGCGGGCATGGAGGCGGTGAAGCAGGCGGGGATGCACATCACGGCGTCGGACGTCGCGAGCAACGTCGCCAGCGCGATGAAGAAGTTCGACAGGGTCCAGTAGGCCCGCGCTCCGCGGCCTCCGAACTCGATAAGAACACCCGCCCCTTCCTCCCGCAGCGATGAGCCACCGCAGGCCGGGGCTGCAGGACAAGTGGGGGTACGTCGTCAACTCCCTGCAGGAGATCGTCCCGTCCTACGAGCAGGCGTCGAGCCGCATCTCACTCTTCCAAGACAGGCGGATGAGGGCCGAAGCGGTCGCCTTCGCCGCCAAGAAGGGGGACCTCGTCCTCGACCTGGGGGCCGGCCCCGGGACCATGTCGAAGGTGGTGGAGTCCGCCGGCGGCGACCCGGTCCTCCTCGACGCGTCCAGGGCGATGCTCAAGGCATCAGGTCGTCCCAACGCAGTGCAGGGGGTCTTCGAGTTCCTCCCCTTCCGCGAGGGGGTCTTCGACGGAGCGGTGTCAGGGTTCGCCGTCAGGGACGCCCACGACCTCCCCGTGGCCCTGGGGCAGCTGAACAGGGTGCTGAAGCCCGGAGGGAGGTTCGCCCTCTGCGACCTCGGCAAGCCCGACGACCCGGTGAGGGCGCTCGCCCTGGCTCTCTACCTCAGGGTGATGCCCGGAATCATCGGCCTCGCCTCGACCGGCCGGGTCGGGTTGAAGTACAGCTCGCTCTTCGACACCTACAACCTGGTCCTGCACAACTCCGACCTCGTGGGGCTGCTCAGCCGCCGCCTGGGGGAGGCGTCGATCCACGAGATGCAGCTGGGGGGCGCCATAGTGGTGAAGTGCGTGAA
>JAGWHE010000069.1 GCA_028866945.1 Nitrososphaerota archaeon
CTTCTACGAGATCGGGGCCATCCTCATCCTCTTCTCCGCCGGGCTCCAGATGACCTTCGCAGAGTTCAGGGGGGTGGGGACGAAGTCGTTCGTGGTCGGGGGGCTGGGGGTGGCCTTCCCCTTCCTGCTCGGTTTCTACACCATGACCTTCCTCGGCCAGGGCATCGAGTCCGGCTTGATAGTCGGGGCCGCCCTCAGCGCGACCAGCATCGCCATCACCAGCAGGGTCCTCGAGAGCCTCGGGATGCTCGGGACCCCGGAGGCGAAGCTGTCCATCAACGCTGCGGTGGTCGACGACGTCCTGGGGCTGGCCGTGCTGGCGGTCGTCGTGTCGATCATACAGGCCGGCCAGGTCCCCCCGTTCTACGAGATACTGGTCCGGCTGGTCGTCATAGTCGGCCTGTGGCTCACGCTGCTGCTGGCCCTGGTGTTCGCCGTCCCCCGGTTCTTCCGGCTCATCCCTTCGTGGAGCGTGGCTGGGACCGAGGAGGCCGTAAGCACCGCGGTCTGCTTCGGGTCGGCGGCGGCGGCAGCGCTCCTCGGCCTGTCGCCGATCGTGGGCGCCTACGCCGCCGGGATGGGGCTCGCCGGGTCCAAGGCGCTCACCACGGTGAAGAGCTACATGGAGAAGGTGAACTTCCTGTTCGCGCCGATCTTCTTCGCCGTCGTCGGCGCCTCGCTCGACTTCGGCCAGCTGACCTGGAACGCCCTGGGGGTGATGGTGATCCTCGTGGCCGTCGCCGCCCTCTCGAAGCTGGTGGGGTGCGGCTTCCCGGCCGCGATGCTGACGAACAACGCCAAGGTGGGGTTCAACGTCGGGGTGGCGATGATCTCGAGGGGGGAGGTGGGGCTGGTTATCGCGGGGCTGGCCCTCACGAGCGCGGTCATCGACCAGGACGTCTACGCGGCCATCGTGGGGGTCGTCGTGGTGACGACGGCCGTGTCCCCGCTGGTCCTGAAGTACTCCAACAAGGCCTTCGCCGACCAGGGGAACAGAGGAGGGGCGGGGGTCGGCTGAGAGGGGGCTCCCCCGGGGCGCCTGCTGCGGCGCCCGGGCAGCGCCCTCCGAAGTCGATAAGAACACCCCGGCCTCTCCCGGCGCAGCGATGAGTCGCCGGAGGCCCGGGCTGCAGCGCAAGTGGGGCTACGTCGTCAACTCCCTGCAGGAGATCGTCCCCTCCTACGAGCAGGCGTCCAGCCGGATCTCGCTCTTCCAGGACAGGCGGATGCGGACCGAAGCCGTCGCCTTCGCAGCCAGGAAGGGGGACCTTGTCCTCGACCTGGGCGCGGGGCCCGGCACCATGTCCAGGGTGGTCACGACGGCCGGGGGGGACCCGGTCCTCCTCGACGCGTCCAGGGCCATGCTGAAGGCGTCGGGGCACCCCAACGCGGTCCAGGGGGTGTTCGAGCACCTCCCCTTCCGCGACGGCGCCTTCGACGGCGCCGTGTCGGGGTTCGCCGTCAGAGACGCCCACGACCTCCCCGTGGCCCTGGAGCAGCTGAACAGGGTGCTGAAGCCCGGAGGGAGGTTCGCCCTCTGCGACCTGGGCAAGCCCGACGACCCGGTGAGGGCGCTCGCCCTGGCCCTGTACCTCAGGGTCATGCCTGGCATCATAGGCCTAGCCTCGACCGGCAGGGTCGGGCTGAAGTACAGCTCGCTCTTCGACACCTACAACCTCGTCCTGCACAACTCCGACCTCGTTGGCCTGCTCAGCCGCCGCCTGGGGGAGACGTCCATCCACGAGATGCAGCTGGGGGGCGCGATAGTCGTGAAGTGCGTGAAGGACGGGGCGGGCGGCTACGGCACTATGAAGTAGGGCTTCGCGCCGTGCTCCCACACGAGGTGGTGGCTGTACGCCGTGCGGTCCTTGGGGGGCAGGGCCTCGCCGCCGGCCATCATCATGAAGACGGCTATGCAGTAGGAACAGGGCTGCCCTTCCTGCTCAAGGAGCTGGCCTAGCTTCGTACGAAGTACCTCGGCAGTGACCGTGCACACTTGCTATTTAGACATAGACTCGGAATCCATATCTGGAAACCACCCCTCCGGTCCCTCTCATCAGACCTTCTTCGACAGGGCCTTCAGCATCTCGTCGGCCTTCGAGGTTGGGACCCGGCACCCGGCCGCCTTCCTGTGCCCCCCTCCGCTCCCCCCCATCTTGCCCACGATCCTGCCGATGGTCCTCCCCAGGTGGACCCTGCACTCGCTCGTCCCCCTCAGGCTGACCTCGTACCACCCGGGGTTCTTCTCCTTCATCGAGACCCCCACCGGGACGTCGAAGGCCCCGATCAATAGCTTCGCCACGTTGCCCGTTGAGAACTGCGTGGTGACCATGTAGGCGAGCCTCCCCATCGTCGTCCCCCCCTTCTTGACCTCCTCCCCCAGGGCCGCCTCCTTCGCCAGCTGCCTGACCGCCGCCTCGGGGACCCCCGCCATGTCGTGGGGGTGCTTCATGGCCGCGAGGTCAGCCACGACACTCTCCGGGTACCCCGGCTCCTCGGCTCTGTTCCCCAGGGCCAGCGAGAGCATCGTCGCCTCGAGCAGGACGAAGTGCCTGTCTCCCTTCTCCATCAGCTTCTTCGCCATGGGCGAGTCGTCCATGTAGTCGGTGACGGCGCCGCAGAGGGCGTTGAGCCTCGCCCGCTCCGGGAGCTGGTCTTTGAGCGTCTTGTAGGTAAGCATGCTGGCGCACTCGCGGACGTCGTGCACCACCTGGACCCCGGACTTCCGCAGCTTCCTCTTCGCGGCCTCGGTCATGTAGTGGTGGTCGATGTAGGTGACCTTGGCGTGCTTCGCGATGCGCTGCATCTCTTCCAGGAAGAGGGGGAAGTCCGCGCTGTCAGCCCCCAGGTCCGTCACCACCACCCTGTCGGCGTCGTCGGGGACCTTGCGCAGGTTGTCGACCATGTCGTCGTAGTCAGAGAGGATGAGCTGACCCCCGGTGGCCGCGACGGACATGGAGGCCGAGGCGAGTCCGTCGATGTCCTTCCTGTGCGA
>JAGWHE010000027.1 GCA_028866945.1 Nitrososphaerota archaeon
TCATCAACGAAGACGTGGCAGAGAAGCTGAAGCGCCTTTGGCTCTCCATGAGGGAGGCCCAGTAAATGCCATCCTTGAGAATCAGCTTCAACCCTTTAAAGACCCAAGGAGGTGAGCGTTAACAGAGATGGATCTGATATACCTTGACGTAGCGCAAGCCTTCATCCTCTTGTTCGGTGGAGTAGTGGTCTACTACGCCGGAAAGGCATACAGCAAGACGCGGAGCCAGGCGATGCTCCTTCTTTCAGTGGGGTTTGCCTTCGTCACACTGGGCGCCCTGGCGGCGGGAGTGATGTACAACCTTGGTTCGGTGGACCTCGGGACCGTCATCACAATCCAGGCATACAGCCAGGCAGTGGGATTCTTCGTCATAGTGTACTCTCTCGCTAGGGCGAAAGGCTGACCTGCGGTGAGCCCGGACAAGGCGGGGCCGATCGGTCGGCCAGTGCGCAAGTCCGGAGTCGTGTGCACTGCCGCTGAGGCCCTGTCGGTGGTGAAGGACCGGGCCGTGGTGGCGGTCTCCGGCTTCAACATGGCGAACACCCCCGAGTATCTCATCCTCGGGCTCCACAAGAGGTACAGGGAGACAGGCCACCCGAAGGGCATCTTCCTACTCGCCGACGCGCTCCCCGCGATCCCGGACCGCGCCCTCGACCTGGTGGCCAAGGACATCTGCCAGAGGAAGGACAAGGGTTTCATCCGCGGCATATCGGTCCCCTTCCTTGGGTTCTCCCCCTGGCTTCAGAGGCTCGTCAAGGAGAACCTGGCCGAGGCATACAGCTGGCCAATGGGGGTGGCCGCGTATTGGTTCAGGGAGGTTGCATCGGGAAGACCCGGGGTCATCAGCAAGATCGGGATCGACACCGCCATCGACCCCAGGAAGGGAGGAGGGAGGCTGAACGAGCTGGCGGCCGAAAGGAACACCTGCAGCGTGAAGAGGATAATGGTCGGCAAGCAGGAGTACCTGCTGTACGAGGCTCCCAAGCCCACCGTCGCCCTTGTCCGCGGCACCTCGGCCGACAAGAGGTCGAACATAACCATGGAGGACGAAGCGATCAGAGGGACGGTGCTCAGCATCGCCCAGGCCACAAAGGCCCACCCGGAGCCGGGGGTGGTGATCGCGCAGATAAGGAGCGTGAGCGCCGGGGCCTCGAGCCCGCGGGCGGTCGAGATTCCGGGCCCACTAGTTGACTACGTGGTGGTGTCCCCCAACGCCTACCACTGGCAGGTGGGGTCGACTGTGTACGACCCGGCATTCGGGTCGAGCGCGGACGCCGGGACAGACGTCCATCAGGCCGACATCGACCCGGTGCAGCAGGTCATCGCGAGGAGGGTCCTGGTGGAGCTCGTCAGGGAGGCGGGGAGGAAGGGTTCCCCGTTGATCGTCAACCTCGGCATCGGCATCCCGGCGCTGATAAGCAGGCTGGCCGTGCAGGAGAGGGTGGCCGACTACATCGTTACCGTGCTGGAGTCGGGCCAGTGGGGAGGGATGGCTCTCCCCGGGGTCGACTTCGGGGCCGCGGTGGGGCCGTTCGCTCTCTCCACCATGCCGGACATGTTCTCGAACTTCGAGGGGGGGACCATAGACGCCGCGTCCCTGGGGTTCCTCCAGGTCGGGAAGAACGGCGACGTCAACCCCTCCATGCTCCCCGGGAGGCTCTACGGACCGGGGGGTTTCCCGGTCATCGCTGGGGGGTCCCCGAGGATCTACTTTGCGGGGGCGTTCACGGCGGGGGATTCGAGCATCTCGGTCGAAGGCGGGGGCCTCAAGATCGCGAAGGACGGCGAGGTGACCAAGTTCGTGGGGAGCGTATACAAGAACTTCTTCAGCGGGAACCAGGCCCTGAAGTTCGGGAAGGAGGTGCTGTATGTGACCGAGCGGGCGGTCTTCGAGCTGGTCCCCGAGGGGCTGAAGCTGAAGGAGATCGCCCCAGGGGTCGACCTCGACCGCGACGTCCTCTCAAAGATGGAGTTCAGGCCCCTGATGCCCGCCCCCCCGAAGCGCATGGACAGGGCGCTGTTCAACCCAGAGCCGATGCGCCTGGCGGCCAGGCTTCGTAGCGCCTAAATCCCGGACCGGAAGGGGGGCACCCTGTTGAGGCCCCAAAGGCGCGGGATGGGCGCGGTGTCCGTGGTCGCGGTGCTGATGGTGGTGGCGCTCGCAGCGGTGGGCGCGGTGTATGTCACGTCGACCCAGGCGAACGCGGACCAGGTAAGCTCCCAGAACCAGCAGCTCAGCACACTGCAGTCCCAACTACAGTCGCTGTCGTCGCTCGTCTCCGGGGGCCACACGGGCGTGAACACGAGCCTCCCCGTGATGGACCAGCCGCCGACCGTGAGGACCATCCGCGAGACATGGTACCTCTCGCCGTCAGCGCACCAGGACAGGTTCAATCCGTCGTTCATAGTCGTGAACCAGGGTGACACGGTGAAGCTCACCATGATCGATAACGACACCGTCGCCCACGACTTCGTAGTTGGTCCCCCATACAACATCATAGTGAACGCCACGGTGCCCGGGCTGGTGAACGACCTGACGGGGCAGACGTTCACGACCCCCTCGCGGAACAACTCTCCAGGGGTGGTAGTTGATGGGACGCCGGGGAACGTCACCGCGTATTACTCGTTCGTCGCAGTCTACTCGGGCATCTATGAGTTCGTGTGCACCTACCACGCTGAGGTCGGGATGATAGGGTATCTGGTGGTCCTCCCCAACGCGGCCTACACCCAGACGACCACAGCGGCGAGTTCGACCACCACTGCCGCAGGAGCCGCCGTCGCCGTGAGCATCGTGCAGGGAGCGACAACCCCTCCGAACAAGGGGTTCGCCCCGGACAACATCACCCTGGTCATCGGGGTCAACAACACGGTCACCTGGACAAACAATGACAGCTCTATCCACACGGTGACTGCCAACGACGGCAGCTTCAGCTCAGGATATCTGAACCCCGGTGGCTCGTTCACCTACACCTTCGCGAAGCCGGGGGTCTACGAGTACCACTGCCAGATCCACCCGTGGATGGTGGGGTACGTGACCGTGCTCGCGGGCTAGCGGAGCGCTTCCGCCTGGATCAGCTCTGAGAGCTTCTGGAAGTAGAGGCGGGTCGCCAGGGGCATCGCGTCCAGGTTCCTCTCGATGGCCTCGACTACGTACCTGATCGCCCTCCTGGACGTCTTGAATTCGAACTTCATCGGGAGGATTGGGTCCTGTATCACGTCTATCGAGTCGGTGAGGTGGCGCGGAGCTTCTGACCTGGCGTCGCTGGCGATTCTCTGATACCAGCCCGACAGCACGCCGGGGTCGAGCCCCAGCTTCAGGTCCTCGATCTCCTTCAGGAGCTTGTTGAGGACGAGCATCTCTTCGTTCGCCAAGGCGGTCTTCGCGATGTAACGGGGGCCGAAGTAGCTTAAGGGAAAGTGTGTAAAGTTGTTGGTGCCCCGGTTAACTGCAACGCATCTGGAAGATCTCGGTCTTCTCGTACTCGGCCTCCCACACATGGGTGCTGTTCCGGCCCCGTCGGACTGCGAGGAGGGTGTACCCCTGGGGGGCTTCGCTGTACGCTCTCTCGAGGATCTTCGGGGCCGGCTCCGCCTTCTCGTCGAAGGCCTGGACGATGTGCTGCCTGAACTTCTCCAGCTCCCTCATGTAGTCGGAGAGGCAGAGCGTCCTCCCCTGGAGCTTCGCCGAGGTGATCAGCTTGACCTCCGTCCCGCAGGACTCGCACCTGACCTTCGCCATGCCGTCGTTCATGCAGACCCTTCCCACCCCTACGACCATGGGGAAGGTCCCGGGCTGCGTCTCGCCGGCGCCGCAGATGGCGCAGGTGGCGAGTCCCTTGGAGGATGTGTGCTGCAATCTGTCTCACGAGCGAGCGCCAATCGATTTTAAGGTTGCCCCGCCGGCCTTGTGTCGATGAGGGTCGAGTCACTGGCTCCTTTCCCCATCAGGATCAGGGCCCGGGAGCGTCTGACCGGGGGGACGTTCAGTTACACGCACTTTGAAACAGTACTGGTCCGGGCGGTCGCCGACGGGGTGGAGGGGTGGGGGGAGGCGATGACCAGGTTCGACCCCGAGGCCACGGCGCTCATGGTAAGGTACCTCGCGAAAGGCCTGGCGGGGAAAGAGTTCGACGGCGTGGAGGCCGCCTGGGAGAAGTGCTGGCGGGAGCTCAGGGTCCGCGGCCACACGAGAGGGGTGGACGTCGAGGCGCTCAGCGGCATCGAGATCGCGCTCTACGACTGCGCAGCGAAGGCTGTCAGGAAACCCCTCGGGCGCCTCTTCGCAAAGGAGCCAGTGGGGCGGGTCCCGGCGTTCGCGGGCTCGCTCTTCGAGTCGCGGGGGCCGCTCGGTGCCCAGGTGGAGAAGGCGAAGGAGAGCGGGCTCAGGGGGGCGAAGGTGAAGATTGGATTTGGGGCCGAGGCTGACGCTAGGCTCCTGAAGGAGGTTCGCGGGCGCTGGCCGGAAGGGATGCTCGTGGCAGACGCCAACGGAGCCTACGACGGGCCTGGGGCGGCCAGGGCGTGCCGGGCGTTCGCTGGCCTCGGCCTTGCCTGGTTCGAGGAGCCGGTGCTTTCGGACGACCTCGCGGGGTACTCGGCGCTGAGGGGCTCGAAGGTGAAGATCGGGGCGGGGGAGAGCTGGTTCGCCGGCGACTTCGACGGGCCGCTGGGGAGCGGGCTGATCGATGTCGTAGAGCCGAGCGTGAGCAGGTGCGGGGGCTTCCGGACCGAGGTAGAGGTCGCGCACAGGGCGGCCTCGAAGGGGATCGGATTCTCCCCGATGACCGGGATGAACTCCGCGATATCGCTCGCCGCGTCCGTACATGCGGCGTCGGTGGTCGGATCCCTGGGGGTTGAGTTCAACCCATTCGCCAACCCGCTGCAGACCGACCTGGCGACCGGGCTGTCCCAGCCCAAAGGGGGCGACCTCGAGGTCCCACGAGGGGACGGGCTCGGGGTGGAGGTCGACCGCAGGTTCTTGAAGGCGCACTCCGCCTGAGACGCCCGGGCTAGAGCAGCGGCACGATCTCGTCGACGTTCCGCAGTTTGGCGACGAGTCTGTACCCATCCGCATCCTTGTCCACCCCGCTCGTCACGAGTATGGCGTCTATCCCCGACCCGGCTGCGCCGGCGATGTCGGTATCGAGCTGGTCCCCGACCATGACGGCGTCGCGGCTTGGGCACCCCGCCCGGCGCAGGGCGATCTTGAACATCAGCTTCGCCGGCTTCCCGATGACGGTCGCCCGCTTCCCGCTCGCGTACTCGACTGCCTTGACTAGTGGCCCTGTCGCCATTGCCGGCCCGGACTTGGACATGTAGAGGGCCGAGACGTGGGTGGCCACGATCCTGGCGCCGTTCCTTGCCACCCTGGCCGCGTGATCCAGCTTGTCGTATGTCAGCGCACGGTCGAGGCCGATGACAACGAAGTCGGCCTTCTCTCCATCGGTCCTCCGGTGACCGTGGTTCTTCATCTCGGATTCGAGCCCATCCTCGCCCACGAGGAAGTACGAAACCCGGCCGAATTCGTCGTGGAGGTACTCCGCGGTCAGCAGGCCGCTGGTGAGCACCTCCTCCTCCCTTACCGGGATCCCGAACTCGACGAGCCTGGAGTGGACGGTCCTCGCCGCGTCGGTGGAGTTGTTCGTGAGTATGAAGAGCCTCTTCCCCCTCGCCCTGAGCGCCTCCACCGCCCTCGTGCCGCCTATCTTCACCCGGCTCTCCTTCCCCTTGTAGAAGACGCCGTCGAGGTCGAAGAGGAACAGTTCCTTGGAGCCGAGGAGCCGCTTCAAGTCTCCACCCTCGCGCCGTCCTTGGTAGAGGTGACCTTCACCCTGGCGCCGGGGGCGATCTTGGCGTACTGCTCGCGAGTCACCCCGGATACGACTGGGATCTCCTTGCCGTAGATCACCTTCGCCATGACCGAGCCTATCACCGCCGAGAGGTCCACCCCTTCCGTGACGATGGCCGACGGGTGGTTGCCGTGCCTGACCGCCTCGAGAAACCAGGAGGACGCGGTGGTGGAGCCCTTGCCGAACGGATAGAACAGGACGGTCCCCTTCACGTTCGCGCCCCTGATGTCGCTCCTTACGTCGGTGACCGAGCCGGTCGACGGGTCGACCCCGTGGGCGAAGGTGAAGGCCCTCTGGGACAGCAGCGCCCCGCCACCGGCCTGACCGGCGACGAGCCCCCTCCCCTTCAACTGGGCTCCGCTCAACTGGTCACCTCCTCAATGATCGACTTCTGGGCGGCGTATCTCATCCTGATCTCGCCCTCGGAGGAGACTATCTCTGCGAGCTTGGCGGAGTTGGTCATCACGGTGTTGAACCCGAGCCGCTTCAGGGGGGAGATCTCCGCGTCGGTGCTGTGCGTCAGCCGGGCGCCGCTCGCTTCGATGGAGTCTCTGATCCCGGTCCTCTCCGCCATCTCGTAGGCCTGGCCAGACGTGTAGAGGTACATCTTCACCCCTCTCTTCAGCTTCCTCCCTTCGAGCTGCTTCGAGAGCATCCCGAGCTCGTTGACGGAGAGATGCGGGACGCCGAACGCGACCAGGTCAGGGAGCTCGGCCGTCTGGCTGAGGTCTTCTTCCACGGCCGCGAGGTCTGACCTAGACACCTCGATCTGCTCGACCTTCTCGCCGGCGGTGGCGGCAGAGGCTGTCTTGGACCCCGGGGTGATCCCGGGGAGGTGGATCATAGTCACCGGGCCTGCTGCGGCTGCGCCGGCCCCCAGGTGCTTGATCTCGTCCGAGGTCACCGACGCCGGGAGCCCCTCGAGGACCGGGACCCTGGCGCCGGCCCTGCGCCCGGTGAAGAACCCGATGGAGCGGTAGTCGAGGTCGGTAAGGGGGCCTAGGTTCAGCTTGAACGAGACGGTCGCGGTGCGGTTTTCGTCCTCGAGCATCCCGAACATGGGAGTGAGGCCGAGGACGGCGCAGGAGACGTCCATGCCCGCGGTGATCTTGTTGGACCTGCACCCGAGGACAGAATTGGCGAACACCACCGCGCTCGACTCCGCCCAGGCCACGGTCTCCCCCTGCTTGGGGAAGTTGCAGACCTGGTACTGGACGCAGGTCCAGCACCTCATGCCCCCGAGCTTGGCGTAGGCGTCGCAGAGCCTGAACTGCTGGCGGGCATAATCCTCGGGGACCCCGAAGCTCCTCCAGTTCTGGAGGTCGATGCTCGCAGGGTCCACGGATGTCGGGACCGCAAACTTCCCCCCGGAGGACGCGAAGCGCTCGAGCACTTCGATCCCCGCGTCGTGCAGGCTGCTGTAGTGGGCGAGGACGTGGGCAGACTTGATCGGCACCAGGGAGCCCGCCCCGACCGCGTCCCCGACCCTGGTGACGACCTCCATGGCGAACTGCTTCGCCTCCCCGCCTTCGCCCCTGAGCAGCTTCTCCTGAGAAGAATCGAGGTGCAACCGTTCGCCGCCGAGCGATATCAGTTAAAAAAGGCGCACTGGATTCCCACCCCCGTTGAAGTTCTCCTACTTCCTCCCGACGAAGCTGTCCTTCGGGTTCGGAGCCCTGGAAGAGATAGGGCCGGAGGCGAGGGCCCTGAGCGCGACGAAGGCGCTGGTCGTCACCGACAAGGTCATGGTGAAGACGGGAATCGTCCAGAGGGTCACCGAGCGGCTGGGGGTCGGGTTCGACGTGCACGACGACGTCGAGGCGGAGCCGCGGATCGAGGTCGCCCAGGGGGTCGCAGACAGGGTCAGGGCCGGGAGCTACGACCTGGTGGTGGGGGTAGGTGGAGGGAGCTCGATGGACATGGCGAAGGTGGCGGCCGGGTTCGCCACGAACCAGGGGGCGGCCAGGGCGTTCGTGGGCAACAACCTCTTCCCGAGGCGGCCGCTCCCGTCAATCATGGTCCCGACCACCGCCGGGACAGGGGCGGAGCTGACGGTCACCTCGATGGTCACCGTCGACGGCCACAAGCAGTGGATCAACAGCCCCCTCCTCCTGCCGGCCGTCGCGGTCGTGGACCCCGAGCTGACGATGTCGATGCCCCAGGGGGTGACCGCGGCCACTGGGATGGACGCCCTCTGCCACAACACCGAGGCGTACCTGTCCGGCCTGGCGAGCCCGATCACCGACGCGGCAGCCCTGGAGGGGATCAGGGCCATAGTGCGGAATCTCGAGAGGGCCTACGATTCGGGCGGGGACCGGATGGCCAGGGAGGCGATGAGCCTCGGAGCGCTGATGGGGGGCATCGCCCTCCAGGCAAAGATGGTCTACGGGCACTCCATCGGGTACACCATAGCCACCCGCTACAGGCTCGCCCACGGGGTCTCCTGCGGCCTCCCGCTCCCCTACGTTATCTCGAACTATGCGGTCGCCTGTGGTCCGAAGATGCGGAAGCTGGCGGACGCGTTCGGGGTCGATGGCGGCGACGACCCTTCGGAGCTGGGGAAGGCCGTGGGGGCCAAGGCCATGGCGATCGCCGAGCACCTCAAGATCCCGACGACGCTGAAGGCCCTCGGCGTCCAGGAGGGAGAACTCCAGGCGCTGGCAGAGGAGTGCCTGGGCATGTACCCGCGGCCCAACAGCCCCCTGGTCGTCGATGCGAGGAGTATGGCAGCCCTCTACCGACGGATGTGGGAAGGCAGCCTGGACGCGTAACCGACAAATCTTATACGTGCGCGGCGAGGGCATGGAGTAAGATTCAACATGAAGATGCTCATTCAGGGGCAGCTGGAAGACGCCCAGGGGGCGGGAGTGATCCAGGTGGCGAACCCCGCCACCGGGGAGGTCGTGGACTCGGTCCCGAAGGGGACCAGGGAGGACGCAAAGCGGGCCATAGACGCCGCGAGCGACGCGTTCAAGGTCTGGTCGGAGAAGCCCAGCATAGAGCGCTCGCGCGTCCTGCTGAAGATCGCCGAGCTGGTGAGATCCAGCGTAGAGGACCTGGCGGCCACGCTCACGCTGGAGCAGGGGAAGCCGCTGGGGGAGGCGCGCAGCGAGGTGAACTCGTTCGCGAACACCTGCGAGTACTACGCCGGGCTGATAGGCAGGGAGCGCGGAGCACATACGCAGTTCTCGACCGGGGAGGGGTTCTTCATAGTCACGAAGCGGCCGCTGGGGGTGGTCGGCGCCATACTCCCATGGAACTTCCCGGTCTCGCTCATGGGGTGGAAGCTTGCCCCCGGGCTCGCTGCCGGGAACACCTTCGTTGTGAAGCCTGCGAGCACGACCCCGATGACTGACATCAAGATAGGGACCCTGCTCGCGAAGGCGGGGCTGACCCCCGGCGCGGTGAACGTGGTCACGGGGCCGGGTGCGGTGGTGGGCGAGGAGCTGCTGGACAACCCGAAGGTGGCGAAGATCGCCTTCACAGGGGAGACGGCCACCGGCCGCAGGATTATGGAAGGGTCGGCGAAGCACATCAAACGCCTCACCCTAGAGCTGGGCGGCTCTGACCCGATGATAGTCTGCGACGACGCCGACCTGGCGCTGGCGGTCGAGGGTGCCGCCTGGGGCAGGTTCAGGAACTGCGGGCAGTCGTGCACTTCGGTGAAGAGGCTCTTCCTCTTCGAGTCCATCGCGGACGAGTTCATCAAAGCCTTCGCGGAGAAGGTGAAGACCATCAGGGTGGGGAACGGCATGGAGAAGTCGACGCACATGGGGCCGGTGCACACGGAGGAGCAGAGGGCGAAGGTCGAGTCGATGGTCGAGGACGCCCAGAACAGGGGGGCCAAGGACCTCGTGAAGGGCGGGAGGCCCACCGGGGGTGGGCTGGAGAAGGGGAACTTCTACACCCCGACGGTGCTCACGGGCGTGGGCTACGACGCCCAGATGGCCAGGGAGGAGTGCTTCGGGCCCGCCCTACCGATCTTCGTGGTGAAGGACCTAGAGGAGGGCATTGAGCGGGCCAACGATACTCCCTACGGGCTCGGGTCGTCGGTCTGGACCAAGGACGTCGAGAGGGCCTACCACGCGGCCGAGAGGATACAGGCAGGGACCACCTGGGTAAACTCGCCCCCCATCTCGAGGGCCGAGGTCCCCTTCGGCGGGTTCAAGCAGAGCGGGTTCGGGAGGGAGCTGGGCATCGAAGGGCTGGACCACTATTACGAGACCAAGAGCATCCAGGTCCTCGAGTATGGGAAGGGGAAGAAGTGGGCCTTCCCGATAAGCTGACGGCCCGGGCAGACTGACCCGTCCACCGGGCCCAGGGCACGCGCCAGCGTCTTAGATGTCCGGCAGAGTTAAATCTCCAAAGAGGCGGTGCGAGGCTCGATGCCTGGCTCCGGAGACCCGGACGCTGCTGTGATGCTGGCAAACGTCCCCTACTTCGAGGGGATCGACGAGAAGACGCGAAGGGCGGTGGCCAAGGAAGGCAAGCTGCTATCCTACGACGCAGGGAAGATGATCGTGGGCGAGGGGGGATCTGGGGTCGGATTCTATCTGGTGATAGACGGGAAGGTTCAGGTCCGCAAGGGGAGCAAGGTGCTCGCGACGCTGGAGAAGGGCCAGTTCTTCGGCGAGATGTCGGTCATCGACGGCGCGCCCCGCTCGGCAGACGTCGTCGCGCTGGCACCGACGAAGTGCTGGGTGCTTTCTGCCTGGAGTTTCTCAGGCCTGGTGAAGGCCCACCCTGAGCTGGCGATGTCCATGCTGAAGGAGCTGGTGAAGAGGCTGAGGGCCACCCAGACGGTTCCTGCCTCCTGAGCCGAAGACAGTCGGTCGAAAAGGGGAGGATGATCAGATGAAGGTCGGGCTCAGCACTTGGTCTCTGCTGGAGCAGGACGTCTACTCGGCGGTCAAGAAGATCGGCGACGCCGGCTCCGAATACGTCGAGCTCTGGGGGGAGGTTCCTCACGCGTACCCTGACCTGGTGGACAGGATGAGGCTGAAGGACGTCCTTTCGACCTACGGCATGGTGGTGACCACACATGCCCCGTTCACTGACCTCAACCTCGCATCCCCCTTCCAGCCGGTGAAGGGGGCGGTGGAGAGGACGCTGGAGGGTTGCGTGAAGTTCAGCGAGTTCCTCGGGGCCAAGATGGTGACGTTCCACCCGGGGAGCGTCCACAACGCGGCCCTGGTCCCCCAGGCAGCCGAGAGCGCGGCCTCGTCTCTCAGGAAGATGATGGAGGCCAGCGGCGGGGCGATGTCGATCAACGTTGAGAACCAGTCGAAGAGCAACTCGAAGTATCACTACCCCGTCGGGAGCACATTCGAGTCACTCACCCGGGTCCTTTCCTCCGTCCCTGGTTCGAGATGCACCCTCGACGTCGGACATGCCTACGCCAGCGGGCTCGACCCGTCGGAGTGCCTGGGAGGGCTCGGGGGGAGGCTTGCCGAAGTCCACGTCAGCGACAACGCCGGGAGCGCGGACGACCACCTGATCCCGGGCCACGGGACCGCCCCCCTGGGCAAGCTCATGGAGGAGATGAGGGAGAGAGACGTGCTCGTGTGCCTCGAACTGAACCCGCACCGGTACGGCCCGGACCAGATCCTGGACGCGTTCAGGCAGGCGAAGTCCGGCAGGCTCTAGAAAAGCGCCGCCAAGTTGACCGTCGGACGGAACAACCTTTACATAGACTTCCCGGGCGCGGATGAAAGAAAATGGCCCAGTTTGCCAGGATAAAGCTCACCAGCACTAACCTCCCCGAGCTGGAGAAGGTCGCCAGCGACATCAGGGAGATCGCCGACAAGACGGGCGTGAAGGTGCGCGGTCCCCAGCCCCTCCCGACCAAGAAGCTGAAGATCACCACCCGGAAGGCGCCCACGGGAGAGGGAAGCCACACCTTCGACCACTGGCAGCTCAGGGTGCACAGGAGGATACTCGACGTCCAGCCCGACGACAGGACGATGAGGCAGATTACGAAGCTGAGGATCCCCGAAGACGTGAAGGTAGAGCTTATCCTAACTTCCTAGCTCTGGGTCTTCACCCAGTCGACGGTCCGCTTAAGCCCCTGCTCAAGGCTCAGCTCGTGTTTGTAGCCCAGGAGGCTCTTGATCTTGTCAATGGAAGGGTAGCTGATCTGAGGGTCCTTCTCCAGCTCGCTCCTTGGAGGGAGCAGTTTGAGCTCCGACCCTGACCCGGTGAGCCGTTTCACTGTCTCGGCAAGCTCCCTGATGGAGACTGGCCCTTCGCCGCCGAAGTTGAAGGCCTGGCCGACCGCCTTTTCGTTGGTGAGTATGGAGAGCGCCAGCTTGGCGTAGTTCACGGCGTGCGAAGGGGAAGTCGTGTCCCTGCCGCCGTTGTAGAGGGTGAGCGGCTCCTCCTTGAGGCAGGCGCGGATGAACCTGATGGTAGCCCTGGTCGGCTGGTCGTACTCCCCGAAGAGCAGCCAGCTCCTCGTGATGGCCACAGGGAGCCCGACGGACCTGTGGAACGCCATGGCCATGTTCTCGGAGACGACCTTGGAGTAGTCGTAGGGGACCCGCGGGTCGAAGGGGGATTCTTCGGACACCGGGTTGTGCTTCGGGGCGCCGAAGACGTTGGCGCTCGACGCGACGATGATCCTTGACACGCCCTTCTTCTTTGCCAGCTCGAGCATGTTGAGCGTCCCGAAGCAGTTCACTTCGAAGCACGTCTTCGGGTCCTCGATGGTCTTCTTGAGCTCGGTGATCGCTGCCAGGTGGATTATGGCGTCGAAGTCCTGGGAGGCCAGGGTCTTGAAGACGAAGTCCTTGTCGAGGAGGTTCCCGGACACATCCCAGCCGGCCAGGTCGGTGGGGACCGTCCCGACTCCCTTCTCACGGAAGTAGCCCACCAGGTTGCGGCCCACCATCCCGGACGCGCCGGTGACGAGAACCTTCAACTTGGGCGGGGCCGCCGTCCGATTCTATTTAAGCAGAAGTTGGTATCGACGCCTTGGCCATCATTTCTTTCACCAGGTCGGGGTCGACCACCCCGTACCCCATGGACTCGGCGCCGTCGGCCATGGTCATGGGGAGCCTGGACACATGATAGGGGACCTCGAAGGAATCTGCCGCGGCTGCCTCCGCCTCGAACCCCTTCGACCAGGTCCCGCCCTGGCGTCGGAAGAAGAGGACCGCCGTCACCTTCCTCTCGCCGAACCCCCCTCCCCGGCCGCCGGCGGCCAGGGACCCCTCCCCGATCTTCAGGAGAAAGAACCTGAGGTCCGCCGACCCTGGCCTGAGGTCGAAGTCGCCGTCGGAGATGACGATGGCCCTCGAGCCGCCGGATAGGTGCGAGGTGATCTCTTCGAGCGCGTCCAATCTGGCCCCGCCGGGGATTTCCTGTATTAAAGCTCCGGAAGGTTCGGTCAGGTCTTGACCCGGAGAAACTCGGTCAACAGTATGACCGCGTCGGGGGTCATGGAGCTTCCGTCCAGCATCTTCCTGACTTCCTCGCGGGTGAACTCCCGCACCCCTTCCAACTCCACCGGGTCGGCCGTGGTCTTGGCCTGGGAAGTCGCCGAGAAGAGCGCCACCCACTCCCGCTCCGTCAGGCCCCCCTCCTTCATGGGCGGAAGGAGGTACTTCTTCACGAGGGCGAGGTCGGCCCTCACTCCGATCTCCTCCTCGAGCTCTCGCCTGGCCGCGTCCACGTAGAACTCCCCCTTCTTCACGTGGCCGGTGCAAGAGAGAGTCCACATCCCTGGGTGCCAGGCGTCTCGCCTGCTTCGCTGCTGGAGTATCACCCTTCCGTCCTTCCTGGAGACCACGACCGCGACCGCCCGGTGCAGGAGGCCCCTGTCGAGGCACTCCCCGACCGTCGAAGCCCCGACGACCCTGTCCCTTTCGTCGACCAGGTCGACCGCCTCTTCGCGCGCCAAGGGGACTCAGGAACCCATGCAGAGGAGGAGGGCTTCGGCTTCCTCCTTCGTGGAGATGACCTGGACCTGGAGGTCCACTGCCTTGCGCCTCACCCTGTGGAACAGCTCGGAGTCGACGTTCGAGTTGGCGTTGAACGAAAGGACGAACGACACCTTGCCGGTTGAGATGGTCGAAAGGACCTCGCTCTCCCTGGACTTCAGGGACTTCTCGTCGAGCTCCATGACTTCGATCCCCTTCTCCCGGAACCCCTTCAGTAGCTTCGCGAGCCCCCCGCCGTCCTGCCAGTGCTCCAGCAGGAGGAGCCCCGCCTCCCCTCTCCGGGGGATCTTGTGGCCAGTGGCCAGGAACGCCTGGGAGAGCGCTTCCGGGAATGTCTCGCCGAAGCAGGCCACCTCTCCGGTGGAACGCATCTCTACCCCCAGCTTGGGGTCGGCCCCGTCCATCTGGAGGAACGAGAACTGCGGCGCCTTCACCGCGAAGCGCTTGGGCTCCTCCACGTCAGTGGTCCGGGTGAGCGACCCGCCCTTCATAGCCGGCGCCACGACGTCGATGAGGTTGACCCCGGTCGCCTTGCAGACGTATGGGAGGGACCGGGACGCCCTGAGGTTGCACTCGATGACGTAGACCGAGGCGCCCCTGACCAGGAACTGGATGTTGAAGGGTCCCTTCGCCTTCAGCTCCCTGGCGATGCCGCGCGTGTAGACCCGTATCTTCTCCTTCGCGGCCTTGGTGATGGAGACGGTGGGGATGGACATGATCGCGTCCCCCGAGTGGACCCCAGCGTCCTGGACGTGCTCGATTATCGCGCCGATGACGGTGCTCTTGCCGTCCGAGACGGCATCGACCTCCACCTCCCTCGCACCCTCTATGAACTCGCTCACCACCACCGGGTACTCCGGGTTGACCTGGGCGGCGCGCGTGATGAAGGTCTCCAGCTCCGAGGGGTCCCAGATCACCCTCATGGCCGAGCCGCTCAGCACGTGCGAGGGCCTCACGATGACGGGGTATCCGACCCTGGCGCAGAAGGTCGCGGCCTCGGCGGGGGACCGGAATGAGCCCCAGGCGGGCTGGGGGATCCCGAGCCTGTCAAGCAGCGCGCTGAACTTCGACCTGTCCTCCGCAGTCTCTATGGACTGGGACGACGTCCCAAGTATCGTGACCCCCCTCCTCTCCAGCGCCTCGGCCACGTCATTGGGGGTCTGGCCGCCGACGCAGAGGACCATCCCTTCGGGCCTCTCCCTGTCGTAGATGGCAAGGAGGCGTTCGACCGTCAGCTCCTCGAAGTACAGCCTGTCGCTCATATCGAAGTCGGTCGAGACGGTCTCCGGGTTGCAGTTCACCACCACCACCTCGTCGTACCCGTTCTTCTTGAGGGCCCAGGCCATGTTCATGGTCCCCCAGTCGAACTCCACCGAGCTCCCTATGCGGTAGGGGCCCGCCCCCAGCACCATGACCTTGCGACTGGCGGTCGGGGGAGCTTCGTCGATGGCCGCGTCGTAGGTCTGATAGAGGTAGTTGGTCTTCGAGGGCCACTCGGCCGCCAGTGTGTCTATCACCTTGGTCACGGGGGTGACGCCGAGGCGGACCCTGGCCTCCCTCACCCTGTCTTCCCCCACCCCGAGGAGCTCGCCCAGCTGTCGGTCGGAGAAGCCGAGCCTCTTCGCCTTCAGGAGGGTCTCCCTGTTGGGGACCGAGCCGGGCGCCTGGGACTCCAGCAGGCCGTGGAAGTCGACCACGTTCTTGAACTTGCTAACGAACCAGGGGTCGACCTCGCTCTTGGAGGCCACCTCCTTCTCGCCGATGCCAGCCCTCAGCGCCTCGGCCAGGTCGAAGGCGATGGTGTCGGTGGGCCGCTCCAGCCTCCTGAGGGCGTCTGGCCCCTCCGGGGGCTTCCCGCCCCGTATCACTCCGTCGTACTGAGGGTTGGCCATCCTCGCCGCCTTCTGTATCGCCTCCTCGAAACCCCTGCCGACCGCCATCACCTCTCCGATGGACTTCATTGAAGTGCCGATGGTCCTCACCGCCCCGTCGAACTTGACGGTGTCCCACCGGGGCATCTTGACGACGAGGTAGTCCAGGGAAGGCTCGAAGAGGGCCGTGGTTATGCCCGAGACCTTGTTCTTCAGCTCAGTCAGGTGGTATCCGAGGGCGAGCTTGGCGGCGATGTAGGCCAGAGGATACCCGGTCGCCTTCGAGGCGAGGGCCGAGGACCTCGACAGCCTGGCGTTGATCTCTATGGCCGCGTACCGCTCTGACCCCGGGTGGAGCGCGAACTGGATGTTGCATTCCCCGATGATGTCGCACGTCTTCGCCGCCCTAAGAGAGGCGGTGCGCAGGGTGTGGTACTCGGAGTTTGTGAGGGTCTGGGAGGGAGCGACCACTATGTTGTCTCCGGTGTGGACCCTCATCCCGAGCATGTTCTCCATGTTGCAGATGATGACGCTGTTGTCGGCCCTGTCCCGCATGATCTCGTACTCGATCTGCTTCCACCCGCCAAGGTACTCTTCCACGAGGACCTGGTGTGCGAGGGAGCTGTTGAGCCCCCGTTCCACTATCAGCGCGAGCTCGTCCATGTTCCTTGCCACCCCTCCTCCCTTCCCTCCGAGGGTGTAGGCGACCCTGATGATCACGGGGAACCCAAGCTCGTCCGTCGCCTTCTTCGCCTCCTCGAACGAGTAGACCGCCGTGCTCCGGGGGACGGGGACGTC
>JAGWHE010000028.1 GCA_028866945.1 Nitrososphaerota archaeon
TACCGGGTTATACGGGCCGGGGAGCTCCTTCGAAGAGATAGTGCAGCACGTGAAGGGCCGGGTCAGAGAGGAGAGGTGGAAGAAGTAGGGATGCTCGAACAGGACGAGTTCATGAACCTCTCGAAGATGAACTTCGACGTCTCCGACGAGCAGGCGCTGATACTCGAGCAGGTCGACAGGGCGTGCAGGGAATTCCGCCCGGTCGAGGACAAGTGCTACCTGGAGCGCAGGGTGAACGACCAGGTCAAGCCATTCTTCGCAAAGGCGCACCTCCTCGGGCTCCCGGTCTCGAGGAAGTACGGAGACGGTCAGGGGGCGGACATGGTGACCTACTCCCTGGCGGTGGAGAGGATCGGCAGGGAGGGGACGGGCCTCAGGACATTCTTCTCCGTGCACTTCGCCCTCGGGGAGATGACGGTCCAGCACTGGGGGAACGAGGAGCAGAAGGCGAGGCTACTCCCGCCGGCCACGAGGGGGGACGCCATCCTGGCGTTCGGGCTAACCGAGCCTAGCGCCGGAAGCGACCCCGCGGCGCTGACGACTTACTTCGAGGAGAAGGGCGGGAAGTACTACCTCACAGGACAGAAGATGTGGATATCGCTCGGGTCGACGGCGAAGTACGTGCTCGTCTTCGCCTACCCGAAGGGGAAGAGAGACGGCATGTGCGGCTTCGTGGTGGACACCCAGAGCAGCGGATACAAGGCCGAGTTGATCCAGCACAAGCTTGGGCTCCCGACGGCCGACACCTCGACGCTCTACCTCGACAGGGTTGAGGTGCCCAAGGAGGACCTCCTCGGGCCGCCGGGGAAGGGGATGTCGGTGGCGCTTTCTGGTCTCATGAACGGGAGGCTGAGCGTCGCGGCGGGGTGCGTGGGAGTCATCCAGGACTGCCTCGACGAGGCGGTGAGGTACGCCAAGGTGAGGGTGCAGCACGGGAAGCCGATAGGCAAGCACCAGCTCGTACAGCGGCACATCGGGCTCATGTCGACGAACCTGGAGGCGGCGAAGCTCCTGCTCCTGAAGGCGGCCTTCGTCAAGCAGAAGTACGAAGAGGACCCCAAGAACACAGAGCTGCGGGACGTGACCGACCTCGCCTGCGCGAGGGCGAAGTACTTCGCAGCCAACGCGTCCTTCGACGCGGCCAACAGGGCCGTCCAGATATTCGGTGCCAACGGCTACTCCCTCGAGAACAGGCCGGCGAGGCACCTTGCCGACACCCGGGTCACCATGATCTATGAGGGCGCGAACGAGATCATGGAGCAGAAGCTCGCCCTGGGGTCTCTGGGCAAGGGCTTCGAAGCGTACTCCTGAGCAGAGCCATATGGCAAAGCTGACGCGGAGCGCCCTCGCCGCCGTCGGACTTGTGGCCCTGGTCGTGGCGTCGGGGTTCGGATACTACTACGAGGCGTACTATCTGCCGCAGCAGCCCGCGTGCGACCCTGTTGTGCCGGGGTCGATTTCTAGGACCCAGGTCTCGAGCGTGACGTTCGGAGCGGTCACGGAGTACAAGCTCCCGAGCCAGGGGAGGTGGCCCAACGCGGTAACGGCCGCCCCTGATGGATCGGTCTGGTTCGCCGAAGAGGAGATACCGGGGGTCGGGCATCTCTACCCTGGCAATGGGACTCTGGTGGAATACGCGTGGCCCGGTTACGCGACCCCCAAGCCCCCGGACTGCCTGTATGCCGCCAGCTCGTCGGGAATCGCACTCTGGGACGGCAGGGTCTGGGCCGCTGACGAGTACGGGAACGCTATTCTCGGGGTGAACCCCGGCGACGGGTCGACGGTTAGGATCAACACGACCGCCGGGGCCCTCTACCCCTACTGGCTCGCGGCGGGGCCCGACGGCAACCTCTGGTTCACCTCGGACAACACCCCCGGATCCCTTGGGAGGATCTTCCCCAACCTCACCCTGTCTGTGGTCCGCCTCAACGGCATAGGCACGGACGAGCCGATACAGCTGACGTTCGCGAACTCATCCCTCGCCTTCGTGGCTGCGATCAACGAAGCCGAGAACGCGACCACAAAGACCTGCATCTGCTCGGGCCACATCTACTCCTTCGACCCGGCAGACGCCTCGTCGGCCGTCACCCCCAGTGTGGTCGGTGGGGACTATGCGCTTCAGCTCCCGACGAGCGTGTCATATTCGGACGGGCGGGTCTGGGTCGCCCAGCACGGCCCGTCGAGCGTCCTCGGCTACGACTACGCCAGCGGACAGTGGACGAAGTATCCCACCTCGACGGTCCCATGGTCCACCACCCTCCCCCTGGTCATAGTGGCGAACGGGAGCAGGGTCTGGTTCAACGAGCACTACGCGAACAAGATAGCGATGCTCGACGGCGCCCAGGGGACGCTGACGGAGGTAAGCGAGTCCAATCCGCCGGCGTCCGGCCCGACGGGGATACAGAACGACGAGTCCATCGCCCTGGGAGCCGGAGGGCTCTGGTTCACCTCCGAGACCGCCAACTACGTCGGGTTCGTCAGCGCGGACTACAGGCCAGGGTTCAGCGTCGCCGTGGCGGGCAACGGGAGCGTCACCATGCCACCCGGAGGGAGCGCTACCGTGTCCCTGCGGGTCACCGGCGCCTGGTCCTCGACCCTCGGCGTCAACGCCTCGGACTCTGAGAGCTACAACTCGATCCCCGCGAAGATCCACATCTCGCCCAGCGCTTCCACCGTCCCGCCTGGGAGTTCTCCCTACGCGTTGAACGTGAATCTGACCCTCGACCAGTCCACCCCCCAGGGACGATACGTCGTGGCGGTCACCCTGACGGAAGGCGGAGTCCAGCAGACGGCGTACATCTTCGTGAACGTGAGCTAGGGCGCCAGGCCAGTCAACGCCCCAGGGACATGGCGAGCAGGAGGGCGGTTGCCGCGAGCACTGTGGCGACGACCCCCTTCAGTACCGACTCCAGCCTCGCAGCCACTGGGGAGGCGCTCCGCTCTCTCTTCAGGGCCTTGTAGGGCCGCGACGCGCTGATCTCTACGTAGGCGGTGAAGAAGCCAAAGGCGCCTCCCGCCAGGGAGGCGAGGCTGAGCGCGTCGGTCTGGACGATGTATCCGGCGAGGACCGGGAGGAACCCCCAGGAAGTCGCGAACCAGATGTCCGTATGGAAGGCTCCGTCGAAGAGCTCGAGGTTGTATGCGAGGAGGAAGAAGAGCTCCGCCAACCCAAGGGGGATGAGCAGCGGCGCAAACTCGAGGGAGTAGTAGAGGCCCAATACAAGGGCGGGGACCATCGCGCCCGCCGCCAGGAGCGCGAGCTGCCTGCGGGAGAGGAAATCCCCCCAGGGCTTGTTCGGGGCCATGGCGTCGAGGGAGTGCGCAGAGATGCCCACCGCCAACAGGTAGACTACGGCCATCCCGAGCATCCTGTCGTAGTCTACGCCGGCGGCGATGAGGGACCCTACGAGGACGTAGCTCGCGTTCATCAGCGAATATGGATAGAAGCTCAGACCCAGGAAGAGCCTGAGCCTACGAGGCCCGAAAGAAGGAACCCACCATTCGTTCTCACGCGTCGCTGGGCCTTCGCTGGACATCGGTTGACCCGGACCGACGCCCCGGCCTATTGACCGTTTCTTGCCCCTCCGGCGCCAGCCCCCGGCGAGGGGTTTAGAGGGGGGAAGACCACTCCCCGTCCGATTTGGGGCCGCAGGGACTTAGGGGGGTGTCCACTGAGATATTCGCGGGGCTCGCCGGGTCCTATGAGCTGGCACTGGACCTCGCCACGATGTACCAGGACAGGCGGTGGAAGGACTGGGTAGCCCGGAGGCTAGGCGCGTGCTCCAAGGGGCTGGTGCTCGACGTCGGGTGCGGGACTCTTGTACTCGAAGACAGGATGGCAAGGCTGGGGACCAGGTTCGTGGGGCTCGACCTGTCCCCGCAGATGGTACGGGTGGCGAGGGCGAAGAGCGCGCCCAACGTCGTCTTGCTCACCAGCGCCGACGCCGAGTCCCTGCCCTTCCCGGACGGCACATTCGACTCCGCAGTGAGCTGCTACGTTCCGAAATACGTCGATGCCGCCGGCTTCGCGAGGGAACTGGCCAGGGTGACGCGCCCCGGCGCGGACGTGCTGCTGTATGACTTCGCGAAGCCCAGGGGGCTGGCGGCGCCCTTCTTCCAGATGTACATACAGGGCGGGCTGCGCGCCGTGGCCCTGGGGCTAGGCTTGGCGGGGCGGGGGGAAGCTGCGACGTTCAGGGAGCTCCCGAAAATCATCCAGGAGACCCGGTGGGACGAAGAGCTCCCACGGGCCATGGAGCGCGGCGGGTTCGAGACGGTCGAAGCCGAGCGGCTGACAGGCGGGGTCGTGTTCGCCTATTGGGGAAGGCGGAAGGGAGATGATATATCTGGGGCGGATTCCCGTAGACACGCATGAAGTGGGTCACCCGTGAGAGGGCCAAGGTCGACCGGATCGCGTGCCCCTGGCTGATCAAGAAGTTCGTCGACCCCGCCGCCGAGTTCGTCTTCGTGCCGGCCGACAGGGTGGTAGAAGTGGCCCGGGAGCAGGGAGCGATACCGTTCGACGCCTCTGGGGTCGAGCTGACCCACTACAAGGACGGGGGGAAGGAGTACGTCAGCTTCGACGCCGTCATCAGGAAATACAAGCTCAGTGACCCGGCCCTGCTGGAGCTGGCGAAGATAGTCAGAGGGGCGGACGCGAAGATCCCCGATGCGCCTCCAGAGTCGGCGGGGCTTGAGGCGGCTGCAGCCGGGTTCAGGGCCGTCGCCAGGGACGACCACGAGAACATGAAACTCCAGTTCCCGTTCTATGACGCCCTCTATCAGTACTGCAAGGGAAGACTGGAAGGCTCCGTCAAGCTGGAACACGCAAAGCCCGGGAGTTGAGCGCCGCGCCGGCGGCATCCGGGGCTCTGCCGGTCTACGTCGCGAAGGGGGTCCGGGTCTATGTCTCCGGGCTGCTGAGCATCATAATCCCGTTCTACCTGAAGGTGATTGGCTACGGACCCTTCTTTCAGGGGGTCGCTCTGGTGGCCATACTCGCGGGGAACGCGCTCTCTAACGTGGCGGTGACCTACCTCGACGCGCTGGTGGGGAGGAGGCGGCTCCTGCAGGCGTTCAGCCTCTTGATGGTCGTCGCAGGACTGGTGCTGGCGGTGGACACGTCGGCCGCGTTCATACTTGTGGCGTGCTTCCTTGGCAACATCAGCAGCACGGGAACCGAGGCTGGGCCTTTCCAGTCGATAGAGGCCGGAACCCTCCCCGAGCTGACCCCGGCCCAGTCGAGCGTGAAGGTATTCGGAAGGTACAACCTCATAGGCTACTCCGCGGCAGCCGTCGGGCAGCTCACTTCAGCCGGTCCGGGACTGCTCGGGAACACCCTCACTTCCTTTCACGCGGTCTTCGTTGGTTTCGCCCTGGCTGGAGTGGTGCTCTTCGCGATATACAGCAGGCTGCATGCCATTGAGGGAGGGAGGTCGACGAGGCCCGGGCTGGGGGACCTGGGTCCCCAGGCGAGGAAGGACCTGGTGGCGCTGTCGGGGCTCTTCTCGGTGGACGCCTTCGGCGGCGTGTTCGTCACCACGTACCTCCTCTCGATCTGGTTCAACATCACCTACGGCCTCCAGCTGGAGGTGCTTGGCCCCATCTTCTTCGTCGCTGCGCTGGTGGCTGCCGCTTCGACCTACGGTGCCGCCCTGATCGCCGCGAGGGTCGGCAACCTTCGGACCATGGTCTACACCCACCTGGTGTCGAGCGCCTTCCTCGTGTTTATGGGTCTGGCCGGGTCACTCCTCCCTGCCCTGGGCTTCCTGTTCCTGCGCCAGAGCTTCTCACAGATGGACGTCCCCACCAGGCAGGCCCTGATGTCTGAGATGTTCCAGAGCAAGGAGCGGGTCCAGGCGTACGCGGTGACGAACACGATGCGCAGTGCGGGGTCGTTCGTCGCCGGACCCGTGGCCGCGGGAATCCTCGGCCTGGGCCTCGTGTCGATAGTCCCCTTTGCGGGGGGAGGGACGAAGATCATCTACGACCTGATGACGTACATCTCTTACCACAAGAGATACCGCTGAGTCCTGGCTCCAGATTTTCAAGTGTGGGAATCGGGTCCGGGGATTAAATCCAGAACCATGAGCTCCGCGGCCATGCAACCGCTTCACGGCAGGGACGACGTGGCTGGGCCCGGGATCGGGACCTATGAGGAGGTGGCGAAGGTCCTTCCGTCGGGGTACAGCTCCCTTCTCGACAGGAAGGAGACGCAGAGGGCGGTCTTCGCTGCCAAGGGATACATCGAGGAGCACCTCTGCAAGGAGCTCAACCTGATGATGGTCACGGTGCCTCTGATCGTCGACGCAGGCAGCGGGATAAACGACATGCTCGACAGGGACGGGTCCAGGACCCCGGTCCAGTTCCATATATCGAACGACTACGACAAGCACCCCCTGGACGCCCAGGTGGTCCAGGCCGCGACGAAGTGGAAGAGGTTCGCGCTGAAGGAGCTGGGGATGGCGATGGGAGAGGGGATATGCACGGACATGAGGGCCGTGAGGAAGGACTACTTCCTCGACCACGACCACAGCGCCTACGTCGACCAGTGGGACTGGGAGAGGGTGATATCCGCCGAACAGCGGAACCTCCCATATCTGAGGGGGACGGTGGAGAGGATCTGGAAGGTGCTGAAGGGCGCCGAGACCTACGTGCACGAGTCCTACCCGAAGCTGAAGGGAGGGTACCCCGACATCCCAGACAGGATAGAGTTCTTCCATGCCGAGGACGTCCTTGAGATGTACCCAGGGCTCCCGAGGAAGGAGCGAGAGACGGCGCTGCTGAAGGAGCACCCCGCGGTGTTCATCGTGGGGATAGGGTGGGTCCTGAAGAACGGGCACCCGCACGAGCTGAGGGCCGCGGACTACGACGACTGGGTGACTGAGACGAAGCTGCCGGACGGAAGGGCGGTGCACGGCCTCAACGGAGACATCCTTGTGTGGAACCCGGTGACCAAGAGGCGCCACGAGCTGAGCTCCATGGGGGTGAGGGTGGACGCGGCGTCGCTGAAGAAGCAGCTCGAGCTGAGCAAGCAGCTCGACTCGCTCAGGTTCGAGTACCACAAGGGGATAGTCGACGGCACGCTCCCTCTCTCCATCGGCGGAGGGATCGGGCAGTCCAGGACCATGATGCTCCTGCTGAAGAAGGCCCACCTGGGAGAAGTGAGCGTCAGCGTGTGGCCTCAGGTCCTGAAGGACATGTGCGCGAAGAAGAACATCCATGTCCTCGAGTAGCCTGACCTGGTCAGAGCCGAGCCACCACTGAACGGTAGTCCCACCCCGGGATCGCCGAGGGAGCGTCCCTGCTCCTCAGGCCCTGCAGGAAGCCATCCCGCTTCAGCCTGTCGAGGACCATGGCCGAGAAAGCGGGCGCCCCGGTCGCCCCCGGAGAGTTGTAGTTGATTATGTGGGCGGAGCCCTCGCCCCTGAGGAGGATAGCCTCTGGGACGAACCCCGAGCCGTCGACAACCGAGCACCTCACGCCGAAGACGGCCCGGCTCCTCAGCATCCCGGCCCGAAGAGCGGGGATGAAGTTCCTCACCCGGCCGCACATCGCGCCCTTGGAGAGCGAGCTCCTCCACTCGCCGGCGACCATGGTCAGGAAGTCCCCGTTCGCGAAGAGCCTCGCCTTCGGCCAGACCGGCCTGTCCAGGAAGGAGAGCGCCTTCGAGAGGCCCGCACCGGAGTAGACGTAGGGCCCGGGGACGGCCACGGCGTTCGGCCCTATCTGTCGGGTGCCGTCGGCCCGCACCACGAAGTGGGGGTCGAGGAACGGGTACTGAGGGAACTTCGGGGGCCGATAGATGTTGGTCGACACGCGCGAGGCGAAGGGCTCGCCTACGACCCAGTACTCGCCCCGGAAGTTCAGTTGGGCGTAGCCGGACCCGAAGCCGAGCCTGTTGGCCAGGGCCAGCGCCCCACCGCCGGCGGCGTTGATGACGAACTTGCAGCCCAGAGTGGAGCTCCCGCGGGCGTCCCGGAGCGCGACCACGACCTTCCCGCCCGTCTTGGCGGCCGAGACGACCCTCCGGCCACCCAGGAACCGCACCCCCCGCGCGAGGAGGATCCTCCATATGTGGCGCGTGAAGGCGCCGAAGTCCACGGAGACGTCGGTCTTCGACAGGATCCCAGCCACGCACTTCACCTCGGGCTCGCGGGAAGCCACCCCCCGGCCGTCCATGAGCTCCAGCTCGGAACCGTCCATCCCGTTCGCGAGGCCCCACCTGTGGTACTCCTCGAGGACCCGAACCTCTTCCTCTTCCAGCGCTATGTTGAAGGTCCCCGCCGTCTTCCATGGGAACCCCGCGCTCTTGGCGAGCCTCTCCCACATGGGGTGCGAAAGCAGCGAAGTGCGCGCGAAGGTCCGCTTCTTCTCCGGGTTCAGGTAGTAGGGCCTGTGGATGACCCCGGTGTTCCTAGAAGAGGTGTGCATCGCGGCCGACGGCGCGAGGTCGGCCATGGCGATGGAGCAGTCGTAGAGGGTCGAAAGCCAATATGCCAGCGTGACGCCGAGGACGCCGGCCCCGACGACGAGGACGTCCACCTCCGGCGAGTCGGCCATGGTGAGGAGGTCCGCGGACGCCGGGTAAAGGCTCTTGGTCAGATTCCCTTCAGGTAGCCGTTGGACTCGAGCCACTGGGCGTGGGCTGCGATGTAGCGCCAGATGATGTCGGCCTTGCTGTTGTCGAAGTCCCAGGGCGCGACTAGGACCACGTCCCCTTCCCTGATCCACATCCTCCGCTTCAGCTTCCCCCTGATCCTGGAGTTGCGGGTGTTGCCGTCCGCGCACTTCACGATAACCTGGTCTCCCCCGGTCATCTTGATCGCCCTGCCGAGTATCTCTCCCTGCTGGGGCATGACCAGCTCCTTCAGGTTTGCTTCGCTGAGGACCTTGCGCTTACCCAAGTTGCTTCAAGCCACGCCGACCGCCGGATGATATTAACGATATCGGCGCCAGCGACGAGGATTCCCCCGGTGCCTTTCGTTCTTGTCGTGCCTCCAGGGCCGGGCGCCTTTTGAGGAGAGAGGCGGGGGTCCCCTGGGCGCCCTCTCGTCTTGCTCCCTGAGGGGTTTGATGGGCGCCTTGGCCATGGAGACGATCCTGGCGAAGTCGTGGCCCTCGTCCCTGCTCACGAAGGTGTAGGACTTGCCGAGGTCCCCGGCCCTGGCGGTCCGCCCTACCCTGTGGAAGTAGACGGTGGGGTCCTCGGGGACGTCGTAGTTTATCACGCAATCTACCTGCCTGACGTCGATCCCTCTGCTCGCCACGTCGGTGGCGACGAGGATGTCGGCCCTTCCGGACCGGAAGAGCCCCATCGAATGGTCCCTCTGGTTCTGAGACAGGTCGCCGTGGAGCGACACCACGCTCAGGAACCTCCTCTCGAGCTCCCGGGCGAGCCTTATCGTACCGTACCTCGTCCTGCAGAACACGACGGCGCTTTTCCGGTTCTCCTTTGCCAGTATGTCGAGGAGGAGCGCGAGCTTCTCGTCCCTCTCAGCCCTGGCGAAGAACTGCTCGAGGGTCTCGGCGGAAGGCTCGTTGGCGTCGACCATGATCCTCACCGGCTCGGCCATGTACCTCTGCGACAGCTGCACGATGGTGCGGGGCATCGTTGCGGAGAAGAGGGCCGTCTGCCGCGAGCCGGGGGTCTTCCCCAGGATGAAGTCGACGTCTTCGATGAACCCCATGTCGAGCATCACGTCGGCCTCGTCGATCACTACGAACCGGACGGAATCGAGCCTCAGGGTGCCGCGCTTGATGTGGTCTATGGTCCTGCCGGGCGTCCCGACCACGATGTGCGCACCCCGCCTGAGGGCGTCGAGCTGGACGTTCATCGACTGGCCCCCGTAGATTGTCACGACCCTCACGGAAGTGTAAGCCCCTATCTTCTGCAGCTCGAGTGTTATCTGGACGGCCAGCTCCCTGGTCGGCGCGAGGACGAGCCCCTGGACCTTGGGGGTCCGTGGGTCGATGGCCTGGACGAGCGGGATGCCGAAGGCGAGGGTCTTCCCCGAGCCTGCCTTCGCCTGGCCCACCAGGTTCTTTCCCTCGAGGAGGGGGCCGATGGCCTGAGCCTGGATGGGGAACGGCCGGATGAAGCCCGCAGCCATCACCCCCTTCTTGATATCAGGACGGAGCTGAAGCTCCTCGAAGCTGCTCAAACTATTACCACTGGGTCGCTCGTTCCTCTCACGGAAGAAACCTGAGGCCGCGCTCTGCGTCCTGTATTTAAGACTGGACGGAGGGCCGATGAGACGACCCCGCCTGGGAGGCCGTGGTTTCAGCAGAGATAAGAAGGCCCCCGTAAAGGAGCCGAAGTCATGGTAGAGTCCCCTATGCAGCCCCAGAGCCGCGCGGTGGAGTGTCCGCAGTGCGGTGCCAAGACGAGGCTGTACAGGACCCCGAGAGGGCTGCGATGCGCCGAGTGCGTGAAGCTCATGGACTCGGCCGGCTTGGGCTTCAGGTAGCCCCTGGGCGGGGTGGACCGAGACCCCGCGGTGCCACGGACGCGGAGACCCACGGATTGGCGAAAGAGATGAGCCTGCCAAATCTGGCCGTTCTTGTCGGAGAGATGTGGCGCCCTGGCCGGGACTTTCGTCGCCGAGATTTCGAACCCGGGTCGCTGCCGCTCTGCCGGCGTTGCCGGTGACAGGGCAGCATACTGACCTCTATACGACCAGGGCGCTTGAAAGGGGCCAAATCCGGGGGTGGTTTTAAGTTTCAAACCCGCTCGAAGAAGTTGTCTCCCCCCGCGGGGAGGGGCCCTGGGCCGTGCTTGTGGGTCTGTCCGCAGCGCTCCAGATGCCTCTTGTACTTCTTGGCGCTGATCAGCTTGCCGCACTTCGGGCATAGAGGCATGCGGGGAAGGGACGCGTGGGTCTACTTACGCCTTCGCCGGCCAAGGGGGCATGGCTTGATGTACCCTGGGTCCCCGCCAGGAGGACGTGAAGGAGCGGAGGAGGTGCGGCTGGTCGTCGGCCCAGGAACCTCTATACCGCGACTACCACGACAAGGAGTGGGGGGTGCCGGTGCACGACGACAGGGTGCTCTTCGAGTTCCTGGTACTGGAAGGGGCCCAGGCGGGTCTGAGCTGGTGGACCATATTGAGGAAGAGGGAGAACTTCAGGCGCGCCTTCGACAGGTTCGAACCCGAGAAGGTCGCGCGCTATGGGAGGGGGAAGGTCGGCCGCCTGCTCGCGGACCCCGGGATAGTCAGGAACAGGCTCAAGGTAGCCTCTGCGATTCAAAATGCAAGGGCCCTGCTGAAGGTCCGGGAGGAGTTCGGGAGCTTCGACTCCTACATCTGGGGGCTCGTGGGAGGGGAGCCGAAGATCAACCGTTGGCGGACCCTGAAAGCGGTGCCTGCCACCACCCCGGAGGCAGTGGCGATGAGCAGGGACCTGGGCAGGCGCGGGTTCAGGTTCGTGGGACCGACCATCTGCTACGCGTTCATGCAGGCGACAGGGATGGTGAACGACCACGTCGTGGACTGTTTCCGCTACTGTGAACTCGGCGGGCGGGCCTAGACGAGGCCGAGAGCCCGGAGCCCGGCCATGGCTGCGGCGGACGAGCTCTTGTCCATCGGGAGGAGCGGCGGTCGGGGCACCCCGCAGTCGATCCCACGCTCCTTGAGGACGGCGTAGTAGGCCGAGATGGGCCCGGACTTCACGAGGTCCTTCACTTCCCTCACCCTCTTCTGCGCGGCAAGGGCCGACTTGGCGTCTCCCTTCCGCTGGGCCAGGAGCATCGACGAGAAGAGCTCGGGGAGTGCGCTGGCTCCGCCCGAGACGAGGCCGTCCGCCCCGGACATGATCGCGTGAAGCCCATACTCCTCCGTTCCATTCATCACCACGAAGCCGTCGGGGACGGCGTCGAGGAGGTCGAGGAGGTGGAGGAAGTCCCGTGAGGAGTCCTTTATCCCTGCGACGCCGGCCTTTGCAAGCTCTAGGACGGCTGCCGGCGCGAGGTTGTTCCCGGTGAACTGCGGGATGTTGTAGGCGAGGACGGGTATGTCCACCTTCTTCAGCATCGCTTCGAAGTGCCTGGCGACCGCCCGTTCGCCGGGCTTGTAGTAGTATGGGGTCAAGCTTGCGACGGCATGGGCCCCGACGTTCTCGGCGTGCACGGCCAGCTCAACTGCGGTCCCGGTGTCGGCGGCGCCGACCTGCACCACGACGGGGACCCTTCCCTTTGCCGACACGACGACGGTCTCCGCGACGGACTTCCGTTCCTCAGGCGAGAGCATCGGCCCCAGGCCGGTGCTGCCGCAGGGGAAGATCCCCTCGGCCCCCTTCGAGACTTGGAACGAGACCAGCCTCTGGAGGGCTTCGAGATTCACGCTTCCCCTTTCGTCGAACGGGGTGATCAGCGCGGTGAACAGCCCCTTGATCTCCCGGGCGTCCCCTTTGGCCATCTGGGACGGGTTGGCGAAGGGGCGACTTATCCTTGATGCCGGGAGCCTGCAGCACGCACCGTCGACGCCTCCCTTCCTGCCGGTCTGAAGGGGCTACATCACCGCTTCTTGCGTCTGCAGGAGCTCCCCGCGGCCGATCACTGCCCTGATGTAGTCGGTGATGCCTGCGTGCTCGACGTGGCGTGCCATGTCGGTGACCGTGAGGATGCCCACGAGGGCTTCTTTGTCAACGACCGCGAGCCGCCTGATGTGGCTCTTCGCCATCAAGCGCGCAGCTTCGGAGATGGATGCCTTGGGGCCGATCGTTACCAAGGGGGACGACATTATGTCCCCTACCGTGGACCCCGGCTTGAGGCCTGATGCGACGTACTTCTGCACGATGTCTCGCTCGGTCAGCATGGCCACTGGCCTGGCCCCGTCGATGACGACGAGGCACCCCTTTGAGGAGGTCTTCATCTTCTTGGCTGCCGCTTCTACTGTTTCGTGTGGAGAGATGGTGTAGATGCTCCCCTTCGACATGAGGTCTGCGACCTTTTCCATTTCGGGTCGCCTTTCGGACTCCTCTCACGCTATTAATAGGGGGGTGGCGTTTATCGTGATTGAGAATGATTCGTGAAACCAGGAGGCTGACTGGGGGCACAGGCGGGGCGGGCGCCGCTTTGCTTCAGCTACCCCTGGCCCGGGTCATGAGCCCAGCCTGACCGTGAGCCCCATCGTGTTTACGCCGGCGTAGACTGCCAGCTGGTGGAAGTTGAACCACTCCGAATACCCTGTGGCGTTGGTGGCCCGGACGTCTACCTCGTAGGTCATGAGGTTCGGGAGTGTTGCGTTGAAGGCCAGCCCCGCGACCGGGGCCATGAAGGCCGAACCATCGCTCGCGGTGAAACGTATCGCCGTCGGCTGGGCCATGACCATTTGCCAGACCAGGGTCCCGGCCACCGCCACTTCCGAGTCTGGAGTGGCCTGGGCGACGTTGTAGGACTGGGCGAGAGAGGAGCCTTCGCTCATGTCCACGCTGAGCTGGCCCAGGGCAGCGGCCCCTGTCTGCCAGGTGTGGTTGCCCTGCCAGTTCATGGTGACGTTGTACACCCGGTGGTTCGGAAGCTGCATGGAGTACCCCCCGCCGGTCACCGAGGCGCTCGACGCCTGGCCGCTTCGCGAGTCTGTGAAGACCATGCCGATCGGGTGGGTCCCGGCGCCCATCGAGCTCACTAGCCCGAAGACGCGGACAGAAGAGCCGGGGGACGAGGCGGGGAGCATCGACAGGTAGGCGAGTGAGAGCACGATCACCACGGCGGCTCCCCCCATCAGTGCGAAGCCTGCAGCCGAAGTCGCGACCCTCGTGCCACCGCGCCCCCTCGTGAGGCAGAGTCCCCTAGGGCAACCATAAGGATGTAAGACGTTTGCCAGTTGTGAGAAGCGGACGGTTTCTGTGTTGTCAGCGGTGAGAATCGTCATTTCTTTTTAATTCCCGCGGAACTTGCTCTGCTCCTATGGCAGCCGAGATCCCCCGGGACGCGCGCCCTTCGGCGCTCCACCTGGCTCGAAGGTACCCGTTCCCGGTCGTCGCGGCCGTTGGGATGGCCATCGGCGGGGTCTCGGGGGTCGTCTTCGGCGACTACGCTCTGGCCAGGTGGGTGTGGTACGTGACCCTCATAGTCGGTGGTGCGCCGGTCGTGTTCAAGACGACCAGGGGGATGCTGAGGGGAAGGTTCGCGGCCGATGTGGTCGCCATGCTGGCCATCGTCACGGCGATCCTCGTCGACGAGGCGTTCGCAGGAGTCGTGATAGTGCTCATGCAGACCGGCGGAGAAGCCATCGACGACTATGGGTTCAGGAGGGCCTCTTCGTCGCTGCGAAGCCTGATCGCCCGAGCGCCCAGGACGGCAAGGCGGAAGGAGGGCGACAGAATGGAAGAGATCAACGTGTATGAAGTGAGGGTAGGCGACGAACTGGTGGTGAGGCCCGGGGACCTCATCCCCGTCGATGGTGTGGTCGAGACCGGACCGGCTGAGATCGACGAATCAGCTCTCACGGGGGAGCCCCTTCCAAGGACCAAGGAGGATGGAGACAGGCTGCTGAGCGGAAGCGTGAACGTCGGGGGAGCGTTTGGGATGAGGGCGACCAAGGTCAGCACCGACAGTCAATATTCGAAGATAGTGGAGCTGGTGGCGAAGGCGCAGACCGAGAAGCCGCCCATACAGAGGCTGGCAGACAGGTACGCGGTATGGTTCACCCCAGCGACTCTGGCGATGGCGGTCTTCGGGATCCTCGTAACGCGGAACGTCGACACGTTCCTCGCGGTTCTCGTGGTGGCGACCCCCTGCCCCCTTATTCTTGCCACTCCCCTGGCCGTGATAAGCGGAGTGAACAGGGCGGCCAAGGAGAGCATCATAGTGAAGAGCGGGGCGGCCATTGAGCAGATTGGGAGGGGGCGCGTGGTCGTCTTCGACAAGACGGGCACCCTCACCTTCGGTTCGCCAATAATCGACCAGGTCATAGCCTTCAACGGGCAGGAGGAGGACCTCCTGCGGATGGCTGCCAGCGTCGAGCAGTACTCGGCGCACCCGGTCGCTGTCTCCATGGTCAAGGAGGGGAAGGAGAAGTTCGGGAGCCTGCTTCAGGTCAGCGGCTTCAGGGAGCTGTCCGGCCAGGGGGTGGAGGGAGTCGTGGGCGGGAAGAAGGTCGCCCTCGGCTCGCAGATGTTCGTCGAGACGTCCATCGGCAGAAAGTTCGACGGCCGGACCGATACGATGCTGAAGGGGGCGAAGAGGAGCGGGAACCTGGTGTCGTTCGTTGCGGTGGGCGGCGAACCGGCCGGGGTCATTGTGTTCACAGACCAGCTTAGGCCCGGGGTCCCCTACATGATGCAGAAGCTGAGGGAACTCGGGGTGGAACTAACGGTGATGCTGACCGGGGACAACAGGATCAACGCGGAGACGATAGCCAGGGAGGCCGGCATCGAGAGGGTGGAGGCGAATCTGCTCTCCGAGCAGAAGGTGGAGCAGGTCGCGAGGCTCACCAGGGAGTACGGAGGGACGATTATGGTGGGAGACGGCATCAACGACGCCCCGGCCCTCGCCAGCGCGACCGTAGGGATAGCGATGGGGGCGCATGGGACTGGGATCTCTGCGGAAGCAGCGGACATGGTCCTGCTGGTCGACGACGTGACGAAGGTGAGCGACGGGATAGCCATAGGCCAGCGGATGCTGCACATCGCGAAGGAAAGCATCTACTTCGGGATGGGTGGGAGCATCGTCCTCATGGGGATTGCCAGCTTCGGCTTCATCCAGCCGGCGCTGGGTGCGATCATGCAGGAGGTGCTCGACGCGGTCGTCATCCTGAACGCACTGCGCGCGAGGTGACGGCAGGTGATGCGCTGCAC
>JAGWHE010000029.1 GCA_028866945.1 Nitrososphaerota archaeon
TCGAAGACGTGGGGGAGGACCTTCTCTGTCTCGTCGTCGACGGTGAAGTTCCCGCCGCTGACCCTCGCGTGGCCCCCCAGGTCGTAGTCCCCCCTGTAGTTGCAGGCCACCAGCTCGACCCACCCCCAGGAGAGCTTGACCTCGAGGTCGAAGGCGGCCTTCGAGTAGAACGCCCGGTCCTCTTCCGACAGGACCCTGAGCCTGATGTTCTCGGGGGGGATCCCGGCCGCCTCGTAGAACTCGGTGATCAGCGCGAGGTAGTGGCCGGCGAGCTTGCTGGGGACGATGCCTCGCTGCATCGCCTCGGACACCGGCCCCCTGAACTCGGTGCCGTCCGGGAGCGTGAAGCTAAGCGCCCTGGAAAGGGCCCAGTCGAACCGGGGGTCGTCCGCCTTCTTCGGGTTGAAGAAGACCTCCACCTCGGCCTGGTTGAGCTCCCTGAGCCTGATGAGCGCCTGCCTGGGGGCTATCTCGTTCCTGAAGCTCCGCCCCACCTGGGCTATCCCTATGGGGAGCTTCACCCTCTGGGTCTTGAACAGGAGCGGGAAGTCGACGAATATGCTCTGGCAGGTCTCCGGCCGGAGGTACGCCTCCTCCTGGGAGGGCCCTATGCCGACCTTGAACATCATGTTGAAGCGCGTGGTACCCGTCAGCCTGCTCCCGCACTTCAGGCACTTCACCCCCGACTTCGCCATGAGGTCGTCGTAGTCGGCGTCGCTCAGCTTCTCCGGGACCCCTGTCCCGGTCTTCTCTTCGATCAGCTTGTCAGGGCGGAAGACGGAGCCGCACTTCGCGCAGCGGACGAAGGGGTCGGTGAAGCTCGCCAGGTGCCCCGACGCCTCGAACACGGCCCTGGGGAGGATCTGGGACCCGTCGATCTCGAGCATCCCGTCCCTCTTGACCACGACCCGCCTCCAGAGCTCGACCAGGCGGTTCTTGAGCCCGACCCCGAGGGGGCCGTAGTCCAGGAACCCGGCGGGGGTGTTCGGGTAGCTCTCTGCGGTCTTGAAGAAGAACCCTCTCTGCTGCCCCAGCCTCACTACCTCATCGAAGCTCATCGCTCTTTCCGCCCTCGGGGTCGGGTGATAAAGCCTCTGCAGGCGCGGGCGCCCCTTCCATGTCGTAGATCCTGTCAGGTATGACGTAGGGCTGGAGCGTCTGCTGGGCGCCGAAGGTCCTCTTGGCGTACCTGGAGAGGAGGGGCCCCTGCAGCAGGATGCTGAGCATGACAACCCCGAAGGTCAGCGTGGCGACCTGGCCCCTGGTGGCCAGCGGGATGACTGACATCAGTGCTATGGCGAGGGCCCCCCTCATCCCGCCGAGCATGGACGTGTTCATCCAGGAGGACGGAATCCCGGCCCCGGCCACCCTGGAGAGGCTGAGTATGGGGTAGACCGACGTGATCCTGGCCATCACCACGACGGCGTAGGCCACCAGGAAGGCCCCCAGCGTCGTCCCCAGGAGGAAGATGTTGGTGCTGACGCCGATGAAGAAGAAGGCGGCAGCGTTGGCCACGAAGGCGACGATCCCCCAGAACTGCCGAGTCGCCTCCGCCACCTGCTTGCTCTCGACCTTGAAGAGCACGGTGTTGCCGTAGTAGAGCCCCGTCACCGCCACGGCGATCAGCCCCGACGTCCCCAGTGAGGTGGCCACGGCGTAGGCCCCGTAGACGGCGGCGAGGGTGAGGACCACCTGGGTCACGGAGTCGTCTATCATCGGCTGGAGCCGCCGCGCCGCCCAGGCGACCCCGAGGCCGACGAGCACCCCGCCGGAGAGGGTGTAGGAGAAGTAGGCCACCGCCTCCAGGGGCTGCAGCGCCACTGCTGCGGAGGTGGCCAGGGCCACCGTGAAGATGGCGATGCCCGTGGAGTCGTTGAAGACCGCCTCCATCTCCAGCAGCGTGGCGAGCCTCGTCGGGACGTTGACCCGGCGGAAGACCTCGAGCACCGTCGCGACGTCGGTGGGAGATATCAGTGCGGCGAAGAGGAAGGATACTAGGACCGACAGCCCCACCACCTTCCAGAGGACGACCCCGACGACCAGGGTCGAGATCAGGACCCCGACGGTGGCGAGAAGGAGCGCAGGCCTGTAGACGGCCCGGAAGTCCGCCAGCTTGACCCCGATGACGCTCTCGAAGAGGAGCGGAGGGAGGATGAGCCCGACGAAGAGCTGCTCGCTCGCCAGGTTGTTGAAGAAGACGTTGAGCCCCGCCAGGGCGGAGATGGGCGCCGCCGAGATGGCGAGGCCCACGAACACCAGCAGCATGGTGAAAGGGACCTTCACCTTCCTCGAAAGGAGTACAGACCCCAGCGCCAGCAGGAGGAAGACTGCGAGCACTTCGACGGTGAGCGCCACGACCGCAGTCCTGGGTGCGCATTTGACTTAACTCTCATGGCCGCCCCGGCCGGGGCAGCGCTTGACGGAAGGGGTCGCGCCCTCAGCAGGCGGCTGCCAGGGTCTGGGTCCAGCCGAGGGTGTTGAGCGCCAGGGTCCCCGCCGAGCAGTTGCCCCCGGCGCCGCCATAGACGACGTACACGGAGTAGGTGTGGCCGTTCTGAAGCGAGATCGAGTAGGTCCCGGCGGAGCCGACGGAGGCGGCGTAGGGGATCCCGTTCTCGTCGACGAAGGTGACGTCCGCGGGCACCGCCCCTGGCTTGGCGACGTGCGCGGCACCGCTCACGGTGACGTTGAAGAAGAATATCGGCGGGGTGGAGACCACTGCCCCGACGGAGAAGAAGACGGCGGCGCCTAGGATGATCAGGTTCCGGACGAGGTGGCTCTTCTTGGGGTTAGACAAGCAGAAAGCTTCCCCGTCCGGGGTGGGAGTTAAACCAGTTGGAGGGGTTGGGTTCTTTCGCTAGCGCACGGGCAGTGACGCAAGAGCCTTCTCAGATGACGACGAACTTGTATCCGTAGACGATCTGGCCGGACTCGCCGTCGACGATCGCCCGCCGCATCGTCGCCCTCACCTTTGCGCCCGTCTTCACCGAGTCCCCCGGGGAGTCTACTACCTGGGTCAGGACCCTCGCCCCGTTGTCCAGCTTGACGACCGCGATGTAGAAGGGCGCCTGGGCCTCGAACCCGGGGAGGGGCTCGTGGAGCTGGGTGTAGGTCACTATCTTGCCGGTCTGGGGCATCTCCTTGTCCTCCAGCTTCTCCGACCCGCACTTCTTGCACCTGTACGCCGGCGGGAACGACTCGGCGCCGCACTCGGTGCACCTGGTCCCGATGAGCCTGTAGTATCTGTCCCTCTGCCTCCAGTACTGGATGGTCAAGCTAGGCTGCCTCCCCGAAGACGTGGACGGCGCTGGTGGAGTCGACCCCTCCGATGTTCTGGGTGGCCGCGTACCGGGCGCCTGGGACCTGGTTCTTCCCTGCCTGGCCTGTGAGCTGGAGGTAGGCCTCGGCGATCTGGTACATGCCTGTGGCGCCCACCGGGTGCCCCCTGGCCTTCAGCCCCCCGAAGGTGTTGATGGGGAGCTCCCCGCCGGGGCTGTACTTCCCCGCCTTGGCGTCCCTGGACCCATGGCCGCGCTTCGAGTACCCCATGGCCTCAAGCGACAGCGCCCCGACCACCGAGAAGGCGTCGTGGACCTCGAGCAGGCTGAGCTTGTTCGGCGCCAGCCCCGCCTGGGCCATGGCTGCCCTGAACGCTTCCTTCGTCGCCTTGAAGTCGAGCATGTCCTCCCTCTCGTAGATGCTGAACTCGTTGGTGGCGATCCTGCCGCCGAGTATCTCGGCCATCTTCTCCGCCTCCACCGCCGCGTTGTCGTTGACGATGAGAGTCGCCGCTGCCCCGTCCCCGACCGGGGCGCAGTCGAAGAGCCTCAGCGGGTCGGCTATCATCGCCGACCGCCCCACGACCTCGGGGGTGATCGCCTTGCGGAACTGGGCGTGGGCCGCCGTGACCGCGTTGGCGTGGTCGAGGACCGGGATTGAGCTAAGCTCGTCCCTGGTCACGTTCAACTGTTCCATGTAGTACCTGGCGAGCAGGCCGTTGAGCGCCGCGAAGGTCGCCCCTACGAACTGGGTGTACTCGGCCGACTCGGCCATGGCGAGCGCCTTGGACACCTCCTCGGGCTCGAGGTCCCGCATCTTCTCGACCCCGACGACCAGCGCCGAGTCGATGGCCCCTGACCTCACGAGGTTGTACCCAACGTTGAACGCCGAGCCCCCCGACGAGCAGGCCGCCTCCACCTTGTACGCGGGCACGCCCGACAGCCCCAGGGCGCTGGCGAGGAAGGCGCCGAGGTGCTCCTGGCTGGCGCCCACGGAGCTGAACATGTTCCCGACTATGATCTGGCCCGGGGCCTTCTTCCCCAGGGGCTTGAGCGCCCCCCTGGCCGCATCGACTGCGAGGTCGAGGAGCGACTTCTCCCAGTGGTCCCCGATGGGGGTGAACCCCACCGACGCGATGTAAGCCTTCGAGGTTGCCAACCCATCGCCTACTTGTGGAGCTTGTCCCTGAACTTCGAATAGGTGGAGTAGTCGATCTTGGTGCTCCGCTCCAGCATCGACTTCACCGTGGGGTTGACCCCCCTGGTCTGGGTTATCCCCTCCAGCACCTCGATGCAGAAGGCGTCGGAGCCCGCCCCGGACCCGAAGCTCGCCAGCAGGACCTTGTCTCCCGGCTGGGCCTCGTCCAGGACGGCGGCCAGGCCGATGGGGGAGCTACCGGCGTAGGTGTTGCCTATCAGCGGGTTGAGCAGCCCTGCCCTGATCTGGTCCATGGTGAAGCCTAGGCGGGACGCCACCTCGACCGGGAACCTCGGGTTCGGCTGGTGGAAGACGGCGTACTTGAAGTCCGACGGCTTGTGCCCCGTCTCCTTGAAGAGCGTCTTGACCGCGTTCTCGATGTGATAGAAGTAGGCAGGCTCCCCGGTGAACCTGGACAGGTGCCGCGGGTACCTTTCGTGGGCCCGCCTCCAAAAGTCCCCGGTGTCGGAGACGAACGACGTGCTGCAGTCGATGACCGCCGCCGCCTTCTTCGACCTGCGCCCTATGACGTAGGCCGCCCCTCCGCTTGCCGCCGTGTACTCGAGGTCGTCCCCCGGCCGCCCCTGGGCCGTGTCCATGCCTATGGCGAGGCCCGCCTCGATCATCCCGGAGCCGACCAGCCCGGTTACCACCTGCATCGCCTCGGTCCCAGCCTTGCACGCGAACTCCAGGTCCGCCGCCAGGGTGTGGTGCTGCCCCAGGGCCTGGGCGACCATGGTGCTCGTGGGCTTCACGGCGTAGGGCTTCGACTCCGTCCCCACGAAGACCGCGCCCAACCTCTCCACCCCAGACATCTTCACCGCCCCCCGCCCCGCCTCGATGGCCATGGTGACCGTGTCCTCGTCCATGGACGCCACCGCCTTCTCGACGTTGGGGCCAGACCCCCCTCCCTTCCAGACCCTCGCTATCTCTGTGGTCGGGAGCCGATAGTAGGGGATGTACGCGCCATAGCCCAGTATAGCCGCCCTCTCCTTGCTCTGCATGAGGTACAAGTAGCTGAGACGGGCCGAAGGCGACGGCTAAATAAATTGTGTATCGTGGATATGCAATCGCCGAAGAAAGGCCCTTGTGCCTAGATCGCCTTGATCTGCTTCACTACGGCTGGGCGCGCCTTCCTGAAGACCCTGTAGCCGCAGATGCACTTCACCTCAGGGAGCTTCGCCAGCTCCTCCTGGGTAGTGCGCGTGCCGCAGCGTACGCACTCGTAGACCGCCCCTGCGAAGACCTTCGCGGGCTGCGCAATCGGCGCCGGGGCCGTGGGTGCCGGTGCTGGTGCTTCTGCGCTCAATTCAGGACTCGCCCGGCCCGGCTCGTATTTCTGCCTATCGCCCTAGCTGGGCCGGCCCTGCCCGCTCCCTCGCGGCGACGAGCCAGACTGCGAAGGCCACGGGGACGGACGCGGCGGTGATATCCGCCACGGCGACGTGGATGTACAGCGAGCTGGTCAGGAAGTTGGTCACGTCCCCGGCGAGGTCCGAGACCCCGACTGCGAGCGGGAGCGAGAGCGCGAGGAGCCTATAGGGGTCCTTCAACAGGACGAAGGCCAGGGCGGAGAAGAGGGCGATGAAGGCGAAGGTCCCGGAGAGCGAGGTGGCCGTCAGCCCCCAGGGGTTCAGCTCGACTGCCCCCTGCGAGACGTAGAACAGGCTGAACACGAAAGCCCCGGCGGTAGACAGCATGGTCGCGGCCACCACGGCCAGGTGGGCCCTGGACGGCCTTCGGGGGTGCGCAGTGTCGGGGTACAGGATGGGTGCCTGGGAGATTGCTGTCGGGGTCGGTAATAAACAGCGACGCGCCGGCACCACATGGGGGCGTCAAACCCCGGGAGACCCCGCTCAGCGGAAGATGGCTCCGACGAGCTTGAGCTGGTAGTGGCTCGTCCTCTTCGACTCGGCCTCGTCGTTGGCGCTCGAGAGGTAGCCGTACTGCACGAGCCGGGCGCCGGACTTCAGGGCGTGCTTCAGGATCTCGATGTGGATTGTCATGTCCGGCGCCTTCAGGGCGGGGAGGGACTCCATCAGCGCCAGCGACAGCCTGCAGAGGCCGCTGGTCGAGTCGCGGACCCTCCTCCCCTCGAGCAGGGAGAAGAGCGCGGAGTAGGCCTTCGACTGGAACCCGATGTTCTCCCTGTAGGGCAGCACCAGGAAGCTCCCGTCCCCAAAGTCCCCGGTCGCGAGCTTCACTATCTCCTCGGCCGGGTGGTAGCCGTCGGTGTCGGCTGTGACCAGGTCCATGCGCGCGTCCAGGGCCCTCGCGATGGCCTGCCTGTAGGCGTCGGCGTAGTTGGGGGTCTTGTTGACGAAGGCGTCGTATCTGCCGTCCGCGGGGACCGACACCCTCGGTTCCCTCTCCGGATGGCACATCAGCGACAAGAGCGCCCGGTTCAACCCACGGTCCCTCCTGGCGGGCACCCGCTAGAGGAGCTCGCGGGCGGCGGCGGCGAAGCCGTCACCGACCCTCTCCAGGTCTTCTTTCGACAGCCCCGGGTGGACCGGGAGCGAGAGGACCTTCCTGGCGGCGGCCTCGGTCCTGGGGAGCTTCTTCCTGGCGAAGCCGAGCTTCGTGTATAGCGGAGTCTTGTGCACCGGGATCGGCCAGTAGACCCCCGTCCCCACCCCGGCGGCGCTGAGGGACTTTGCGACCTTGTCCCTGTTCTTCCGCAGGCTGAGGGTGTAGAGATAGAAGACGTGGGTCCTGTCGGGGGAGTCCTGGGTGAACTTCGCCCCCTCGATGCCCGAGAAGCGCTCCATGAGGTACTTCGTGTTGCGCGCCCTCGCCTCGAGGAACCCCTGCAGCTTGTCCATCTGGACGGACACCAGGGCCGCGCTCATCTCTGGGAGCCTGTAGTTGAACCCGAGGTGGCGTGAATCGTATCCGTGGACCTGGCCGTGGTTCCGCACCAGCCGGAGGAGGTCCGCCAGCTCGTCGTCGTCCGTCGAGATCGCCCCGCCCTCCCCGGAGGTGATTACCTTCGTTGCGTAGAGGCTGAAGCACCCGGCGTCGGACAGCCTGCCTGTCTGGGTCCCCTTGTAGGTCGCCCCCAGCGACTCGGCTGCGTCTTCGATGATCTTCACCGACTTCGCGGCCGCGGTCTCCCTGACCTCGTCCATGTCGGCCGGGTACCCGTAGACGTGGACAGGTATCACCGCCTTCGTCTTCCTGGTGATTGCCTTCCTGAACGCAGCCGGGTCCATGTTGTAGTCCTCCCCGATGTCGACGAAGACGGGCTTGGCGCCGCAGGCGAGGACCACGTTGGCCGTGGCCAGGAAGGTGAACGACGGCACTATCACCTCGTCCCCGGCCTTCACCCCCATGGCCATCAGGACGGTGTGCAGGGCCGCGGTCCCCGAGTTGACCGCCACGACGTGCTTCGCCCCCAGCAGCTTCTTGACCTTCCCTTCGAAGGCGCGGACGTGCTTCCCTCCCTCGTAGGAGGCGTTGACGAGCATCCCGGACGACACCACGTCCAGAACCGCCCTCTTCTCTTCCTCTCCGACAATGGGCCGGTTCACCGGAATGAAGTCCAAGGCAGGGTTCTCTCCCCCGTTTAGTTCGTTTTTAAGCTCGGCACCAGCCGGCGTCGCTGGTCACCAGATGGGGGAGCAACCCGCCGCCTTCGGCTGGCGGTCTCAGGTCCCGGGGGTCGTCCTCGCGGCCATCGCCGTCGGCCTCGCGGTGCGGGTGGTACTACTTTCGCTCCCGCCTTTGGTCTTCACCGACGTATCCTACTACAACGCCCAGGCGGTGGGGTACCTGCTCCGAGGGGTCGACCCCTATGGGGCCAGCTACGTGGTCCCCCCGCAGCTCGCCACCCCGGGCGCGGAGACTGTGTTCGCCTACCTCCCCGGGGTCTTCGCGTTCCTGGTCCCGGGGGACTTTGGCAGCGGGGCGAGGCTCGGCCTGGTGGCCTGCGACGTCGTCGTCGCCGCGGCGCTTGCCCTCTACCGCCCCAAGGTCGGCGGCCTGATGGCGGCCCTCTTCCTGCTCCTCCCTCCGGTCGTGCTGCTGTCCACGGCCTTCCTCAACGACTCGCTCCCCTCGGTGGCCTTCGTCTCGGCGGCCGTCCTCCTGGAGGCGAGGGGGATGAGGGTCCCCGCTGCCGCGCTCTTCGGGCTGGCCCTCGCGTCGAGCCAGGAGTCCTGGCTGATCTTCCCCGTCTACGTCGCCTACTCGCTAAGAGGCCGGAGGCCCGTCGGGCCCCTCGTCTCGCTGGGAGTGGGGGCGGCGGTGGTCGCCCCGTTCGCACTCTGGAACGTCCAGGCCTTCGTCTCCGACACCGTCTTCTTCCAGTTCCAGAGGGCGGCCCTCCCCTTCGTGTACTCCGGCCCCTTCGGTGCGAGCGTCAACCCCAGCCTGCAGGGGCTCCTCGCGTACTTTGGCGCGTCCGCGCCGCTGGAGGCCAGGGTGGCCGCGGCCGCGGCAGTGATCGGGGTGGTCGCCTGGAGGTCGAAGCCGAACCTGGGGTACCTCCTGTGGGGGTCTGCCGCCGTCGTCCCCCTCTGCCTCTTCGTGCTGGCGGGCAACTTCTTCTGGAGCTACCTCGAGCTCCCCTTCGTCCTCGCCCTCTTCTGGGCCGTCCCCAGGCTCGAGTCCCTCCTCGGCCCTTCAACGCTTAAAGATGCAGAGCCTCGGGTCGGAGCCGATTCCAGATGAGCGGCGGGAACATGCGGATGTACAAGCTCGTGGCCTGGGCCTCGTTCGTCATCCTGGTGGTCGTCACGCTGTACGGGATAGCCGAGTCGAACTACGTGACCGGGGAGCCCATAGGGAAGGCCTGGGTAGACGTGTACTTCCCCTTCCCGCCGTACTTCGCGCAGCCCGTGACCTACTTCAGCGTCGCCTGCGTCGCCCTGTTCTACTCCGGCCTAAGGCTCTGGGAGGACAGGATCTCGAAGTGGCCCGGGTGGTTCGTGTCGTTCCTCCAGCTGGTCGGGTTCATAGTTGCGTTCTCAGCCGCCTACGAAGTGATGTACAACTTCATGGTCTGGGGCTCCCTCTTCGTCATCGCCTGCGAACAGGGGGTGGCGAGCGTCACCTGCAACCCCGACACGCTCTCGACGGTGTACCCGTCGCAGTGGAGCCTGGTCTTCGCAACCAGGGCGTTCAGCGCCCTGTTCGTGATAAGCGGATACTCCGTCTACTTCCTGAGGAAGTACTCTAGCTCGTCTCTGATCTGACCGGCTTGGCCGCTGCCGCGCCGGCGTACAGCAGGAACACGTGCACCACAGCGAAGACCGCGAACCCCGCGAGCGAAGCGGCCGCGATGGTCGAGAAGGCCCCTCCCAGGAACGGCTCCCAGGCGTAGACCTGGTATACCGAGACGATCAGCCCCATGGACGCAGTGGCCACCGCCCAGGCCCAGGTGAGCCTGTGGCCGGGCATCTGCCTCAGGAAGATACCGCCTACGATGCAGGCGACTGCGGGCCAGGCGACGAGGAAAGAGCCGGTGAAGGCCCCGATGGCGCCCCAGGCCACCCCCACTGCGATGAACAGGTATGGGACGTAGGTCCTGAGCATGCCGACGACGCTGGCCATCTGCCCTGCCGGCCTTTACTCGCGTTATAAATCGTCCGAATGGGGACGGGGTGTCGAGGCTATCCTTATCTGCCGAAGGGGTGGAACCGCACCGTTTCTCGCTTGCCCGCCCAGGCCCTGTCCGACCCAGCCGCCCTCAGGGCTAAGCTGGCGGGGCTCACGAAGCCTTCGGCCGAGGTGGGGGAGGCGCTGCTCGCGTCGGCGACCTACGACGGAGGCACCAAGAAGGCGGTCCTGAAGTTCTACGACCAGAAGGCGGGGAGGTTCTGGCTCTGGGAGGACAACACCGGCCACAGGCCCTACTGCCTCACGCGGCTCCCCATGGAGGAGCTGGAGGGGATCAGGGGGAGGAAGGACGTCGTCGAGATCAGGGAGGAGGAGAGGCTCGACCTACTCAACGACACCACGGCGAAGGTCAGGAAGATCGTGACGACCGACCCCCTCGCGGTGGGGGGCGGCAACGACAGCATCAGGGACATCATCCGCGCCTGGGAGGCGGACATCAAGTACTACGAGAACTACGCCTACGACCTCGGCCTGCGGATGGGGACCTACTACGAGGTGGTCGGGGGGAAGGTGGTCCCAGTCACCCACGAAGTCCCGGAGAGCGTCAACCGCTCGCTGGAAGACATCACCCGGCGGAACCCTAAGGAGTTCCAGCCGTACCTGAAGGAGTGGGCCGAGCTCCTCAGCGAGCCCCTGGCCGACTTCCGGAGGGCGGCCCTGGACATCGAGGTGGCCAACGAGGCCGGGCGGCTCCCGGACACCGACGACCCGAAGCAGCCGGTGATAGCGGTCTCTTTCGTGAGCGCCGAAGAGAAGGTCATCTACCTGCTGCGGTCGGGGAAGGACCCGGCGGGCCTCGAGGGGAGCGCCTTCGCCTACGAGCTGTTCGACAGTGAGGAGGACCTGCTCAGGGCCGTGCTGTCCAAGATCCTCGACTATCCCGTCCTCGTCACCTTCAACGGCGACGACTTCGACCTCCGCTACATACAGCACAGGGCCGAGCGCCTGGGGATCCCTGAAGAGGAGGACCCCATCCAGCTGGAGCGGGTCGCGGCGTCCCTCAAGCACGGCATCCACGTGGACCTCTATCAGTTCTTCAGGAACCGCTCCATCCAGGTATACGCCTTCGGCAACAAGTACACGGAGCACACCCTCAACGGGATCTCGGAGGCGCTCCTGAACAGGTCGAAGCTTGAGTTCGAGGGGGAGATAGGAGACCTGCCCCTGGCGGAGCTGGCGAAGTACTGCCTCAACGACTCCCAGCTCACCTACGACCTCACCGCCATCAGCGGGTCGGTGGTGATGAAGCTCTTGCTGGTCATATCGAGGATTGGGAAGATGCCCATGAACGACGTGTCGAGGCTGGGGGTCTCCAACTGGATCCGGAGCATGCTCTTCTTCGAGCACAGGCGGCTGGGGGCCCTGATCCCCCGCCAGGACGAGCTCGCCGAGAAGGGAGGGGGGTCGACCCAGGCGGTGATCAAGGGGAAGAAGTACAAGGGAGGCTTCGTCATCGAGCCGAAGCCGGGCGTGTACTTCGACGTCTCCGTGCTCGACTTCGCGAGCCTCTACCCGAGCCTCATCAAGGTCGACAACCTGTCCTACGAGACCGTCAACTGCTCGCACCCCGAGTGCAGGAGCAACAAGGTCCCCGACACTTCGTCCTGGGTCTGCACGAAGCGGAAGGGGATAATCAGCCTGGTCACGGGCTCGCTGAGGGACCTCAGGGTGGCCCACTACAAGCCGCTCACCAAGGACGCGACGCTGACGAAGGAAGACAGGGACCTGTACAACGTCGTGTCGCAGGGGCTGAAGGTCTTTCTCAACGCGTGCTTCACGGGCGACACCTACGTGGTCACCCCGGGTGGAATTAAGAACATCAAGGACTTCGAAGTCGGCGACAAGGTTGTCAACGTCAACCCTGACACGCTCCAGGTCGAAATTGACGAAGTGGTCGAAGTTCAAGAGTTCGACTACTCGGGCGACTTGTATCACTTCAGAGACGCAGGGACGACTGACCTACTGGTAACTCCGAACCACAGAATGCTCGTCATGGACAGACGGAAAGCATCGAAGACAGGCACGACCTTCAAGACAGCAGAGGAAGTCTACAAGTCGACCAACATTGCAATTCCGGCTCTGAAGTCCCCCCTCCAGGATGCGGAGCCTCTTGCGAGAGTCTCGTTGTTAGCCGAAGCCCAAGAGCTTCGAGCCCAGGTCCACCTTTATCCAGGGTCGCGCCGCCTCTCAAATTGGTTCAGGAAGCTCGAACCATCGCTCCAGGTCAAGATTCGCACTTCAGGGGTCGTGAGCAAGCAGAAGAGCAAGGTCGACCCTCGGTTGGGATCGCACTACACGCTCCCCGCTGAGGTGGTCACCGAGCATGACATCGACGCCGCTGAAAAGGCTGGTGGGTTCGCCATGACGGGGGCCAAGCGAGGAGCCAAGATCCCGGTCAGATACGACGCCGCCGGTTTCGCTGAGCTCTGCGGATGGTTCGTTGCCGAAGGGTCCCCCTACACCACCCTGCCGAAGGTCTATGAATCTGGGCACGTGCGCGGGATGAGCAGAGGCGTCACCGTCACACAGAGCTATGGCAGGGGCAACCGGAACGGCATTCTCTACAGAGCCGACATCTCGAAGCTTCTGAAGTCTCTCTCCCTCCGCCCCTCGACAGGTTCGGGTGACTCGAAATACTTCAAGGTTGCAAGCAGCGTGTTGCACCGCTGGATGTCGAAGAACTGCTATGCTGGTGGCTCGGAGCCGCACAGCGCGGCCACGAAGAAGATCCCCCAGTTTGTCTTCGCGTCGAAGGACACCATGCAAGCTTTCCTGGACGCGGCCTACAGAGGGGATGGGACCTCCAGGCAGGTCCTCTACACCACCAAGAGCAGGTGGTTAGCCGAAGGGCTCGTTGTGCTGCTGACCTGTCTAGGCTCCATGACCAGGATGGCGTGGGACGATGGCGTTTACAGAATTCACTTCGCCAATACAAGCGTGAAACTGACGCTTTCCGCGAAGGAAGTGCACAGGCATGTCTCAAGAGAGGGCTACAGCGGCAAGGTCTACTGCATTACAACAGCCAAGAACCACACGGTGTTCGCGGGAAGGAACGGGAGGTTCGTTCCCGTCGGCCAATCGTACGGCGTGTTGGGTTTCGAGACCTTCGCGTTCTACTGCCTCCCCGTGGCGGAGGCGACCGCCGCCCTCGGCCGGGACGCGATCACCCGGACCATCGCGAAGAGCAGAGAGCTCGGGGTCGAAGTCCTCTACACCGACACGGACAGCCTCTTCCTGCGCAGCCCCACGAGGGAGCAGGTCGCCGGCGTGACCCGCTGGGCGGACACCGACCTCGGGGTGGAGCTGGACCTCGACAAGCTCTACCGGTACGTGGCCTTCAGCAGCAGGAAGAAGAACTACTTCGGGGTCCTCCCTGACGGGACGGCGGACATCCGCGGCCTGACGGGCAAGAAGAGCCAGACCCCCGACTACCTGAAGAAAGTGTTCTACGAGACCCTGGACATCCTGAGCTCTGTGAAGAACCCGGCCGACTTCGAGAGCGCCCGTGCGAGCATCAAAGGGCTGCTGACCCAGATGATATCCGACCTGAAGGGGAAGAAGGTCCCCGTCCAGGACCTCGCCTTCACCGTGCTCATGGGGAAGCCGACGGACAACTACAAGGGGACGACCCCCCAGCACGTGAGGGCCGCGAAACAGCTGGAGGAGAAGGGGGAGGAGATCAAGGCCGGGGAGATCATCGCCTACGTCAAGACGAAGAACCCGCCCTACGTGAAGCCGGCGAAGATGGCGAGGCCCGACGAGGTGGACGCGGACAAGTACATCGAGTACGCCCACTCCATGTTCGACCAGCTCCTCGACGCCCTGGACTTCTCGTTCGACGAGATAATGGGCGCCACGACCCTGGACCTGTTCTGGGGCTCCTAGGCCGGAGCCGCCTTCCGCGGCTAGACCCCCAGCTTCCTTTCGAGCCGCGCCTTCGCCGAGTAGTTCAGAATCGGCCCGGCGGAGAGGGTGCTGTTCCCTATCACTGTCATGACCCCTTCGGGGGTCTTGACCCAGGTCGTCCGCAGGGAGAGCTTCACCACCTGGCCCCTCACCCCTCCCGGCCCGCCGTACTGGATGTCGTCCCCCAGGCGGATGATGCCGTCGTTGAAGAGCAGGACCCCGGCGATCACATTTGAGAGCGTGGTCTGAAGGGCCAGTGACACGGCCAGACCGGCTATCCCGGAGATCGTGAGCGTGGTTATGTCCGAGGAGAGGCCGGTCAGGTACGCGACCCCGGCCACCACCCCCACGACGACTAGGACGCCGAGCCACTGGCGTATCGAATTGACGACCGCCTTCGACGCCCCGGCCCTCGTCGCCAGGCTGACCATGAGCCTGGTGAACAGGGTCCCGACCAGGGCGACCCCGGCCACGAACACCACTATCTCCACGGCGACCACCCAGAGCGGCTTCGCGCCCCCCAGGGCGGACGTGGTGGTGGCCGTAGCTTGAAGCGCGGCCGCTGCGAAGGTCATTGGCCATGTCGCCGGCGCCATCGGGAAAAACATTTTCGACGCGCCGCGTCGCGCTTATTACCCACAGAGTGGGTTCGCGCTTCCAGATGAAGGCTCCCGAGGTGCGTTACGTGAAAGCCCCCCGGACGACCGTCGCCAGTGTCTCCCTGAAGGGGCCCTACGCCAGGGTCGGGGAGGCGATGTTGAAGCTCAAGGCCTGGATGGACGAGAAGGGCATCGAGCAGGCCGGGTACCCGTTCTGCCGCTTCTACGACAACCCGGGGGAGACCCCGCCGGCAGAGCTCAGGAGCGAGGCCTGCATCCCGGTGGCCAAGCCGTTCGCGGCCGAGGGAGGGGTCGACTGCAAGGAGCTGGCCGAGGCACAGGCGGCCGAGACGAGGCACGAGGGTCCCCCCGAGGAGTTCGGGATGACCTACGGGCCCTTCCTGGAGGGGTTGCTGAAGGAGGGGTACAGGCTCGACGGTCCGGCCAGGGAATACTTCACGAGCGCGTCTGACGTGAAGGGGCCGGGCTCGGGGTTCCTGATCCAGCAGCCGATAACGAGAGGCTAGCGCACACAGTTTGAATACCGAGGGGTCCAGGGCGACACGGTTGGCCCAGGACAAGGTTACCATCGGGCTCGTCCAGATGTCCATGTCGGAGGACAGCCGGTCCAACGTCGAGAAGGCGACGGGGCTCGTCGAAGAAGCGGCCCGCCGGGGCGCGGACGTCGTCTGCCTCCCCGAGCTCTTCTCCACGAGGTACTTCCCGTCCGCCAGGGACGCAGTCGCCCAGCCGGAGCCGATCCCAGGGACGACGAGCAGGGCCCTCTCGGAGGCGGCCAGGAAGGGTAAGGTGGTCCTGGTGGGGGGGTCGATCTACGAGGCAGACGGGCGCTCGAGATACAACACCTGCCTCGTCTTCGACGAAGGCGGGAAGGCCGTCTCCAAGTACAGGAAGGTGCACATCCCCCAGGACGAGCACTACTTCGAGCAGGACTACTTCTCCCCTAGGAAGGACTACGCGGTTGCGAGGACGTCAAAGGGTCGCGTCGGCAGCCTCATCTGCTTCGACCAGTGGTACCCCGAAGCGGCCCGGGTCAACAGGCTGATGGGGGCCGAAGTCGTCTTCTATCCGACGGCCATCGGCTGGGTCAAGGGCATCGAGCCGGTAGAGGGGGA